>CAIZQU010000157.1 GCA_903935205.1 uncultured cyanobacterium | reverse complement strand
GTGGGAATGGTGCGCCGATCATTGGCATTCCAACTATGAAGGAGCGCCAGACGATGGGCGCCCCTGGCTTGATGAGAATGTGAATGAGGAAACATCAAGGCTGCTGCGCGGCGGCTCGTGGAGCATCCACCCCAGGGGCTGCCGCTCGGCTTGCCGCGACGGCGCCCACCCGGACTACCGCGGCGGCGACCTCGGTTTCCGCGTCTGTTGCCTCCCCCAGGACTTGATTCTTTACCCTTCAACCCTTTAGATCTTTACTCTCGGCTGTTCCATTTTTGGTTGCGGTTGTAAGCGGCTGCCGCAGTCTTGGGTTCCTTGGGGATTAACCTGCCCTGGCGCCGCAGGCGCCTCGAATTTTTTGCGCGAGGATCATGTCCACTCCTTCACAGCGCAGCCATGCCGCCAGCAGCGGCGAGCTGCCGATCATTGAGGCCTCTCTCGATCTGATTCGCTGGTTTGTGCCGCTGCTGCAGCGCCTGCCCCGTCAGCACAAATTCGGCCTCGGGGATCGATTGGTAGGCCATCTTTACCACCTGCTCGAACAACTCGTGCAGGCCCGCTACGCCCGCGCCAAGCTGCCCATCCTTGAGCCGCTCAAGGGTCAGATCGTGGTGATCCAGCTGCAGATCCGCCTGTTGCATCAGTTCCAGCTGATCGATCTGCAGCGCTACGAACACGCCAGCCGTTTGATCACCGAAATCGCCAAGCAACACAGCGGCTGGCTCAGCCAGCAGCAACGCCAGGCCATCGCCTGATCGCTCCAGTCGCTACCAACCGATGCCAGCCGCTCACCAAGCACAGTTCCGCCCACTCACCGATCTCTACCCACAGATCATCAGTTTCGCCGCGCTCCATGCCGCCGCCCTGCGCGCCCAGAAAGGCAAGCGTTACCGGCCCGCTGTGTTGGCCTTCAATGCGCGGTTGGAGGCCAATTTGTTTCAGCTGCAGCACGAGCTGCAATCCTTCACCTATGCCCCGGGCCCCTATCGACAGTTCGAAATTCGCGATCCCAAGCGCCGCTTGATCTCCGCCGCCCCCTACCGCGACCGGGTGGTGCATCACGCCCTGTGTGCCGCCATCGTGCCACCGCTGGAGAAAAGCTTCATCGCCACCAGCTACGCCAATCGCATCGGCCTCGGCAGCCACAAGGCCCTGCGCCGTTTCGTGGCCGAATCCGCGCGCCATCGCTGGGTGTTCAGCGGCGACATCCGCCTCTATTTCCCCAGCATCGATCTCACCATCCTGCGCCAGCAATTGGCTGCTTGCATCGCCTGCCCTGGCACCCTCTGGCTGCTCGATCGGATCCTCGACAACGGTGCCCAGCATGGCCCGGCCTTTGATGCCTTCCCCGGCGACACTCTGCTCACCCCCCTGCAGCGGCCCCGCGGCCTGCCGATCGGCAACCTCACCAGCCAGTTCCTCGCCAACCTGCACCTCAACGCCCTCGATCACCGCCTCGCTGCCCTGCCCGGCATCGGCGCCGTGCTGCGTTACGTGGATGATGTCGCCCTGTTCGCCAACAGCGCCAGGCCGCTGCAAGAGGCCAGGGCCCTGCTCGAAGCCGAGTTGGCGGCCTTGCGCCTGCATCTGCATCCGATCAAGAGCCAGATCCGCCAAACCCGCCATGGCGCCTGCTTCGTGGGCTTTCGCGTGCTGCCGAGCCGCGTGCGTGTGCGCAACCACAATCTGCTCAAGGGCAAGCGCAGGCTGCGCCTGCTCCACCAGGCCGTCATCAGCGGCACGATTCCCGCCGCAACGGCCCGCATCAGCCTGCAGAGCTGGAACGCCCACCTGGCTCACGGCCACACCTGGCGCCTGCGGCGTCGCCTCTACGCCGGGGTGTCCTTTGCTTGCGATCTCCTCTGAACGCTGTAGGTTCAGCCGGGGCGGGTCGCCCAGCTGCTGCGCGGCGGCTCGTGGAACAACCACCCCAGGAACTGCCGCTCGGCTTACCGCAACAACAACCACCCGGACAACCGCAACAACAACCTCGGTTTCCGCGTCTGTTGCCTCCCCCAGCACCCTTCAACGTCAGAGCCAGGGGAAGTGATTCCTCTGGGAGCACAGGAGGGGTCCAGACCCGCTCCCGTGATCGGCGAATACGGCACTGCCGGCCCACTCCGGCCTGGCCCCCGCTCGATCCGCACAGCGCCCGGTGGGCCGTGCCGCCACTTCAGCGGTGACGACAGCCCACCGTTTTCGCTGCCTGCCACGTTCACCGCCGCGGCAAGGCCTGGCAACGGCTGCCGCCACTACCTTTGATGTCCAGCCACCCCGGCGTGCCCGAATGAGCACCTCCGCCACCCGCCAGGCCGCTGCAGGTTCAGGAGCCGCCAGCTTCCGCTTTCTGCTCAGCCACCGCCGCCGCAGCCAGGGCTACCGGGAGGACCTGGCCGAGCCGGGCGGTTCCGCAGCGGAGATCGCCCCCAGCCTCACCATGCTCTGGATTCCGCCGGGGCGGTTCTGGATGGGGTCCCCCGCCGACGAAGCGGAGCGCAGCGAGGCAGAAGGGCCGCAGCACCTGGTGCAGCTCCAGGGCTTCTTCCTGGCCCAAACCCCGATCACCCAGGCCCAGTGGCGGGCGGTGGCCGAGTGGAAGCCTCGCAAGGGGGAAGAGCCCTGGACTGCGAAGCTGAATCCCGATGTCTCTCGGTTCAAGGGTGACCAGCGCCCGGTGGAGACCGTGAGCTGGCACGAGGCGATGGAGTTCTGCCGCCGCCTCAGCCAACGCACAGGCCGGCGTTACACCCTGCCCAGCGAAGCCCAATGGGAATACGCCTGCCGGGCAGGGACGACCACCCCGTTTGCCTTTGGCGAGACGATCAGTACCAGGCTGGCGAACTACGACGGTGACTATGCCTATGCCGATGGCCCCAAGGGAGAGGATCTAAAGCAGACAACGGATGTGGGGATGTTTCCCGCCAATGCCTGGGGCCTCCATGACATGCACGGCAATGTGTGGGAATGGTGCGCCGATCATTGGCATTCCAACTATGAAGGAGCGCCAGACGATGGGCGCCCCTGGCTTGATGAGAATGTGAATGAG
>CAIZQU010000156.1 GCA_903935205.1 uncultured cyanobacterium | reverse complement strand
GGCAAGCCTCTGCGCCGCACCTGGATTGAGCATCCCTATGGGGAGGAGGAAATCACCCTCCTGGAGGAGGAGGTGCTGCCTGCGTTGCAGCACTGCCTGCAGCGGGTGAATGAGATCGATGCCGCCCTGCAGGAGGAGCAGGATGCCCGCATCGCCATCGCCCAGCTGCAGGAGATCCAGGAGGCCGAGCGGCTGATCGCTCAGGCCGAGGGCGATCAGCCTGCGGTGCTGAGCCGCTGAGGCTCAGGGGCCTTCGGGGCCCGGGCCGGCCGGGAGCCCTGATCCCGGCTTTTCTCCCGCCCGATGGCGGGTTCGTCCTGGTCGGGGCCGGCGGCTGGGGGGACGCTGCTGTGGTCGCGGTCGGGACTGTGGATGCCCCACCAGGGCCAGCGGCGATCAGAACGAACCGATTGCTGCGGGGGCAGTTGCCGTCGGGACGGTTCGGCTGGCCGGGTCGGCAAACGCCGTCTGGGCCTGCCCCGGCGCGGGCCATCCGGCAAGGGCTGACGTGAATCCCTCGCAGGCTCGGGCCCCTTGCCGGCCGTCTCCTTCACCACTAAAAGGAATGGCAGATCGAGTGTCTCGATCGGAGCGATGACCTTTTGAAAACGGGGATTGCGCAGGAAAGGGAGGTCACGGCGAGACGCCCACCACGTCGACCACCTGCTGGCCGTCGGAGCTGCTGCCCAGGTTGCTGACCAGCCATTCGGCACTGCGGCATTAGATCCGGGCTCCGGGGGCGAAGACCGCTTCTAGTATCAGGTGATTCCTTGGCTGTGCGTGCTGCAGGGCTACGCGCCCGATGTAGTAATCGCATGCGCAGAACTGATTCACGAGGCTCTCCTGCCTACGAGGCGCTGGGCATGCTCAATGAGCTTCCGCGTTTCTGCTTCGGCATTCTCAAACCAATCCGTTGACCAGATCCGATAGATCTCCCAGCCTAGGCCTTCGAGCACGGCTTGGCGGTACTTGTCGCGGTCGCGGGCGGCGCGAGCAGAGTGGTAGGTGGCTCCATCGCACTCCACGCCCAGGAGGTAGGTGCCGGGCTTTTCGGGATGGCGGACCGCCAGATCGATGAAATAGTTGGCGACACCCACCTGGCAGTCCACTTCGTAGCCGTGGCGCTGGATGGCTTCGGCGACCACCATCTCAAAGGGGCTGTCGGGCTCACGACCCGATGGCCGGCCGGTCTCCAGAGACTGGCTTTCCACGAACTTGAGATAGTTCCGAAAGGCATGCACCCCCTGGCTGGCGGTGGGGGTCGGCTGGATCTGGTGCGACTCGATGGAGGTGACCAGTTCGATCGCCCGTTTGGCCCTGGTGAACAGCACGTTCAGGCGGCGGTGTCCACCCTGCTGGTTGATCGGACCAAAGCGCATGGCCACCGGCCCGCCGGGTTCAGAGGGGCCGTAGGTGCATGCGATTACGATGGTGTCCCGCTCATCGCCCTGCACCTTCTCCAGCGATTTGACAAACAGCTCTTCGCTGGTGTCTTTGAGTTCAAGGCGGCGCCGGAGCTCTTCGTGATGCAGTGACAGCATGTCCAGCTGCTCTTCGATCTCAGAGGCCTGGGCTTCATTCATGGCAACGACGCCCAGGCTTCGATCGGGGTGGGTCTCAAGCTGCTCAAGCACCACATCGCACACCAGCCTCACTTCGGGCAGGTTCACGCCTTTGCTGTACCTGGCATCGCTCACCAGATGTCTGTGAATCGCAAAGTTGCGGTCACAGGAGGGGAACACTACCAGCTCACTGTTGTAGAAGTGTTTGTTGGAGAAGGCAATCAGGCTGCCGTGGCGTGAGCGGTAATGCCACTTCAGGCGGCGCACTGGCTGGAAGGTCTTGGTGCAGAGATCCAGGATCGATTCTTCGTCCAGCACCTCCGTATCCACGTCGCTTTCGGATTCGCCTTCCTCGGCCGATGCGGTGCGCTGGAAGAAGGAAGTGGGTGGCAGCTGCTTGGGATCGCCCACAACCACGCACTGGCGTGCACGGCTGATCAGGCCGAAGGCACGCTCCGGCGGCATCTGAGAGGCCTCATCCACGATCACCAGATCAAACTGCTCGATCGCATCGCGTGGCACCAATGAGGCCAGGGTCCCTGGCGACATCATCCAGCAGGGCTTCAGTCCGCGCAGTGATTCACCGGCGTACTGGAACAGATGCCGCAGCGGACGATGTCGCTTCTGTTTGCGGCATTCGTTCAGGATCAGCCCCATCTCCGTGAACTCTCCCCGAAGGCCTCGATTCACGCCATCGGGCAGCGCTTCGGGCTGTTGATGGATGGCGGCCACGACTTCAGCGCGATCCAGGGCCCGTAGCTCCTCCTCGATGCGCTGGAACCGTTCACGCCGGGCCACCTGATCATGGCTGCGCAGCTGCTGCAGCGCTGGAATCGCCTGGACCATCTGGCGGAGCTGGCTGCGTGTCAGAGTCCACCGGTAGAGGCGGCTCCAGTGTTCACCTGCGATGTCTGAGTGCAGTAGCTGTTCGGCCAATTCACGCGTTCCATCATCTGGGAGCTGCGCCAGTTGTTGATGGCGCTGGATCCAGGTGGAGTAGTGATCACGGTTGGCCAGCACTGCTGCCAACCAGCCGATCAGATGTCTGGTCTTGAGCGCTGTGATCTCCTGTACTCCCTGCGGCCCAATCAGGCTTGCCTGAGGCAGGGCCGTTGCGATGAACCGCTGCGCTGCATCCGTTTCGGCATTCACGGCGTTGCTCAGCTGTTCGGCCAGTGCGCGCCGCTCGGCAATGAACAGCCTCCCACCGGGTTTGAGGCAGCGGTCTTCCACGTCGGCGGGTAGGCCTGCCTGGCGCAACGCCCCGATCCAGCTCATCACCCTGCGCAACTGATCTGGCGATGCCCCCTCTACCTCCTCGCCAGCTTGTTGCTGGAACGATGCCAGCGCGAGTCGTGTCTCTTCACGGCGGCGATGGGCCAGGGCCAGATCGACCGGCAGTTGCATCAGCTCGGGCAGGGTCGCTTCCGGCTTGAGGCCAGCGTCCTGCCATTGCTGCAGCAGCGACTGATAGTCGCGCGCGGATTCCTGAATGCCTTGTGCCAGGGATTGCAGGGTTTGCTGGTTGGCATTGGCGGGCAGCAGATCCGCCAGGCCCATCAGCTCCTGCACCAGGGGGGCGAGTTGGTTCTGAAGCGTGAACAGGTTCTGGCTCAGGGCGGTCTGATCAGCCGCCATGAGTTCTGCCGCCTGGTCCGTCAGGCCTGAGCTGACCATCAGCCCTCGGGTTCGCTCAGCCGCTGTCAGCACGGCATCGATCTGATCGATGGAGATCCCCCCTGCCAGCAGGGCATCGAGCTCGTCCTGGGGGAAGGCCTCTTCTCGCTTTCCAGCGCTCTGTACCTGCCGCAGCCAGCGCAGCATCTCCTTGCCATCGCCGAGGCCAGCGGCTCTTGCCCAACAGGCCACCGTTTCCATTTCCGCCAGCAAGGCCTGGTCCTGGCGGCTTTGGTTGAGGCTGTCCCGCAGCGAGTTCAGGTTGCGCTCAGGCACGGCCGATGGCCATACGCCGTGAGCGGCCAGCTCCTGCAAGGTGATCCCCTGGCCTTGCTCATACGCCGACAGCGCGGCTTGCAGCGCTGTGGCGGTGGCTTGCCGCAACCAGCTTCCCCAGAACAGTCCATGGCTCGCGCTTTCCAGAACCCGCTTGAGCGATTGCAGTTGCTCGGCGACAGGAAGCAGCCGATCAGTGGACAACTCGAGCGAGAACAAGCGCCGCTGCCAGCCAGGTCCGTAGGTTTCACGCATCTCCATGACGGTGGCTACATCACGAAGAGCTGCTGCACGCTGCTGTGGGTTCTCGGCTCCGATCTCAGCGGCCAGGGTCACGGCATGAGCCTTTGTGCCGGAGAGGCGGTTGACCAACCTCTGGAACAGAGGCTTTTTCTCCAGCAGGTCGGCTGCTTCACGGAGTTCACTGACGCTGTGCTCTGCGGCCACCCTCAGACCCGCCTGCGCCAGCGCCTGTTCCCGTCGCTTGAGTTCCTGTTCACCATCCAGCGCCCGCCGCAGGGCCTTCAGGTCAGCAGACCACAGGGAGCTGCCACGCAGACCGATCGCATCGGCATCCAAGCCCAACACTGCGCGCAGCAGATCTGGCAATGCCATCAACTGAGCCAGGGTTGCGTCCTGTCGTAACTCGCTGGGCAGGCAGGCCATCAGGCCGGAATCCGCCTCTTGCAGCAGGGCCTGCGCCTGGTCGAGCTGCTCGCCCCACTGCTGAGCAGCGTTGGCTTGACCCAGCAGGTCGCCAAGGCCGCGATCGCAGCAGCGCTGCAGCTGCTCCAGCGCTTCATTGAGGTTGAGGTCCGTGGGCTGCAGGGGCGCGGCTTGATCCAACCTGAGTTCAGCGCGTTGGTGCTGCAGGGCGTGGTGCTCCTGCACCAAGGCACGGGCACGCTTGGGATCGGCGTTCCAGATCACTTCGCTCCGCTGACGCAATACCCAATCCGGTTGCGTGCTGAGGTGCTCCAGCAGCGGCGTCAGAGCCTGGAGGGATGATGGGCTGATGTCTGCCAGTGCCAGCCCTGTCGTGGAAGCCTCAAGCAGCACCTCCAGGCGATCAGCCGTTTGTGCTGCCTTGCGCAGTCGTTGCCGCAGCGGCTCCCGTTCCTGCTCCTGAGTGGGGATGGTCAGGCTTCCAATGCGCCACTGGCTCAGCGCCGCCACCAGGCTCTGTATCGCTTCCACCGAGGGGAGTGGATCCGGCGGCCGAACAAAGCGGTGCGCAACAGCGGACGCCAGCTCAGCATCAGCCTGAAGGGCATCGAGCAGCACATGAGCGGCCCCTGCGATGGCAGGCGAGCCAAGGGCAGGAAGCAGGGCTTCGTCCCCTTCGTCCAGCGGATCCGGCAAACGAGAGGCAACGGAGATCAGGTCGCGGGCACTCCAGCGGAGCTGCTCCAGCGGAAGCTCCTGGCCATCGATCAGTGAACTAAGTCCGGTCGCAATTGCGTCCAGGCAAGTTGCCCACTGATTTGTCTGATCCAGCAAGGCCTCCCGGCTCAAGGCATCGGCAGGCAGGACGGACAAGGGTTGAAATGCCGCCTCCAGTTGCTGCCGGTTCAGGCCATCCATCAACTGGGCCAGTTCATCGAGGATCTGGCTGTTGCGCTCAATCTGTTGCCTGCTGTTGGAGCAGGCATCCCGGACCTCGATCTCATAGGCGGATGGATCCACAGACGCTGCTGCGAGCTCACGGCGCAGTTGCAGTTCCTCCCAGAGCAGCTCGTGCTGACTTCGCTGTTCGTGGCCATGGGGCTGATTGAGAAGCGCTGCAAAGCCGTTCAGTTCCTGGCGCAGGCCGTTGAAGGTTTCATGCACTCCCTCACGGCGCGGTCGTGGCGGTGTGGCCAGGTCAATGCGTTCGGCGAGCTCGTCATACACCTGGCGCTTGTTGGCTTTGTCGGATTCGATGCGCAGGCAATAGGGCTTCAGACCGGCCTCCGTCAAACGGGTGAAGACCACGTCCAGTGCCACTTTCTTCTCGGCAACGAACAGGATTCGTTTCCCGGCGTACAACGCGTTGGCGATAATGTTGGTGATCGTCTGGCTTTTGCCGGTGCCTGGTGGACCTTCAATCACCATGGAGCGGCCGGCCATGACGTCGGCAACTGCGGCAAACTGGCTGGCATCGGCCTGGGCAATCAAGACGGGGACACGCTCGGCGATGTCCGGCTGATCGACATGCACGTCTTCGGCGATGACATTAATGTCCTCGAGTGGCTCGTCGTCACTGACCTCGGCTGCCAGAAGCTGTCGCACTAGGGGTGAGCCTTGAACGGATCCAGGCACCAGATCCTCATAGAGGCCCAGTCCGCTGAAGTTGAACAGTGCCAGGTTGAGGAAGGAATGCACCTGCCAGCCCTCCAGCTCGTCCACCGACTCCATCACGGACTTCAGGTAGCTTTCGAGATCAACCGCCTCGGCCGTGGGGTCGGGCAAGGGCAGCTCAACGCCGAAATCACGCCGCAGGCGCTCCTTGAGCGTCACATTGGCGATCGGGGCGTCATCGGATGCGCTGAGCGTGAAGGTTTTGGCACCGCCTCGATTGGCTGTCTTGGTGAGCTCAACAGGCAGTAGAACCAGCGGAGCAAAAAAGCTTTTGTTCTTTTCACTCCATTCCAGGCAGCCAAAAGCCAGGTAAAGGATGTTGTTGCCCGTTTCTTCGATTGAGCTCTGGGCTTGCTTGCGAATGGAATCGGCAACGCGTTCCATCCGCGCATCTAGAAGCAGAGCCCTGAGAGTCCCTTGATGTCCCTTGCTGTCCTTGGCAACAGACAGCGAAAACGATGGATTGATGCCTTGTTGTTCAGCCCATGTGGCCAGATTCCTGGCGACTTGCGCCTCCTGGTCTGCCTTGCCCAGAGTCTCGATCACCGTCGTGCGAAGTCGGTCGTCTGCCTGTGTAAGGGCCTTCTGAGTCGCATCATCACCGATGCCATCGGCCAAAATCTGCCGATAGAGAGGGTCCTCTGAACGGGCTTGCTCAAGAGCGGCCTCTATGGCGGCTTCATCCAGTGTTGATCGCTTCTCTTTCGGTGGTTCCGGTAGGGCACTGAGGCTGTATTGGCGCCCGAGCAGAAGTCCGTCAAGAACCCCTTGGAGATTGCAGTCCACAAACCGCAGGAGCCGAGCCGTTCGCTGGCTTTTAAGGCTCAGGTTGAGCAGGTTGTTGCGTGTGGTCAGGTCGAGCAGTTTGTTGCGAAATCCCTCGAGAGTCGGAAGGATGTAGGCGGCATCATCGGTTGGCATGTCATTCATCCTTCAATCCCGTGATCGACTTCCTGCTGGCCTGCGGATCCATAAAGTCTAGGAGCCTGTCGCGCATAGATCCAGACTCGCCTCTCCACAGACGCCCCTGAATCCGCCCAGATCTCAGTTGCTGCAATCGTTCTGGGCGAGAGAATGGGGTCATGGCAAAGACCTTCCGCCCCTGGCAGCCTGAGCAGACGACCCTGCTACCGCCATCACCCAGTGACTGGCTCTCGGATGACCATCAGGTGTACTTCCTGCTGGACCTGGTGGATGAGCTCGATCTCTCCGAGATCCTGATCCCTGTTCAGGCCAAGGATCCCCGTGGCGAGAAGGGCTTTGATCCTCGGATGATGACGATGCTGCTGCTCTACGCCTACTGCGTCGGCATCGTTTCCTCCCGCAAGATCGAGCGCGCCTGCTACGAGGATCTGGCCTTCCGGGTGCTCACCGCCAATCAGCAGCCGGACCACAGCCGGATCAGTGAGTTTCGCCGCCGCAACCTCGATGCCCTCAAGGGTCTGTTCGTTCAGATCCTGCGCCTCTGCCAGAAGGCTGGGATGGTGAGCCTGGGTCATGTGGCGTTGGATGGCACCAAGATTCAGGCCAATGCCTCCAAGCACAAGGCCATGAGCCACGAGCGCATGCTCAGGGCGGAGAAGGAACTGGAGAAGGAGATCAATGCCCTGATGCGCCGGGCCGAGATCCTGGATGCCCAGGAGGACAAGCGCTACGGCAAGGGGAAGCTGGGCAGTGATCTGCCGGATGAACTGCGGCGGCGGCAGGACCGCCTGGCGCGCATCCGTCAGGCCCGCAAGGAGATGGAGGCGGAGACCGCCGCAGCGGCGGCGCGGCAGCGACAACAGGACGCTGAGGAGGCCAGGGCCAGAGCGGCAGCCGCCCTCGCGTCCGATGCACCAGCAGCTGAGCAGGCCGAGCTCGACAAGAAGATCGAGACGGCAGAAGCCAAGGCCAAAGCTGCCAGGGAGAAGGCGATCGAGGCGGCCGAGAACGCTGGTGTGGAACCGCCGAACCTGGAGCCTCTGGCTGTCGAGGCGATGCCCAGGAGAGGTCTGGCCAGGAAGGCCGATGGCACGCCAACCAAGAAGAGCCAGCGCAATTTCACCGATCCCGAAAGCCATCTCATGCAGTCAGGTGGGTCCTACCTGCAGGGCTACAACTGCCAGGTGGCGGTGGACAGTGACCACCAGGTGATCGTGGCGGTGGGGGTGAGCAACCAGCCGCCGGATGTCGAGCACCTGGAGCCGATGCTGCAGCGCATCAACTCCTGCGCGGGTGAGATGCCCACGGTGATGACGATGGACGCCGGCTATTGGAGCGAGGACAACGCCAAGTGCTGCAGCGATCAGGGCATCGACGCCTACATCGCCACCGGCCGGCTGCCCCATGGTCAGCCGCTTCCACCGAAACGGGGCCCGTTGCCCAGAGATGCCGATGCCAGAACCCGCATGGCCCGCAAGCTCAGAAGCAAACAGGGATCAGCGATGGCCGCGTCCCTTTGAGTGGTGTAAAACCCGAGGCCCGAATGCCCTGATCAGAGGGTGAACAGGGTGGAATGACGGACTGTCATTCGAGAGGCGCAGATGCACCTCTTGCAGCCACGATGAATCGAGGCGATTGACTTG
>CAIZQU010000155.1 GCA_903935205.1 uncultured cyanobacterium | reverse complement strand
TGGCTCCAGGCCAAAGGGTAGGCCGCCCTCACTCCAGAGCTCCAGCCGGTCGTCGAAGATCGCCAGGCTGATCGCTGCCCCCTGCTGGCTGTAGTCGCGATGGCAGAGGGCATTCACCAGCGCTTCGCGCAAAGCCGGCAGCGGAATCGCCAGCTGCTCCTCGCGCTCCAGGCGATCCCTGGGAATGCGCGCCGCCGTGCTCAGGTGGCGCTGGCAGAACAGGATCGCCTCCTCCAGCAGCTGGAAGGCATGGCCGTTCCGTTGCCGCTGATCCAGAAACTCTCGTTTGTCGGTGCCGCGAAAGCGGGCCAGCCGCAGCTGGCACTGGGGCAAAACAGCCACTCCCTGGCCGAACAGCACCTGGGCCGCCAGGGTGATCGCCCCATCCCGCAAGAGCTGCAGCCGCTCCAGGGCACCGGCCTGATCGCTGAGCGCCGCCTCCGGCAATCGACCTGCCTGCACGCCCACGCGCAAGGTGCGCAGCAGTTCCTCCTGATCCAGATCGGCGGCGGTAATGCCCACCGCTTTCTGGGTTTCCCAGCGCTGGATAGGGTGGCTGCGCTCCAGGAGCAGGCCCTCCAGGACCGGCTGGGGCATCCGCCCCGTGCTGCTGGCGATCCGTTGAAAGGCGCGCCCGTCATGAAA
Source organism: uncultured cyanobacterium (assembly GCA_903935205.1). Lineage (GTDB taxonomy): Bacteria > Cyanobacteriota > Cyanobacteriia > PCC-6307 > Cyanobiaceae > Cyanobium. The sequence goes on along the minus strand of CAIZQU010000155.1, from coordinate 39,462 downwards.
GAACGGTCTCATCCCTTGCCCTGCCGGCACCCGCACAGCAATCACGCGCTTGCTTTCATCCCCAGGCAGCGGAACTTCGTCGATCGTGGCCTGGGCTGAAGGTTCGATCCGGCGGAGCGCCTCCGCCAGCTCGCGGCGGCTGGCATCACTGCAGTGCTGTCCCACGATCCGGCCACTGTCGCCCACACCGAACAACACCGTGCCGCCCCGGCCATTGAGAAAGGCGCAGAGAGTGTCGCAACCTGCACGCAACAGGCTGGTGGAGCGTTTGAACTCCAGTTGTTCAGATTCCCCCGTGGAGATCAAGGCCTCCAGCTCGGCCAGGGTCATCGCAGCATCCCCTCCAGCTCCTCGATTCCCTGCAGGATCTCCTGCTCGATCTCCCGCAGTTCCGCCAGGGTCATGTCATTGCCGCCTCCAGGTCGGTGTGGATGAAATCGTTGCCCACAAACAACAGCGGTACCTTCAAGCGCTCCGCCAGGGCGTAGGAGAAACAGTCGCCGAAGTTCAGGCCGCTGGCATGGCGCCCCTTGCCGTAGCGCGCGAAGGCCAGGGCCGCCTGATCGGCCAGCTCCCCATCCCAGGCCACGGTGAGCAACGCCTGCTGATCGAGAAACTCCCGGGCGCGCTCCTGGCCGATCTCCCCCAGCTTCACCAGCGCCACCAGCAGGATCTCCGTGCGCGTGGGTGCGGCCAGCGCCGGCTGCACGGCCCGGCAGAGCCGCTCCAGCACGGCTTCGGCGACGGGCTCCCGCAGGAGCACCGCCAGCACGGCGCTGGTGTCGACGGCGAGGTCGATCACCAGGCTGCCTTCAGCCGCAGAGACCGTCATTGCCGAACTCCAGGATCTCCTCGGCGCTGCGCTCATCCAGAACCGGCAGGGTCCACACCTGCTCCTCCAACCAGCGTCGGCTTTCCGCCAGCGAGGGCCGCTGCGGGATCGGCGACTCCGGCAGCCCCGCCTCCAGCGCCAGGATCGCCTCCTGATTCATCGAGCGCCGGTGCGCCGCTGCCACCGCCTTGAGGCGGCGATAGAGGGCATCGGGCACCTGGCGGAGCACCAGGGTGTTCATCGCCCCTCCGCCGATTGCTAGCGGAATGCTAGGGCCATTCATTACAGCATCCCCTCCAGCTCCGGCTAGGGTGACATGTAACCGTTGCAGGAGCTGCCATGGGATCGGAAGCCGCCCCGGAGCTGGGCCACTCAGAGGCCTCCGCCCAGGAGGCGCGCCGTGCGGCTAACCGGCGCAAGGTGCGGGAGCACCGCCAGCGGTTGCGGGCCCAGGGGATGCGGCCGATCCAGATCTGGGTGCCGGATGTGCATTCTCCCAAGTTCGCCGCCGAGGCCAGGCGGCAGTGTCTGCTGGCCAATGCCAGCCCTGAGGAGGCCGAGATCCAGGCGTTCATTGATTCGGTGTACGAATGGCCCGATGACGAGTACAGCCAGTGAAGCGCGGTGAGCTCTGGACCATGGCCGGCGGCTCCGGCTACGCCAGCAAGCCCAGGCCCGTCGTGATCGTCCAGGATGATGCCTTCGGCGCCAGAGATTCGGTGACGGTGTGCCTAATCACGACCGATCCCGCTGATCTCCCTGTGTTTCGCATCGCGGTGGAGCCCACCCCCGAGAACGGTCTGAAAGCAACCAGCCGCCTGATGGTCGACAAGCTCATCACCGTGACCAGAAATCGGCTGGGCCAGTGCATTGGCTGCCTGGCGGATGACGATCTGCTGCGGCTCAACCGCTCGCTGCTGGTATTTCTGGGCCTCGCCCGCTGATCGCGCTGGCGTGCCCCTCAGCGCAACATCCCCTCCAGCTCCTCGATCCCTTGCAGGATCTCCTGCTCGATCGCCCGCAGTTCCGCCAGGATCTCCAGCGGCGGCCGGTGCTCCACCTCCTCGTGGATCAGCTCCTTGTAGCGGTTGAGGCTGAGGTCGTAGCCCTGCTCGGCGATCTCAGCATTGGGCACGCAGAAGCTCTGGGCGGTGCGTTCCCGCTCGCGCTCGGCATCCTTGCGTTGGCGCCAGCGGGCTAGGCAGTCGGGCAGGTTGTTCTTGGCGTGTTCGCCCTCGCTCCGGGCTTCCTTGGGGGTGGGCCCGAGTTTCTCCAGCGGCAGCAGCGGATTGCGCTTGTCGTCGAGGCTCCAGCCGTCGGCGGTCATGTCATAAAACCACACCTGATCGGTGCCGCCACGGCCGGTCTTGGTGAACAACAAAATCGCCGTGCTCACGCCCGCATAGGGCCGAAACACCCCACTCGGCAGCGACACCACGCCCTCCAGAAAGTGCTCTTCCACCAGGGTGCGGCGCAACTCCTTGTGGGCCTTGCTGGAGCCGAACAGCACCCCATCGGGCACGATCACCGCCGCCCGGCCGCCGGGTTTGAGCAGCTGCAGGAACAGGGCCATGAACAGCAGCTCGGTTTTCCTGGTTTTCACCTGCGGGGTCCAGTGGCTGCGGCCGCAGCTCGCGGAGGCGGCTCGACTCCAGGCGCCCGCAGGCCGCCGCCGGGGCCCTTCACACCCTCGGCGGCACCCAGGGCCACCACCTGGCTCTTGAGCTCCTTCAGCTGCTCCTCGCTGATCGCTTCCCCCGCCTCGCGTTCCAGGGCGGCGCGGATCTCGTCGTTGCTGATCCGGCTGCCGTCCTCCGGGATCAGGGCGATCAGGTCGTTGACGAGGTCGGCGGGGGCGGCCATCGGGGCAAGCTGTGGGAAGGCTTGGATTCAGGCAAGCAGAGCCAGGAACGGGGACAGGCGTTCGGCCAGCAGCCGCTCACCCCCCCCAGCAGAGCGCGGCCGCCAGCTCGCCTGGCGAACGCCGTTCTGCGCCATCGTGGCCCCAGCCCTCGATGCCTGCCGCGATGGACACCGCCCAGCTGCGCGCCCTGTTCACCAAGCCCTACGGGGCCCCGGGGCCAAGCGAAGCCCAGTGGCGCGCGCTCTACACCGACGACGTGCACTTCAGCGACCCCACCCAGGAGCGACAGGGGATCGGCGCTTACATCGCCGCCCAGGAGGGTCTGCTGAAGCGCTGCGACGACGTCTATCTCACCCCGGCTGCGGTCGCGATCGAGGGCGACACCGCCTTCGTGGAATGGGAGATGGGCCTGAAGATCAAGGGGATCGAGTTTGTGTATCCGGGCACTTCCCGGCTGCGGCTCAACAGCGACGGCAGGATCTGCGACCACCGCGACTATTTCGACTTCGTGGGCCCCACCTTCGGGCCGGTGCCGCTGCTGGGGGGCTTCGTGCGCTGGCTCTACGGCCGCTTCGTGGGCTGATCGCCACGGCGCCCCGCGGCCCGGGCACCAGGCCACACCGACCGGCCCTGCCCGCAGCCGGGGCGTGGCTGGTGCTCGCCACACGCTTCAGTCAGAGCGAGAGCAACACGGCGCCGGCGCCCATCAGCGCCACCCCCAGCCACTGGCGTGGATCGAGGCTTTCGCCCAGCAGCACCACCCCGAGCACCGCCACCAGCACCACGCTCAGCTTGTCGATCGGCGCCACCCGCGACACCGGACCCAGCTGGATCGCCCGGAACCAGCACAGCCAGGAGATGCCGGTCGCCAGGCCGGAGAGGGCCAGAAACACCAGGCTGCGGCGCGGCAGTTCCGGCCAGCTGCGCAGGTCGCCGCTGGCCAGCACCACCGCCAGCAGCAACGGCACCACCACCAGGGTGCGCAGCAGGGTCGCCAGGTTGCTGCTGATCCCTTCCACCCCGATCTTCGCCAGCAGGCTGGTGATCGCCGCGAACAATGCCGCCAGCGACGCCCAGAGCAACCAGCCGTCCAGCGCCGTCACCAGCGGAACCATGGCACCCCTTGCGAGCGGACCCAACGGATCCGATCCTCCCAGCCAGCCCGCAACCACCACCCGCTGCTCCGCCTTCAGATCCGCAGCTGGAAATCGGCGCGGCGATGGAAATCGGGTTCGGGGCCGCCATGGACCAGGGACCAGTAGAGCAGGGTTCCATCGCGCAGTTCGAGCACGGCGGTGATCGCCGCCTCCAGGGGCGCCCCGGCCGCCGCCGGGCCATCCCCCAGCAGGGCCGCCGGCGCCAGGCTGACCTCCAGCTCCAGAACGCCGCCGGGCTGAACCGGACCCATCGCCACCAGCTCCAGATCCTCCGCCCCCCCCACCGGGGTGAGCCCCTGGCGGTAGCCGCTGAACCGGTACAGGGCCCAGTCGCCGCTGGGGCTCACATTCATTTCGGCGTAGGGGGCGGCGGTCGCGGGTCGGGCCAGGAAACATTCCAGGCAGGTGTGTTGCCAGAGGCCATCGCGGCGCTGGGGGGCAGCGCTGATCGGCGGCAGCAGCACCAGCCCCGCCGGATCCTCCAGGCGATAGCGCAACCCGAGCCGATCGCCCTGGCGCCGCAGGGCACAGCCCAACCGCAGCCCCTGCGGCGGCACCGTGAAGCAGCGCAGCGGCCGCCACGGCCAGCCCCCAAGGCCGGCCTCAAGGGGCGCGGCGCTCATCGCAACCCCTCCACCAGCGCCTGGATCTGGGCCCGCTGCCGCTCAACGCTCTCGGCCAGGCGGAACTGCACCAGGGCGCGATCGAGGTTGTGGCCGGGCCGGGCAATCGTGAAATAGGTATCGCCGGCCAGATGATCGGTGAGGAAACGCAGGCCCAGTTCGAATGGCAACAGGGCGATCGCATCGGGGATCGCGTCGAGATCGGCGTCGCTGAGGAAGCCGCGGGCCACGCTGAGATAGCCGTGCAGCAGCCGCTCGGCCAGGTTCAGGTCGAACTGCACGGCATCGAGGGCGTCGGTTTCCTCGCCGAGGGGATTGCAGGCGGAGCGCAGACAGTCGCCGATGTCGTAGTGCACCAGCCCCGGCTTGACGGTGTCGAGATCGATCAGGGCCACCGCCCGGCCGCTGTCATTGCAGAGCAGCAGGTTGTTGATCTTGGGGTCGCCATGGATCGGCCGCAGCCGCAACCGGCCGGCGGCCAGGGCCTCCTCCAGCACGCCGGCGCCGGCTTCCCGCGCCGCCACGAAGGCGATCGCCTCGCGGCAGCGTTCGCAGCGGGGACGCTCGCTGCTGGCCAGCACCGCTTTGTACCGCTCCAGATAGAGGGGGGTGACGTGAAAGCCTTCCAGGGTGTCGGCGAGCTGCTCGGCGGGCAGGTCGTGGATCAGGGCATGAAACAGCCCGAGGCCGGCGCCGATCTCGCGAGCCTGGTCCGGGCTTTCGATCGTGTCCACGCTGCGGGTGCCCTCCAGGAAGGTGAGCATCCGCCAGAAGGAGCCGCCCCGCTCCAGCCAGGGCTCACCGCTGCGGCTGGGCACCAGGGCCGGCATCCGCCAGGGGCGCGCCTCCGGATCGGGGTTGCCCTGGGCCAGCCGCCGCTCCACATGCTCTGCCACCGCGGCGATGTTGGCCATCACCAGCTGGGGCTGGCGAAACACCGTGGTGTTGAGCCGTTGCAGCACCCCATCCCCGGCTGCCCCATCGGCCAGCCGCACCCGATAGGTGGCGTTGACATTGCCATGGCCCAGGGGTTCGATCGCCACGACCGGCGCCGGTAGGGCAAAGGCCTCGACCACCGCCCAGAGTTCGGAATTCATGTGCCCCGGCCCCAGCCCCGGCCCCAGGGCCGCGCCTCCGTCGCCCGCCACGCCCCGCCTCCAGCAACGGCGGCATCCTGGCAGCGGCAAGGGTGTTGGGGGCCGGAGGAGGCCTCAGGCATCCAGCCGCAAGGCCCTGGCGTCAGGACAAGCACAAGATCCAGACGCCGACCCACGGCGGAGCGCCAGGGCCTTTATTATTTCTTCAGATCCTGGCAGCGCGGCGGTTCGCCCGCGCGGCGGTTCAGGGGTTGCCTCGACGCCATGCCCCAGTTCCCCCACCCAGCCATGCCCTTCGCCGATCGGGATCCAGGCAGCACCGCTGGATCCCCCCCCACCGATCCATCGGCCCCATCGGCCCCGGATCCCCAGGCCGCCAATCCTCCCCCGTCATCGACCGATGGGCTCGTGGAAGCCCTGCTGTTCGTGGTGGCGCCCCAGGCCTCCCTCCCCACCGATCCCAGCAGCCTCGAGGAGCTGGAGCAGGCCCAGCGGGTCGGCATCCGCAGCGCCCTGGCCCTGCGCATGTTCCGCGCCCCCGCCGGTTGGACGGGCAGCCTGGACGATCTCGTCGCCGACGGCCGCGCCGATGGGCTGGGTCAGGACCCCTTCGCGGCGGAACCGACCCCGGCTCAGGAGCGGCGGCGCCTGATCTGCGATGCGGTGATCCCCCAGCTCGAGGCCCGCAGCCAGTGGGTGGGGGTCTACGGGCTGACGGGGGTGCGACACCCCGATGTGGCCGGCACCCCTGCGGCTGGATCCGCCGCCCTGGACACGGACCAGGCCGTCATCGCCGCCGCGCCGGCCCCTGGGAGCGCCCCCAACCATCCCTGCCGCACCCTGACGGTGCACAGCCTGCGCTGCCTGGATCGCTTGCCGCTGCGCCAGGCCGATAACGAAACCTGCTGGTTTTACCCCACCGAAGACGGCACCTATCTGGCCTGGGAGAACCAGCGCCGTGTGGAGACCCTGCCCGGCTACCTGCCGGAGCGGCCGCTGCAGAGCGAACCGGTGACCTTCGATCCGGCCCATCTGCATGTGCTCTGGTCGCTGATGGCCGACGATCTCGCCCTGACCTGCGTGGGTCTCACCTACCGGGGGCGGCGGATCGAGTGGCCGGTGCGGGCCAGCCAGAGCGAGCCCTTCGCCACCTGGACCGCCTTCCAGGTCGACTCCAGCGCCGAGACCACCTACAACGAACTGGCGGCCATCACGGTCTTTCAGGTCTGATGCGCTGATGCGCTGATCAGCTGATCAGGGGTCTGGAGCCTCGGTTCAGCGCTGCTCGAAGCTGAGGATGCGGTAACGCATCAGCCCCAGGCGGCTGACCAGACCGATCCGGCGGGTCGCCGCTTCCGCCTCCGGCCAGCCGGCCGCCGCGAACAGTCCAGCCACCACCGGATAGGTGGGCAGGGTGGACCGGGTGATGTCTGCGTCGATCAGCAGGCGAAAGCCGTGCTTGTCCCCCAGCCGCCGATACCTCGCCACGCTGAAGCTGCAGTCAACCGGCCCATAGGTGGCCCGCATCTCGCGGTCGACACCGCCCGTGAAGCGCTGCAGAACCCGCAGCGTCGGGCTGGGCACGAAATCGCAGAGGGTCAGCCGTCCTCCGGGCCGCAGCACCCTGGCCGCTTCGCGGAAGAAGGCCTCACGGCTGGGAAAGTGGAAGATGCACTCCACCGCCAGCAGCCGATCAAAGCTGGCGGCGGCGAACGGCATGGCGCAGGCATCGCCCACCACCCAGGCCAGGCGGTTGGAGGGTCGCGGGGCCAGGCTGGCTGCCGCCCGCTCCAACTGGCGAGGGTCGATGTTCAGGCCGGTCAGATCCAGGCACTCTCCACCCTCATTGAGCCGGGCCAGGGTGCCGCCGAACCCACAGCCGGCATCCAGGATCCGCTGCCCCGGGGCGATCGCCGCCGCCTCGATCAGTCGCTCCGTCAGCCGTTCGGCAGCAACGGCAAAATCGGCCACGCTGCCGTCGGCCCGGCTCGGATCCTCCCAGCTGCCCCAGTGCACATGGCGGCCGAAGGCGCCGCTGAAGCCCGGTTCACCCCGCTGCAGTTGCTGCAGCAGCAGATCGAAGTAGGGGAGATCCGGGGCCGGCTCAACGGGCGAGGGAGCAGGCGTCGTTGCGCCGGTCATGGGCTGGGGATCGGCCCCGGACCCTGGACCTGGGCTGGACTCCTGGGACAAGGATGGATCCGCCGGCTCGGCCCGACCCTAGCGATGCCGCCCCGTCCCTGATCGGTCCCGGCCACGGCGCCACGGCGTCATGGGAAACGCGGGGAATCTCCTGGGAATCGCCGGCGCCCAGGCGGCTCAGGAATCTCGGTCGATCCTGTCGCGGCCGTGCAGCAACTGGTAGGCACCCGCCAGGCAGAGGATCACCACCCCCACCCCGATCAGGCTGAGGGGATCCTTTTCCTGGCCCGGGGGCAGCACGATCACCTTGCGCGCCACCGCCGTCAGGGCGGTGAGCACCACCAGTTCGGTCTGAAAGCGCCGGTCCCGCAGGTAGGCGGTCAGGCTCTGCAGCACCTCCAGGCCGATCAGCAGCAGCAGCAGACGATCGAGCAGGTTGAGCAACTGCCCGCCCAGCCAGTCCTGCTGGGGCTGGACCAACAGCTGGCCGACGAGCAGGGTCAGCTGGACGGTGCTGGCGATCAGCACCAGGGCCAGCAGGGTGGCCAGGACCCTCGAAAGATTGCGCTCAAACCTGCCGATCAGGGCATGAAAAACCCGCTCGAAACGGTCGTGCATCGGCTGGGTGAACAACGGCGATTCATTGTGCTGGGCGTCCCCAGCACCGGCGGCGCTGCCCCTTCCCAGGCGGCGTCCCGCCCGTCTCCACCATGCCATCCCTCCCATCCCTGCTGTTGACCCTGGTGATCAGCTCCCTCGGTTCGGGATATCTGCTCTACGGCAGGCGCAACGCCCATCCGATCGCGACGCTCTGCGGAGTGCTGCTGATGGCGGTGCCGATGCTGGTCAGCGGGCCGGTTCCCCTGCTGCTGATTGCCGCGGTGCTGCTTGCTGTGCCTTTCCTGTTGCGGGGCTGACGTTCCGACGCACGCGGCATACGGTTTGGGAATCGCAGCACGACACGCCCTGCCATGGGCCCGATTGAACAGGCGCTGATCGCCGCGGCCTACCGCCTGGCGAACGGCGCGATTCCCGAGGAGTATCTCCAGCCCGTGGATCCCACCCTCGACTGCATGACCCAGGCCCTTCAGGAGACCTGCCGCCTCTACGGCCTCCAGGACCACGACACCGCCCGCTTTCTGATGAGCATGGCCCTGCGGGTGGCTCGCCTCAACAGTGAGATCCCCGAGCGCCAGCAGCTGCGGGAGGTGGAGGCCCGCCTGATGGCCACCTGCGGCCTGCTTGGTGGCAACGGCTCCGCCCCACCCCGCGAGAACGGCTGAGCCAGGACTGGTGACCGCGGCTCAGCGCGGCATTGTGGGGAGTTGATGGCATCCCACGCGGCAGGGCGGCGCGGATGCGCGGCACAACAGCTCCCGCGAAGATTGGGGGCTGTTTGTCATTGGAAGATCGGCAGGTGTCGCTCCAACGAATCTCGATGTCGGATGCATTCGGTGATTATCTGCACCGTATAGGCCGGCTACCCTTGCTCACACCCGCCGAGGAACTTCACCTGGGCACCGTGGTACAGGAATGGCTCACCAGCCCAAGCCCCGCAATGGGTTTGGAGCGTCGTGGCCGCCGAGCAATGGATCGCATGGTCACGGCAAACCTGCGACTGGTGGTCTCGGTAACGCGCCACTACCAGACCAGGATTCGGCACCTTCAGATTGATCCACTGGATGTGATCCAGGCCGGCACCCTCGGCTTGATCCGCGCGGTCGAACGCTATTCGCCCAGCCGCGGTTATCGCTTCTCCACCTATGCCTACTGGTGGATTCGTCAAGCGGTGAATCGCTATCTGCAAGAGCAGAGCGGCGCCATCCGCCTGCCCGCCCAGGTCACCGCCCTGGCGATGAAGGCCCGCTTCCTCCAGGCCTCCGAAGCCCGCAACCTCCGCCTGGCCGAGCTCGCCGCCCGCCTGGGGGAAAGCGAGAAGCGGCTGGCCTTCGTGCTGCGGGTCACCCACGAGGCCCATGCCGTCTCCCTCGATCAACCGATGGGTGGGGAGGACGCCGACGCCTGCCTGGGGGATCTGATCCCGATGCCCTCCGCCCTGCCCTACCAGGAGGATTACGGCTGGCTCCACGGCGAACTGAGCCAGCTCCAACCGATCGAGCAACAGGTGCTCCAGCTCCGCTTCCGCCAGGACGATCCCCTGTCCCTGGCCCGCACGGCGGAGTGCCTCGGTCTCACCAAGGAGAAGGTGCAGCGGCTGGAGCGCCAGGCGTTCAACAAACTGCGCCGCAGGGTGCTGCCCATGCTCGATCCCCAGGGCGGCTCGCCATCGTCAAGCCCGCAGGGGGGGGGCGGCCAGCCGCCGGCCGACGCAGCCCGAACCGGCCGCGCGGCCCTCGGCCCAGCCCAGGGGGGGCATCGGCAGAACGTCCAGCCCCAGGACCATCAAGCCGCCCAACCCGGGCGATGCCAGCCCCAGGGCCGCCAGACCACGGCCGACGCTTCCGGCCCGCGCCAGAGCGCCGACGCTCAGGAGGCCGCCGCCTTCAGGGCCACCCGATACTCCAGGCTGGAGGCCACGCCGGTGCCCCGATAACTGCCGCTCACCGGCGCCGCCAGCCGATGGTCCGGCGCCGTGGCCAGAACCACATGGCCATCGGCCACCGCCAATCCAAGGCTGGGGTCATAGGCGCGCCAACCGCCACCCGGGATGTAGACCTCAGCCCAGGCATGCAGCTCCTGCTCGCTCACCTCGGGCGGATGGTGCATCGAGTAGCCGCTCACGAAGCGGGCCGCCAGTCCAAGGCTGCGGCAGGCCGCCACGTAGAGCATGGCCGTGTCGCGACAGGCGCCGCTGCGGCCGGCCAGGGTCTGCGCCGGCTCCAGGGGATCCCCCTCGGGCCTGCCGACATGGTGAAAGCCATGGTGAATGGTGTCGGCCAGGGCCATCAGGAAGGCGGCGGTGTCCTGCTTGACGGCCGCCGCCTGCTCCGAGGCCCAGGCCGCCACCGCCCCAGCCACGGGCTGCCCCCCCCTGAGAAACGGTGCCAGGGAGTGGGCCGTCTCCGGGGTGTAGCGGACCGGCAGCTGACGCAGGGAGGGATCGGTGATGATCCAGTCGAAAGGGTTCTGGCGCAGGGTCTCCACCTCCATCTCCACCGCCAGATCCAGATCGCTGCGCAGGTCGTCGAACCAGAGCACAACGCAGCTGTTGCCATCGGCATCGAGGCTTGCACTCTGACCGCTGGCCGCCGGTTGGACCTCCAGGTTCAGCTTGACCAGGCGCTGGGAGGGATCCTGCCGGGGGGTCAGGCGCAGGGTGTGGGGTTCGAGGAAGACCGGTTGTGCGTAGCGATAACGCAGGCTGTGCTGGATGCAAAAACGCATGGCCGCTTCAGTTGAGAGCCTGATGAAGTTGGGCATCGAAATCATTCTCGACGCCGTAACTGCGCAATGGCTCCTGGGCCAGGTCCTCGATGAGGGGGAAGAAACGCACGGCAAACCAGGAGTCGAAAAGCTCGAAGCTGCGCGGTGTTGGCCAGTGGGAGGGATCGCGACTCCAGAGTTCCAGTTCACTCTGAAAAATGCCGTTGTAATAGGCGTGAAGGATGGCCAGAGCCTCCGGCTCATCGTCATAGGTGGGAATCAGGTAAAGGCTTTCCTCCTCCACCACACTCTCCATGTCTTCACGGCTCCAGAACGGACGGCTCCAGTCCCGCATCGGTGGCTTCGCCGCCACAGCGACGGCGCAGCGGTTGAGCACGGCCATGGCAACGCCAGGGAAATCATCGGCAACCTAGACAGCCTCGGGCCAGGGCTCAAGCCATCCACCATGGCTTGCCCACAGTTTGATCGCCTGGACCGCGGCCTCCGTCCACGGCGCCGGCGGAAGCGCCGCGTGGGCTGCCTCGATGTTGTGCAGGCTGGTTGTGCAGGCTGAACAGCAGGGCTAAAACGAAACCGTCACTCCCCTGCGGCCGCGGCGTGCCCCAGCCCTGGCGCCGGCCCCCCGCATCACGCCCTCAGCACCGCCCCGCCATGCCGCCCCATCCGGCCCGTCCCGCCCTGCTCGGTGCCCTGCTCCTGGCTGCCCTGGCCCCCCCGACCTCCATGGCCGCTGTCGAGGCCCAGGTGGTGGCCCAGGCAGCCCGGCAGGCCAGCCCGGCGCCATCGCCCACGCCGCTGTCCACGCCGAGGCGCCAGCTCTACAAACTGAACACCCGCTGCAGCCTGGCGGGCGCCGCGCCCATCGCCTGCACGTTGGAGGCGATCGATGAAGGAATGACAACGCTCTATCGCCATCAGATCGGCGAGCGCAGCTTCACGATCCGGATCAGCGATCAGCCGGTGAGGATGAGTCTGCTCGACCCCAGCACGGGCCGCTGGCAATCGCTGCGCAGTGCCGGTGCCCTGTTTTCGAAGAACACGATCTGCTTCAACGATCGCGACCTCTGCGTGATCAATCCCAACTACCTCAACAGCATTCGTGAGGATCACCCCGACCTGCGCCTGCGCGGTCGCGATCGGGTTCAGCTGCATTTCGGCGCCGATGGCCGCGTCGACGCCAGCTGCTACGACGCCGGCTGCCGGGTGACCTTCCGATGAGCCTTTGCCTTCTTGCCGGCCGCGCCGTCGGGGCGCTGGTGCTGGCGACCCTGCTGCCGTTGCCCCAGCATCCGGCCCTGGGCCGTGGGCCGGCCAGCGTGCCTCTTGAACAGCCCCTGCTCGCCCGGGGCGGTGGATTTGGAGGTGGAGGATTCGGCGGCGGCGGCGGCGGCGGCGGCTTCGGACGAGGCGATGGCGGCTTCGGCGCTGGTCGTTCGGGTTTTCAGGACGGCTACGGTGCCGGCGGCTTCAACCGCGGCGCCAGCAAGCCCAGCGGCGGCTGGGCCCATGCGGTCGATGATCGGGCACCGGCGCCGAGCCTCGATGGCGGCTGGCAACGTCCCAACGGCGGGAACGGATCCTGGGCGGATCGCGACAGCGGCTGGAAGGGCGGCAACACCGGTTCAGGCTGGCGGGGGGGTGATGGCGACGGCAACCGCACGGCGACCGTCAACAGCAACTGGAACCGCAATGTCAATGGCAACAGCGTCAACGTCTCCCCGGGCTGGGTCCGCCCCGGCTGGGGCTATGCCAGGCCCTGGGCGGTGGGTTGGTACGGCGGTTTCGCAGAGCCCGCCTGGGGTTGGTGGGGCCCAAGCGCGGCCCTCTGGGGGGTGAGCACCCTGGCGACGGCGGCGGTGATCAACGATGCCGTCAGCACCGCGATCAACGACAGCGTCACCACCATCGTGGTGCCCAACAGCGGCTACCAGCTGTTCTTCGGCACGGTTCTGCCCAGCGGCAGCCAGGGGGTGACCTTCATGGTGGTGGCCGGGGGCGTGCCCTACAACCTCAGCGCCGATTGCGTGCTCGGCACCATCGACGGCCTCAACCCCAGCGACCTGGGCCAGGCCGAGTTGCTCAATGCCGCCTGTCAGGTGGCGTTCGGCGTCGTGACCTGACGGCGTCGTCGGCTCCGGGCGGAGGCTCTTGCCTGCCGTCCGGAGCCGCTGTTCGGGCCGGGGCGATGGCCGTCGCTCCCCGCCCGGTTCCATCCAATCCCTGATCTGGCAACGGAGGTCCGATGAGCTGGAGTGAACTGGAGCGCCTGGTGGAGACGGCGGAGCGGGATCCTTCCATGGCCCGGGCTCTTGGCCACTGCCGCAGCGCGGCGGAGCTGGTGCTGGCGGCTCGGCGGCTGGGGTTCGGCGTCAGCGCGGCGGACCTGGGCGAAGCCCGTGCCCTCGCCCAGGGACTGCCGCCGGGTAAGGCGGCCCGGACCAGGGCCGGTGGTGCCCAGCTGTTCCCCACCCCCCGCCAGCGGATCCGCCCTGGCGGCGATTCCACCGCCACGCCGGCCATCCCGACCATCCCGGCCATCCCGGCCATCCCGGCCATCCTCAGCCGTCCCGGGGATGCCCCAGCGGTTACGGTGAACCATTCCCTTGCATCCTGAACCCATGGCGAGCGGCGGCCGCGGCGGTGCAGGAGCCGACCGGGTGGTGAAGCTGCAGATCCTGGCGGCGGTATTTCTACCGATCACCCTGTTCATGGTCTGGCTTGGTTCCCGAGGTTTCTTCCAACCGCCGGGCTGAGCGGCGGTTCCGGTTCCTCCGCCGCTGCCGCCGGTGCTGGGGCGTGCCGGTTGCGGCGGCACCGGGGCATCTGCGCGGCACCGGGGCATCTGCGGGGAGCGGCAGATGCGGGCACCGACGATGGGGAGGTCCCAGCGAGGCCCCCTGGCCCCGCTGGGGCCTGCGCAGGCTCAGGAGCCGAGCAGGCCCTGGCTGGAGCCCCGGACCAACCGCCCCAGATTGACACCGGCCCGGTGGGCGGCATCGAGCAGATCGGCCTGCTGTTCGGGGTTCAGTCCATCCCAGAAGGCATGGAACAGGTCGAGAGAGGCCTTGCCGGCCCCCACGGCCCCGAGCACGGTGAGGGGCAGGCTCAGCCAGGGGAACACCAGCAGCAACAGGCCCAGCACCAGGCCCACCGCCGCACCCTGCTGAACCGAGCGCCAGACCGTGGCCATCACCAGCTGCAGTTGCTGCTGGCGGTTGAGCTCTCCACGCCGCACCATCGCCTCGGTGCGCAGGGTACTGAGCAGGGCCTGGTAGAGGGTGTAAACCGCCACCGCTCCCAGGGTGGATTCAGCGACGAACTCGGCTCCGCCGACGGTACCGGGCTGGCCCAGGTCGACGCTGGCCAGACCCGCCAGCGGGGCGGCCTCAACGCCGGCCCTCGGGATCCGGAAGGGGTCGCGTTCGCGGGTCATGGGCGGGAACCGCCAGGGGAATCCCGACCATTTTCTCCCATCCATCCGCCGCCGCCAAGGTTCGGTGCTCCCCCCAGGCTCAGCGCACCACCAGAACCGGCACCCGCGCCTGCACCAACACCCGCTGGGTCTCGCTGCCCAGCAACACGCCCCGCAGGCCGCGTCGGCCATGGGAGGCCATCACGATCAGATCGCAACCCAGCCGGGCGGCGGTTTCGAGGATGGCGCGGTGGGGCGACTCACCCTCCAACCGTTCGGCCGACGCCGGCACCCCCGCATCCTGCGCTGCGGCCAGACCCCGGCTGAGGATCCGCTCGGCCTCGTCCCGGGCGGCCCTGGTCAGGGCCTGGAGGGTGGCGGGGTCAAGCCGCTCACCCAGGCCGGGCATGGGCAGGGCCGGCGACCGTTGCACATGCAGCACCGTCAGGCGCGATCCCAGGGCCACCGCCAGCGCCACGGCCTGGGCCACGGCGCGCTGGGACCGTTCAGACCCATCGCAGGGCACCAGCAGATGGCGATAGGACACGGGTCAACAGCCGCGGTTTTCTCCTTGTCTAGGGCCGCGCTGGCGACAGCGCTCGCCAGAATCGGCCGATGCTCACCCCCTCCGCCCCTGCGGCCCCGACTGCCGCGGCCCCATCGCTTCCCACCCCGCTGGCCGGGACCGCCGCCGCCACCGGAGCGCCGCCGCCGCCCTGGCGCGACAGCTGGTATCCCGTGGCCTTTCTGCGCGACCTCGATCGCTCCAGGCCCACCCCCTTCACCCTGCTCGACGAGGACCTGGTGCTCTGGTGGGATCGCAGCACCGGCGCCTGGCAGGCCTTCACCGATGTCTGCCCCCACCGGCTCGTTCCCCTCTCGGAGGGGCGTCTGAACGCCGCCGGTGAGCTGGAATGCCCTTACCACGGCTGGACCTTCGACGGCACCGGGCGCTGCACCGCCATCCCCCAGGCCGCCGCCGGAGCCACCCCAACGCCGCGCCGCTCCGGATGCCACCGCCACGCCACCGCTGAGGCCCAGGGGCTGCTGTTCGTCTTCGCCGGCGATCCGGCCGCCGCCGAGGCCGTGCCCCTGCCTCTGGTGCCGGCCCTGGAGGAGGAACCGGGCGCCTGGCTGGTGCAGGACACCTTCCGGGACCTGCCGATGGATGCCCTCACCCTTCTGGAGAACGTGCTCGATGTGAGCCATGTGCCGTTCACCCACCACCGCACCGTCGGCCGGCGGGAGAATGCATCGCCGGTGGAGGCCGAGCGGACCAGCTTCGGGGCCGGAGGCTTCACCCTGCTCTGGCGGGAGGGGCCGAGGCGGGGCAAGCTCGGCAGTCAGCACACCACCTTCCTGGCGCCCGGGCTGCTCTGGCATGACCTCACCGCCCCGGGCTTCGCCCGCTTCCTCACGGTGGTCTACGCGGTGCCGATCCGCCGCGGCTCCTGCCGGCTGATCGCCCGCTTCCCCTTCCGCTTCCAGTCGAAGCTGCCGGCGCTGCTGCTGCGGCTGCGGCCCGAGTGGTTGCAGCATCTCGGCAACCACACCGTGCTGGAGGACGACCAGATCTTCCTGCACGCGCAGGAGTTGCAGCTGGAGCGTCGCGGTGGCAGCCCCGAGGCCGGTCGCGCCTTCTTCCTGGCCACCCCCGCCGACCGCTACGTCAAGGCCCTGCACGATTGGGTCAACCGCCATGGCGGTGAACCCTTCCCCGGCCAGCCCCTGCCGCCCCGCCTCCCCAGGCCGGCCCTGCTGGATCGCTACCACAGCCACACCGAGCATTGCCGTTCCTGCAGCGGTGCCCTGGCGGCGATCCGACGCTGGCAGACGCCGCTGGCCCAGCTGCCCTGGATCGGCCTGCTGCTGCTGATCCTCCTGCCCCGGCCGGTTGGCATCGCCATCGGCCTGGCCGTGGCTGCCCTCGGCATCGCCCTGGGCAGCCAGCTGCGCCGCTGGGAGCGGCAGCTGCTGCAGGGTGATGGCCGGCCGCCGCGCAACCGCGACTGATCGCACCGCTGGCGATGGAACCGAGCTCCGGTTCAGTCCCGCCCCTTCCAGCCCGCCAGGGCGGCGGCGGCACCGGAGCGCACCAGGGCCCGGGCGGCCGGCAGGGCGGGCTCCAGCTGGGAGGAGGAGAACGGCGGCAGGGAGCGGGTGCGCAACCAGGCCCCCCAGCGGAACTCATGGAAGGGAATCAGGGGGGCCGCCTCGATCAAGCCCTCCTTCTTCAGTTTCCAGACCAGGCTGCGGTAGGGATCATCCTGCAGCCCGTTGAGCCGCTCAGGCAGGGCCGTGGGGGGCAGCGGCCCCTGGCCGCGACCGTCGTAGAGATAGAGCCAGCCGCGCTCCTGCAGCTGCTGCAGCACTCCGGCGCGATCGACGGCCTCCGACTCCAGCACCACATAGCCGTAGGCGACGGCCTGGGGATCGATCTCCACCAGGGCCCGCAGCCGGTGGTGGCGATCGACCATCCAAAGCCTCCCCTGGCGGTTGCGGACCAGCGGCACGGGTTTGCCACCGAGATAGCGGCGCCGCTCCTCGCCGCTCTCCTGGGAGAAATCGACCTGGCGGCTGCGCACCTCGGCCAGACCGACACAGAGCTGGGTGGGTTGGAGTTCAGCCACAGCCACTTCCAGAAGGGCGCTCTGCCCGCTGGGGGAAGGCAAGGGCTGATAAGGCGGAAGGCGCAGGCTCATGGCGACATGGCGCAGGGATCCATCCTCGCGCCCAGACGACTCCGAAGCTGGCCGAATAGGGTTCAGCTCAGGCGCAGCAGGCCATGACGATCGCGACCGATGCCACCGCCGCCTTCGGGGCCTATGGCGCGGCGGCTGCCGCCCTGGAGGCAGGGCAGGTGCCGGTGGGTCCCCACGGGCCGATCGGGGTGCTGGTCTGCGGCCATGGCAGCCGCAACCGACTGGCGGTGGAGGAGTTCGCCGATCTGGTCGGGCGGCTGCGATTGCGGCTGGCAGGGACGCCGGTGGAATTCGGCTACCTGGAGTTTGCCCGGCCGATCCTGCGCGATGGCCTGGAGGCCCTGCGCCAACAAGGGGTGCGCCATGTGCTGGCGATCCCGGCCATGCTGTTCGCCGCCGGCCATGTCAAGAACGACATCCCCTCGGTGCTCAACACCTATGCGGCGGAGAGCGGGCTGCGGATCGACTATGGCCGGGAGCTCGGTGTCGATCGGGGCATGATCCTGGCGGCTGGAGCCCGCATCCAGGCCTGCCTGGACAGCGCTGACCGCCAGGACCGGGAGGCCGGCCGGCCGCCCGTGGCCCGCCACGACACCCTGCTGGTGGTGGTGGGGCGCGGCGCCTCCGATCCGGACGCCAACAGCAATGTGGCCAAGGTCACCCGGATGCTGGTGGAGGGTTTCGGCTTCGGCTGGGGGGAAACGCTTTACTCCGGCGTCACCTTTCCACTGGTGGAGCCGGGGTTGCGGCAGGTGCTGAAGCTGGGCTACCGGCGGGTCGTGGTGTTTCCCTACTTCCTGTTCTCCGGCGTGCTGGTCAGTCGGATCGTGCAGCACAGCCAGCGGGTGGCGGCGGACCACGGTGGGGTCGAGATTCTCCATGCCTCCTACCTGGGGGCCCATCCGCAGGTGCTCGCCACCTTCGAGGAGCGCGTGCTGGATGTGCTGCGGGGCGAGACCGCGATGAACTGCTCGCTCTGCAAATACCGGGCCCAGGTGCTGGGATTCGAGATGGAGGTGGGCAGCCCTCAGCACAGCCATCACCACCATGTCGAGGGTCTGGTGGAGAGCTGCACCCTCTGCGAGCGGGAGTGCACCGGCGCCTGCCAGCCCGATGGTGTGCCGCTGCCGCTGGGAACCGCCGGGGCGGTGGCTGCAGGCGAGAGCATCACCGCTGGCGGCCATCGCCACGATCACGGTCACTCCCATTCCCACGATCACGGTCACTCCCACGGCCACTCCCACGACGACCACCACCACGGCCACAGCCACAGCCAGGTCAGCAGCAGCCAGGACCAGGGCCATGGGCCCGGCGATCGCGATGGTCTCAGTCCTGAGCCTGACCACGGGCACCACCAGGGCCAACACCATGGCTCCGGCCACCACCCAGCGTCGGACGGGCACCTGATCAGCCCCAGCCACGGCCCGGACGCCCTCAGCCCCAGCCCCAGTCCAGGGGATGAGACCGTCGCCGCTGGGGCGTCCCCAGCCCCGGCGGGCAACGCTCCAGGCCACCACCACACTCCCTATCCCCACGCCGATCACCCCCTGGGTCCCCGCACCCTGCGGAGCGGCGCTGGCGGCCCTGGCGGTGGCACACCTGGCGTTGGTGACGGCGGTGGCGACCAGGGCGGCGAGCGAGGCTGAGGCCTGGTCGGCGCCGGCCTGGTCGCCCGCCGGACCCTGCCCCCCCTGCCTGGACCTTGGGCCAGAGGATGGCTCACGGCCGGGGTGCGCTGGCCCCTGCCGCACCCCGACCATCTGAACGCGCAGGGCCTGCTCGCCGCGGCCGGCAGCGAGGCAGAAGCGAGACCAGTTCGCCAGCGACGCACCCCCTCGGCCGGAGCCCGGACCCGGACCGCACGAGCACAGAAAACGCTGGCCCGCATGTCGAATCGTGACGCAACCCTGAACAGAATCGACAGGTATGCGCTACCTCACCCGTCTCGTCTCGGCTTGGGTCTCAATGGACCGCCGGCGATCAGCAGTGCTGATCGCCGGGAGATTTCCCCATTTTGCCCCCGTTTTCCACCGAAAACGTGGGGTTTTTCCCCAGGAGAGTCGCCCAGCCCACCCCTGCGCCCTGCGATTGTGGAAAACGCCGCCCCTGGCAACGCCGCTGTTGACAGATCCGGCGCCGGGTCCACGGCCGTCGTTCCTGTCTGCGGCGATCCGCTGAAAAGGCCTGCTCCGGGGCAGTCTCAGCCTGTGGCGAGGTGATTCTGAGCTGGCGACGCGGCTTTGACGGCAGCCAGGGCCCTGTGTCCTACTGACTTCGATCAACGTGAGCCCGGCACCCCGATGACGAATGACCGCTTCCCTGAGGGCCAGCCCGCAACGACCTCCTGCCCCCATCCCCCAGCCCGGGTGAGCCTGGAGGCGGAGGTGCCCGAGGTGCTGTTCGATGGGATGCGCCACTTCATCCACAGCCATCCCCACTGGGATCAGTACACCGTGATCACCTCAGCCCTGGCCGGCTTCCTGTACCAGAACGGCTGCGGCGACAGCAGCGTGACCCAGCACTACCTCGACGGCCTGTTTCTGCGCCAGGGCTGAGGACGCCGGCGCTCCCGGTTCTGGAGCGCTCCCCTCGCCTGGGGCTCCGTGGCGGGGCCAGGCAGGACCCGATGCAACAGCTCCGCAGCCGGGGCAAAAAAAAGCGGAGGTGTGACCCTCCGCCTGCGTTTTCTCCCTTGCCCGACCCTGTTAAAGGTCGCTCGTTAATTGTGCGGGGAGCCCCAGAGCCGAACTGTGGTCATCGACACCGATGGCGGAACCGATCGGCAGTCCCTGACAGGCAGGCGCTCTCCGATCGAGGGCACCACCGGACCACCTGCACCGTCACGCCAGAGTCCCGGCCGGCCGGATCCCCCAGCCGCAAAGACCCCTCCAACGCCACAGGCTCACCCCTCTCCCCGCCGCAAGCGGGCAGCGGCCGCCTCGCAGGCCCGCCAGGTCAGGGCCATCGAGGTCAGGGTGGGACTCTGCCAGGCCGAGCTGGGCCAGCTCGCCCCATCGGTCACCAGCACGTTGCTGGCCCCCCAGCAGCGGTTCCAGGGATCCAGCACGCCGGAATCCGGATCGCTGGAGAGCCGAGCCCCCCCCAGCTCATGGATGTAGTAGCCCGGCGGCGCCGCCCCCGGTGCCACCGCCACGGCGGAGCGCACCCAGGGTTCGAGCAGGGGCAGGCGGAACAGCTCCTCGATCGGGCGGATCGTGCCCCCCGCCGCCGCCACCACCTCCGCCATCCGCGCCTGCATGTGGGCCACCATGGCCTGTTCGTTCGCCCCCCAGCGGCACTGAATCCGGGGGATCGGCAGGCCATGGCGGTCGAGGCGGCTGCCATCGAGGCTCACCCGGTTGGCCGGGTCGCTGAGCACCTCGCCATGGGCGATCAGGAAACCAACCGCCTCCCGCTGGCGGCGTCGCAGGAGCCTGGGGGGATCAAACCGCTGAATGGCAGTCCAGATGCCGTAGCCGCGCCGGAAGCCCAGGCCCTCATCGCCATTGAGATTGACGGTGTTGGGAATGAAACAGCTGCCGGCACCGGAGAGTTCCACGGCCGTGGTTGGCTCGGCCACCCCCGGCAGGGAGAAGAAGCGGCTGGTGGAGATGTGGTCCATCAGATGCCTCCCCAGCGTGCCGGAGGGGTCCTCCAGGCCCCCTTCCCCGCCATCGCGAAGCGAGTGCAGCAGGATCCGCAGGGTTTCGATCGTGGAGGCGCAGAGCACCACCAGCGGCGCACGCAGCAGCTCCCGATCGCCATCGCGGCCCACCACCACCACCCCTTCGGCGCGGCCATGGCGAACCTGCAGATGGCTGGCCACCGTTTCGCTGCGCAGCTGCACCCGCCCCGTGGCCAGGGCCCGGGCCAGGGTGCTCCCAGGAGAGCTCGATGGCGCCCAGGGGCCACCGTCGCCGGAACGATGCAGCCGGAAACCGCGGGAATGGATCAGGGGCAGGCCCAGCTCACGGCCGATCGCCTGAGCCAGATGCTCCTCGGCGGGGGTGAAAGGCAGGGCTGGCAGGAGGTGACCATCGGGCAGCTGGGGCAGCCCATCGGCATGGCCGTGGACCCCGAGCAGCCGTTCGAGGCGGGTGTAGTAAGGATCGAGATCGGCACGGCCGATCGGCCAGCAGGGGCCGTGGCCATCGAGGGCGCCGGCGCGGAAGTCGTTCTCCGACAGCCGCAGGGTGATGCCTCCCCAGGTGAGGCTGCGCCCCCCCACCTGACGGCCCCGGGTCCAGAGGAAAGGGCTTTCAGGCGGTGTGCTCCAGGGATGGTCGCCCTCATCGACGAACAGCCGCGGACTGTGCTTCCAGTAGCCAGGGTGCTGGGCCTGCTGCCGCTGGCGGCCACTGCTGATCGAAGCCAGGCGCTGGAGGGTGTCCAGTGGTTCGCGGCCCAGGGCCTGGGCGGGATGCAGGGAGGGGCCCGCCTCGAGCACCAGCACCCGCAGCCCCGCTTCGGCCAGCACCATGGCGGCCACGCCGCCGGTGGCGCCCGATCCCACCACCACCGCATCCACCTCGCCGCTGACGCTCATCGCCACTCCAGGGGTGCTGCGGATCCGACGGCTGGCTGGGGCAGGGGCGAGCCAGCAGGCCGGAATCTCGGCGGGGGCTGACCGTGGCGGCGGGACCGGCGGGGCGGGAACAGGGCCATCGGCGAGCGGGTTGGTGGGGAAAGGCCGGAGCCATCCTCGTCCCGACGGCGACGGTGGCAACGGCAGCGGCAGCGGCTACGGCAGCGACATAAAAAAACCTCCGACTGGCGGAGGTTTGAATGATCAAAAAGTGGTGGCGGGGGCGAGATTTGAACTCGCGACCTTCGGGTTATGAGCCCGACGAGCTACCAGACTGCTCTACCCCGCGTTGATAGTTCTACGAGGTTGCAACATTTGCACTCCAGGAAAGGAGAGCATCTGTCGGGGACGGGGATGCTTGATCCGCGTTTGCTCGCTGCTTTTGAGAACCAGGGGTGTCGGTGGTTACCGACCCCAAAATCTTACCAGCCCATGGGCGCAAGCCGTGGCGCAGCTCAGTCGAAGCGCAGATCCCCCTCCACCGCCAGACGCAGATGGTCCGCAGGGCGCAGGAAGCGGCCAGCGAGATCCTCGATCGTGGAGGGGGTGAGCCAGCCCAGTTGCTCCAACACGTGCAGGGTCACGGCCTGCTTGGCCCTGGAGGAGCCGTCCTCCACCTTCACCGCCACCGCCAGCCCCTCACCGACCCGGCTGACGCACTGGATCCCCTCGGCTCCGCCCTTGCTGATCACCTGGCCGTGGCCGCGGCGCATCAGCTCCGTGTCGAAGCGGCCCTCACCGGCCACCAGCTCCGGATGGGCCAGCATCGAACGGCCCAGCCGCTCCAGATCCGGGTGTTCACCGGCGCCGAGATGGGCGAAGAGCAGGGCCATCTGGGCCAGCTGCAACTGCAGGGTGGGGGCACCACAGTCGTCGCGGGCCTGAACCAGCTCGGCACCGGGGAGGCCGAGCAGTTCCCCCACCCGCTTCACCACCTCCCGCTGCAGGGGATGGTCGGGCTGCAGATAGCTCTCCAGGGGCCAGTGGAGCTGGCGACAGGTGGCCAGGAACGCGGCGTGTTTGCCGGAGCAGTTGTGCTCCAGCGGGCTGGAGGCACCGGCGGGCACCGGGCACTGCAGCCGGGTGGTCTCCAGATCAGCCCCCCAGAGCAGCCGGAAGGCCTCACGGGCATGGGCGGCGGTGCCGGCGTGGGAGGCGCAGGCGATGGCCAGGCCGCGGTCGCCGCAGCCATTGCGCTCGGCAGCACCGCTGGCCACGAAGGTGGTGGCCTGGAAGGGTTTGAGCGCCGAGCGGATGAAGCTGAGTTGCTGGGGATCGCCAGCCCGCATCAGCACCCGCCCGCGCTGGTCGCAGACCACGGCATGCACCCGATGGCAGGATTCGGGGATGCCGTTGCGCAGCAGCCGGACCTCCAGCGGCGGCACGCCCGACCGCAGGGCTCCGGAGAGGCTGGAGGGAAGGCTCATGGGAATCGCGGGGCGCCGCGCCGTGGTGGCGGATGTTCAGAGAGCCTGACAGAGCCCGGCTCCGGCCAGCAGCAGCAGAGCCGCCAGGGCCGCCCCCCGCCGCAACCGTTCCAGGACCGGCTCGACCTGCAGGCGAGCCACCAGCAGATCCTGCTGCCGCCAGCTGATCGGCTTCTCCCAGACCTGGCCGTCGTACCAGCCGGATTCCTCGTACTCCACCCGCTCGGCCCGCAGGCGGCGGCTCACATAACTCCAGCCAAGCCCCTGGCGGGCGAGCAGGAACAGAGGCAGCAGCAGCGCCGCGGTGCATCCCGCCAGCACCAGCCGAGCCGGGTCCTGGCGCAGGGTGATGCTGCCACCGGCCACCAGCAGGCAAGGGGCCAGGGCCAGAAGCCAGCTGAGGACCAGGGCCCGGGCCAGGGCCCCAGGGCCGGCATCGGCCCAGGCGAAGAACCAGGAGCGCTGCAGCTGGCGGTATTCCTCCAGCGGTCGCTGCTCCGGAGGCACCGGACAGGCGGAATCCTGCACTGGCAGGCCTGAGGGGGCGAGGTCCATCAGCGGCTCAGGATGGATGGGCACCGCTGGCCCTGGCGGCCGCAGCCAGGGGGCTGATGTAGCGCTCCTGGCCGCCATGGCCCCAGAAGGCCTCCAGGTCGTAGTAGGAGCGCTCCTGGGGGGTGAGCACATGCACGATCAGCTCGCCGTAGTCGAGCACCACCCACCGCCCCTCGCTCAGGCCCTCGCGGCGCAGGGGCAGACGGCCGAAGCGCTCCTCCAGGCTGTCCTCCACCGAGCGCGCGATGGCGCGCACCTGCACGTCGGTGAGGCCGCTGCAGATCACAAACCAGTCGGCCAGGGAGGAGATCTCCTCCACCCGGATCAGCCGGATGTCGACGGCCTTGCGGTCGTCGCTGGCCTCGGCGGCGAACCTGGCCAGCAGCTCACTGTCGCCACGGACTTCAGCCATAGACGTTCTCGCTGGTGACGGACTGGCGGGATCCCTGCTGCTGGGCCATTTCAGCCCTGGCCTTGCCAGCGCTCTTGCGCAGGGCCTCGAGCCGATCCTCATAGAAGGCGCGGCGCTTCTTCTTGCGGGTCTGCTCGACCAGCTCCTTGAGGGCGCCGCCGAGGCTCTTGTAGGCGTTGGGGAGGCTGTAGCCGAAGCGGCAGGCCAGGTCGATCGCCCGTTCGTCGGCCTGGATCGCGTCCTGCAGACGCTTCTCGGAATTGTTCTTGAGATACAGGCGGTAGCCGGCGAAACCCGAGAGGCCGAGGGCCATCAGCAGCAGCAGACCGTCCTGCACCCACAGTTCACCGATGGCGCCGCCCATGCCGATCGCCAGGGCCGCCATCTCCCAGCCATCGCGGGGGACGCTGTCGTTCTGGATGCGGCCGACCTCATGCCAGAACAGCAGGTTGCGATGGTCGAGGGCCAGGCCATCCCACTTCTCCAGGTCCACCTGGATCTCGATCTCATCACGGCCGATCTCCTCGATCGTGATCAGAGGGGGATCGACGGAGGCGGAGGCTTCCACGAACACCCAGCTCTGCATCTCCGGGGGCAGCAACCCCTTCAGGCGCTGGAGTTCGCTCATCGACGGCGGAAACTGACTGGTGGAGTTCAGACTAGCGATCTCAGGGGGGAGCGCCGCCCCTGGGGCCCCAGCCTCGGGTGGTGATCGCCGAATCCCCCACAGGCCACCGGCCCGAGGTCGGGGAGTTGGACCGCCCGCCGGTCGGCCGCTCGGCGCAGCGTCCCCCGGCCGCCCGGCGCTGTGGAGCGGCGCCGCTGCCCCCCATCCCTGCGGCAACACGACCCCCATCCCCCCGGGACACCCCCGGAGGCCAGGGGGCGGACCCGACCCATGAGAGGCTGGGCAGGTTTGCCCAGACAGCAGCCCATGCCCCGCCGCACGGATCTCAGGCGCATCCTGCTGCTGGGGTCGGGGCCGATCGTGATCGGCCAGGCCTGCGAGTTCGACTACTCCGGCACCCAGGCCTGCAAGGCCTTGCGGGCCGAGGGGTTCGAGGTGGTGTTGGTCAACAGCAATCCCGCCTCGATCATGACCGATCCGGACCTGGCGGATCGGACCTACATCGAACCGCTCACCCCCGAGGTGGTCACCCGGGTGATCGACCGGGAGCGCCCCGATGCGCTGCTGCCGACGATGGGCGGTCAGACCGCTCTCAACCTGGCGGTGGCCCTGGCTGAGAACGGCACCCTGGAGCGCTATGGCGTCGAGCTGATCGGAGCCAATCTCGAAGCGATCCGCAAGGCCGAGGACCGCCAGCTGTTCAAGGAGGCGATGGCCCGCATCGGCGTGGCGGTCTGTCCTTCCGGGATCGCCAGCAGCCTGGAGGAGGCCGCAGCGGTCGGTGAGGCGATCGGCGGCTATCCGCGCATCATCCGGCCGGCCTTCACCCTGGGTGGCAGCGGCGGTGGCATCGCCTACAACCCGGAGGAGTATCAGGCGATCTGCAAGAGCGGCCTGGAGGCGAGCCCGGTGCGCCAGATTCTGATCGAACAATCGCTACTCGGCTGGAAGGAATTCGAGCTTGAAGTGATGCGCGACACCGCCGACAACGTGGTGATTGTGTGCAGCATCGAGAATCTCGATCCGATGGGGGTGCACACCGGCGATTCGATCACCGTCGCTCCCGCCCAGACCCTTACCGATCGCGAATACCAACGGCTGCGCGATCAGTCGATCGCCATCATCCGCGAAATCGGCGTTGACACCGGCGGCAGCAACATCCAGTTCGCCATCAATCCCGCCAATGGTGATGTGGTGGTGATCGAGATGAACCCCCGCGTCTCCCGCTCCTCGGCGCTGGCCTCCAAGGCCACGGGTTTTCCGATCGCCAAGATCGCTGCCCGCCTGGCGGTGGGGTACAGCCTCGATGAGATCATCAACGACATCACCGGCGCCACCCCAGCCTGCTTTGAGCCGACGATCGATTACGTCGTCACCAAGATTCCCCGCTTCGCCTTTGAGAAGTTCCGCGGTAGCCCGGCCATTCTCACCACCTCCATGAAATCGGTGGGCGAAGCGATGGCGATCGGGCGTTGTTTCGAGGAGTCGTTTCAGAAAGCCCTCCGCTCCCTGGAAACCGGACTGGCCGGCTGGGGTTGCGACCGCCAGGACGAGAGCGCGGTCGGAGCCCTGGAACGCTCGGAGCTGGAGCGGCGGGTGCGCACTCCCTCCCCGGATCGCATCCTGGCGGTGCGGGCGGCGATGGTGAACGGCTACAGCGATGCCGACCTGCATCGGCTCAGCGCCATCGACCCCTGGTTCCTGGCCAAATTGCGGGGCCTGATCACAGCCGAGCGCCAGCTGCTGCACGGCCGCCGCCTCGAGGATCTCGGCGCCGACGCCCTGCTGGAGCTCAAACAGCTGGGCTTCTCCGATCGCCAGATCGGCTGGGCCACCGGCACAGGCGAACTCGAGGTTCGCCGCCACCGCCAGGGCCTCGGCATCAGCGCGGTGTTCAAGACGGTCGACACCTGCGCTGCCGAATTCGCCTCCCGCACCCCTTACCACTACGCCACCTACGAACGTCCCCTCGAGCGCCTCGGCGACAGCGGCCAGCTGACGGTCGAGCCGGCCGCCAGTGAGGTGCTGCCGGAGGGGCGGCGCAAGGTGATGATCCTGGGCGGCGGCCCCAACCGGATCGGCCAGGGCATCGAATTCGACTACTGCTGCTGCCACGCCTCCTTTGCCCTGCGCGATGCCGGTTTCGCCACGGTGATGGTCAACAGCAATCCCGAAACGGTGTCGACCGATTACGACACCAGCGACCGCCTCTACTTCGAGCCGCTCACCCTCGAGGACGTGCTCAATGTGATCGAGGTCGAGCGGCCCGAAGGGGTGATCGTCCAGTTCGGCGGTCAGACGCCGCTGAAGCTGGCGATCCCCCTGCTGCGCTGGCTGGCCACCCCGGCGGGCCAGGCCACCGGCACCCGCCTCTGGGGCACGTCACCCGAATCGATCGACCGGGCTGAGGACCGGGAGCAGTTCGAGGCGATCCTGCGCCGGCTGGAGATCCGCCAGCCCCGCAATGGCCTGGCCCGCACCGAAGCGGAAGCCCGCACCGTGGCGGCCTCGGTGGGCTATCCGGTGGTGGTGCGCCCCAGCTACGTGCTCGGAGGCCGGGCCATGGAGGTCGTCTACGACGAGGAGGAGCTCAACCGCTACATGGTCGAAGCGGTGCAGGTGGAGCCCGACCACCCGGTGCTGATCGATCAATACCTGGAAAATGCGATCGAGGTCGATGTCGATGCCCTCGCCGATCGCAGCGGCGCCGTGCTGATCGGTGGGCTGATGGAGCACATCGAACCGGCCGGTGTCCATTCCGGCGATTCGGCCTGCGCCCTGCCCTCGGTCTCCCTGGGCTCCGAAGCCCTGGCCACGATCCGGCAATGGAGTCGCGATCTGGCCCTGGCCCTGGAGGTCTGCGGCCTGATCAACCTGCAGTTCGCGATCCAGCGGGATCCGGCGGGAGAGGAGAAGGTGTTCATCATCGAGGCCAATCCCCGCGCCTCCCGCACCGTGCCCTTCGTGGCCAAGGCCACCGGCGTGCCCCTGGCCAAGATCGCCAGTCAGCTGATGACCGGACGCACCCTGGCCGAGCTGGGCCTGAGCCAGGAACCCCAACCGCCGCTGCAGAGCGTCAAGGAGGCGGTGCTGCCGTTCAAGCGCTTTCCGGGCGCCGACACGCTGCTCGGCCCGGAGATGCGCTCCACCGGCGAGGTGATGGGGATCGCCCGCGGCTTCGGGCTGGCCTATGCCAAGGCCGAGCTAGCGGCCGGCGAGGCCCTGCCCACCGGCGGCACCGTGTTTCTCTCCACCCACGACCGCGACAAGCCGGCCCTGCTGCCGGTGGCCCGGCGCCTGGCGGAGGAGGGCTTCGCGCTCACCGCCACGGCCGGCACGGCCCGCTTCCTGACCGAGGCCGGTCTGACGGTGGAACCGGTGCTGAAGATTCACGAGGGGCGGCCGAATATCGAGGATGCGATCCGCTCCGGCCGGATCCAGCTGCTGATCAACACCCCGATCGGCCGCCAGGCCGCCCACGACGACCGCTACCTGCGCCGCGCCGCCCTCGACTACGCCGTGCCCACCGTCACCACCCTGGCGGGGGCCCGTGCAGCGGTGGAGGCGATCGCTTCCCTGCATCGGGAGCCCGAGCTGGAGGTGATCGCCCTGCAGGACATCCACGCGCCCTGGGGGTCGTGATCGCGGCTGGGTCCGCGCTGATGTGTAGCGGCTATCGCCCCGAGATCCCTGGCCTGGAGGCGGGGGTGATCGTGGCCGTGATCGCCGATCCCTGCAGGCCTCGATTGTCGTCAGGTCGTTGTCTTGGCGGCGATCTGTTGGCGGCGATCTGTTGATGGTGTTCTCGGTCCATCGAATCAGCGCCCATGGCATCAGCGCCTCACCTGTCTTCAGGCACCAACAGGGATTGCCCCCATGGCATTGCCGTTTCCACCGGCGCCGCCTCCAACACCTGAGCCAGCCTTGATCATGGGCATGGCTGTGGCTGATGTTCTGGACGCCGCCGCTGCCGCCATCAGCCCGAAATTTCTGGTCCATCACCTCCCCTTCCCCGGCCTCTGCAGCCAGCTCTTCCAGCGCCTTGCCGATGCCGCTGCGCCACCGCTGCATCCAGTCTGAACTAGGCTCAAGCTCTCTACCCTTCGCTTCCGTTGTCCACGATGGTGACCAGCCAAGCCGTTGCGATCGCCCCCGGCAGCGACTGCAGCGCCGCCTTCCAGGCGGCCTACGAAAACCGCTACACCTGGGATCCGGGCTTCGGCGGTTACCAGGGCCGCTGCATCTGGGAGGACGGTGAGCGCCGGGTCGAGGGGCGCTTCCGGGTGGGTGCCGATCTCAAGGCCCAGGTGGAGGGAATTGACGATGAGGCCGTGCATAAGGAGATTGCCGGCCAGCTCTGGGAGGTGGCGATTCACAGGGTGCGGCGCAGCTTTGCTCAGACCCACGGCGAGAACACGTTCACAGCTGGCGACAGCGATGCCGTGGGCACCGAGGTGATCGTGGGAGGCAAGAATGCCGGCGATCGCTATCGGATCAAGGATGACGTCGTGACCATGGTGCACCGCCACATCCACGGCACCGTGGTCACGATCTTCACCGAAAGCGTGACCCACACCGGCGCTGGCTATCTGAGCCACACCTACAGCAGCCGCTATAGCGATCCCCAGAGCGGCGCCCCCCGCGGTGGCGCCAGCCGCTACACCGACAGCTTTGCCCCTCTGCAGGAGGGTGGACCCTGGGTCCTGGTGGAACGGACCGTCGAGACCGAACCGTCGAGCCGGCGGGTGTTCCGCTTCGAAGACATCAGCCCGTTGCCAGCAGCGAGCTGAGCCTCGGTGGCCGTCGGCTCCAGCTCAGTCGGGCTGGGCCCGACAGGAGCTGGCTCGCCCTGGCGGCCCAGGGGGCTGTCGGTCGTGGCCACAGCCTCTGAGCGCAGCGTTGTCTGGCGCCACTGTTCTGCTCTGCGTAAATCAGCGGCGCAAATCTCTGGCCCAAATCAGCGGCGCAGAACCATGGCACAAATCAGCGATGCAGAACAGCGCCGCAAAGCAATGAAGCAGAGCAGATGGAGCAGAGCTAATGGCGCAGAGCAATGGCGCAACCGCTGCCCCTTGCTTCCGCTGGCCCATTCACCTGCGGGCTCGGGCCAAGCAGGTGGATGGGCCCCGGCCACAGCAGTGAAAGGAGCCAGCCCATGGGCTCTGGCCAGGCCCTGAACCGGCCTGAGCCAGGGGCCCGGCAGGTCCAGGGGATGGGGTTGATCCCCTACTGGCCCTCAGCCAGGGGCTCGATCGATTGCAGGCGTTCGTTGAGCTGCATCGCCATCGATTGGCGGCCGACGGCCAACACTTTCAGGGTGTCTTCATGCATGCGCAGCTGGGCATCGGCCACCTGCATGCCGCGCACCAGCTCCTTGACTTCATCGGGCAGGGCATTGAGGTCATAGCGCTTGCCCTCGAAGGTGAGCACCGGGGTCTGCTGGGCTGGGGTCTCCACAATCAAGCCTGAAGGAACCCGCTTACTGTAGGGATGGTCGACAACACCGATCAGCGATCCCCCATCTCTTCAGGGTTGAGCCGGCCGGATTCTGACCAAGCCGCCAAGGGTCGGGTTTTGATCCGTGGGCCGGCAACGCCACCTGGTCAGCCCTCGATGCGAATCAGCTGCCGCTGGCAGAGATCCCTGTAACGGCCGCCCCGGGCCATCAGGCTGTCGTGGCTGCCTTCCTCAACGATCCGGCCGGCCTCCAACAGCAGAATCCGGTCCGCCTCCTGCACGGTGCTGAGCCGGTGGGCGATCACCAGCACGGTGCGGCCGGCCATGGCCTGCTCCAGCCCCCGTTGCACCGCCTCCTCAGCCTCCGCATCCAGGGCGCTGGTGGCCTCATCGAGCAGCAGCACCGCCGGATTGCCGAGCACCGCCCGGGCGATGGCCAGCCGTTGCAGCTGGCCGCCGGAGAGGTTGCTGCCACCCTCCTCCAGGCGGGCCTCGAAGCCGCCGGGGAGGGCGTCGATGAAGCCATCGGCATTGGCCAGGCGCGCCGCCTCGCGGATCTGGGAGGCGCTGGCGGGGCGACCGAAGGCGATCGCCTCGGCGATCGTGCCGGAAAAGACCCGGCTCTGCTGGGGCACCAGGGCGATGGCACGGCGCAGTTGGCGGGCCTGAAGATCGGCCAGATCCTGCCCATCGAGCAGCACCCGACCCCGCTGGGCGGTGTTGAAGCGCAGCAGCAGAGAAAACAGGGTGCTCTTGCCGGCGCCGGAGGGACCCACCAGGGCCACCACCTGGCCTGGAGCAATCCGCAGGGAAAGGTCGTGGAGCACGGGCTTGGCGGGGGTGTAGGCGAAGCTCACGCCCTCCAGCACCAGCTCGCCCCGCACCTGACCCAGGGGCCTGGCACCGGGTCTGTCGGGGGGTTCGACCGGCTCGGCCTCGATGGCCCGCAGCCGCCGCAGCGAAGCCTGACCCTGCTGGAATTCGTTGTAGTTGGTGGTGAGGTGGGCGATCGGATCGATCAGCATCAGCAGGGCCGCCACGAAGCTGCTGAACCCCGCCCCGCTCAGCCCACCGCTCTGGATGCGGGCGGCACCGATCAGCAGCACCGCCAGGATTCCCGCAGCCTCGATGAAGCCCACCACCGGGTGCTGCAGGGCCAGCAGCCGCAGGGTGCGGTACCGGGCCCGGCGGTGCAGGTCGACCTCAGCATCAAAGCGCTGTTGCAACCAGGGTTCAGCCGCGAAGGCCCGCACCAGGGGCAGGCCGCCGATCGCCTCGCCGAGCAGGGACGCCAGCTCGCTCACCTGCTTCTGGCTCCGTTCGGCGGCGCCCATCACCCGCGCTCCGAACAGGCTGACCAGCACCGCCACCACCGGCGCCAGCAGCAGGGTGGCCAGGGCCAGGGGCCAGTCGAGCCAGAGCATGTAGCCGAGCACCGCCAGCAGCTGCAGGGCGCTGGGGGTGCTGTCCTGAAGGGTCTTGTAGATCACCTCGCCGACCCGATCGGCGTCTTCGGTGAGGCGGTAGGTGAGATCGCCGGCGGAGAGTTTCTCCAGGGCGCCGAAGTCGAGCCGTTGCAGGCGGGCGAACAGCTGGCGGCGCAGGTCCTGGCTCACGGCCAGGGCGGGGCCGGCCAGCAACGTGTCCTGGCCGAACTGGGCGGCCTTCTGAACCAGGAACACCGCCAGGGCGGCACCGATGTTGCGGAGCACCGCCGGCAGATCCCCCTCGCCGATGGCGGGGATCAGGCGACCGGCCAGGGAGGCGAGCAGGGGCCAGCAGGCCACGAACACGACCATGCAAAACCCGCCGGCCAGCAGCCGGGGCCGGTGGGGTTGCAGCAGCGGCCAGAGACGACGGAACCCGGCCGGCGAAGGTGCGAGCATCAGCGCAGCGTAGTCCTGGGCTTCGCGCAGTCCGTTGGCGAGCGATGGCGATCAAACTGGATCAATACCTCAAATGGCACGGCCTGGCCGGCACCGGCGGCGAGGCCAAGCAGCGCATCCAGCGCGGGGATGTCAAGGTCAATGGGGCGATCGAGATCCGCCGTGGCCGCCAGCTGGCGGTGGGTGATGCGGTGGAGATCGACGGCGTCGAGCGGATCGTGCAGCCCCGCGGGGCCTCCAGCCCCTTAGCGCCTCCAGCCCACTAGCGAAGGTTGCGGTGAACGGAGGAGGGGTCGCCGAGGTTTTAGCCTTTTCCACACATTCGCTCAAGAGGGGACGCCGGTGCGTAGGACCGTGATCGCCGGGAACTGGAAGATGCACATGACCTGCGCCGAAGCGCAGGCCTACACCGAGGCCTTCCGTCCCCTGGTGGCCGACCTGCCCCGAGACCGCCAGGTGCTGGTGGCGCCACCTTTCACCGCCATCGCCACCGTGGCCGCAGCCCTGCAGGGCACGGGCGTCTGCATCGCCGCCCAGAACGTTCACTGGGAGGACAAAGGGGCTTACACCGGCATGATCTCTGCGCCGATGCTGCTGGAGCATGGCGTGACCCACGCGATCGTCGGCCACAGCGAACCGCGCAAGTACTACAGCGAAACCGACGAACAGATCAATCTGCGCGCCCGCTCCGCCCAGGAGCACGGTCTGATTCCGATCCTCTGCGTGGGCGAGAGCCTTGACCAGCGGGAGGCCCGCGAAACCGAGCGGGTGATCCATCGCCAGGTGGAACAGGGGCTCGAAGGGATCGATCCGCTGCGGTTGATCGTGGCCTATGAGCCGATCTGGGCGATCGGCACCGGCAAGACCTGTGCCTCCATCGAGGCCAATCGGATCTGTGGCCTGATCCGCGGCTGGGTCGGCAACCCCGACGTGGTGGTGCAATACGGCGGCTCGGTGAACGAGGCCAGCATCGATGAACTGATGGCCCAGTCGGACATCGATGGCGTGCTGGTGGGTGGCGCTTCCCTCAATCCCAAGGGTTTTGCCCGGATCGCCAATTACCAGGTGCCGGTGGCGGCAGCGGCCTGAGCCGTCGGGTGGCACGCCCGGCTTCGCTGGCGAACTGGTTCGGCGGCGGCCCTGCCGGCGGGCAGGTTCCCCCTGCAGGTCCAGGCGCCGGTTATGCCGGCCCTGCGACCGCCGGGGATTGGCCCCCGGGGAGATGCACCGTGACGCACCCCCGGGTGATGGGGATCCTCAACCTCACCCCGGATTCCTTCAGTGATGGCGGCCGCCTCGACCAGCCTCAGCGGGCCTTGCGGGTCGCCACGCGCATGGTGGCCGAGGGGGCGGCGGTGCTGGATCTGGGGGGTCAAAGCACCCGGCCGGGAGCGGTGGAGGTAGGTGCAGCGGCGGAGCTGGCTCGGTTGCTGCCGGCGTTGCGGGAGATCCGCCAGGCCCACCCGGAACTGGTTCTGTCGGTGGATACCTATTGGGCCGAGGTGGCGGAGGCGGCATTGGCGGCCGGCGCCGACTGGATCAACGACGTCAGTGGCGGCCGCCGGGATCCGGACCTGCTCAAGGTGGTGGCGGCGGCGGATTGCCCCTACGTGCTGATGCACAGCCGTGGAGACAGCCGCAGCATGGACCGGCTCGCGGTTTACGGCGATGTGGTGACGGAGGTGCGCCAGGAGCTGCGGCAGGCCAGCGACCGGGCCCTGGCGGCGGGGGTGCGCCCGGAACGATTGATCTGGGATCCGGGGCTGGGCTTTGCCAAGACCACCTCCCAGAACCTGTCGCTGTTGGCCCGGTTGGCGGAGCTGGCCGAGGATGGGTGGCCGCTGCTGGTGGGACCCTCACGCAAGCGCTTCATCGGCGCGGTGCTGGCGGAGGAGCGTCCCAGGGCTCGACTCTGGGGTACCGCCGCGGTCTGCGGTCAGGCGGTGTTGGCCGGAGCGGCCGTGCTGCGGGTGCACGATGTGGGTCCGATCGTGCAGGTGGTGCGGATGGCGGCGGCCCTGCGCGAAGCCGGGACCGCCGCCCCAACCTGAGATCAGGAGACCGGCTGCAGATCAGCGGCGCCCTCGCCGACAGGAATCAGCTGGATGTTCTTGCGGCCGAGGCGAATCTCGAAGGTGTCGCCCGGCTTGAGACCCAACTGGCTGGTGTAGGTGCTGCCGACCATCAGGTTGCCGTTGAACTGCACACGGGTCTGGAAGCTGGGCTCCCGACCACGGCGCTTGGGCGCACGGGAGCTTTCACCCAGTTGCATGCCCTTGGCTTCCAACAACGCTTCGTAGAAAGCGGTGAAGTTGAGCCGCTCGCTGCCGTCCTTTTTGGTGCTCACGTAACCACAGCGGCGCACCAGCTCAGACTTGGGCGCATCACCCAACTCCTTGACACGACTGAGCAGCTCGGCGCCGGTCAGCATGGTTTGTTCAGACATCCGTAGTCCCCAAGACGGTGGATGGATTCATCTTACGCCATCGGCAACGGGCCATGTTGGCGAATCAAGCTGTTGATCTAGCGCAGATTTTTGCAAGGCGGTTGCCATGGCGGCCCATTCTGGTCGCTTCTTCGCCCCGGACCAACAGCCGACCACGCTTTCTGCCCCTTAGCGGCGTTGCACAGACCGCTTGATCAGTAGGGATGGAGCCCAAGCCTGGCGCCAGCCGCGGCTGGTCCAACAGGGCGAATGGCAGCCCTGGCTGAAGGGCAACCGGATCGCCCCCTGGAGCAGCGGATGTGGCGCCGTATGGTGCAGCAGGCCTGCTGCAGATGAGAAGAGGCCCTTTGCTGGCCCCTGCAACCCGCTGCCCTGGCGCCAGGATCGTGGAGATGGCAAGGGATCGGCGCAGGCAAGGTTGATGATCACAGCTGCGGCCGGATCGATCCGCTCCAACACCGCATCCAGGCCCGATCCAGCTCCGGCTCAAACCACCATCGCTGGGGCTCTTGCAAGGCAAGGCCAGATCGTTCATCAGCCCTGATCGACCCACCTGGCTGGCAGCAACCAACGCTCCTTTGCGTTGCCGACGCCAGCAGCGACCGCAGCAGCCGTGCCCCGTTCGACGGCCGCCTGCCAACGGCGACCACCATGGGCGGCGGGCGCAGACGACAAGGTGAACATCAGCGTGAGGCCTGCCGATGGGTCCCCTTCGCCTATCCGATGCGTGGAACCAGCGGCCCGCACCGCGCCGCCCCTGCCACGCTGGCCTGCACCCCGACGCCGCGAACCACCGAGCGGTGCGCCCTGAACCCCGTCCCTGCCGAATCCGGGTGACGATCCATCCACCCTGCGCGGATGGCATCGATGGCTGAACCCCGGATCCTGATGTGCGCACCCAGCCACTACGACGTCGATTACGTGATCAACCCCTGGATGGAGGGAAATCTTCATCGCTCCTCCAAGGCGCTGGCCATGGACCAGTGGCAGGGGTTGTGCGCACTGCTGCAGCAGCGGGGCCGGGTGGAGCTGATCGAGCCGCAGCCTGGATTGCCCGATCTGGTCTTCACCGCCAATGCCGCCGTGGTGGTCGAGAACACCGCCGTGCTGGCCCGCTTCTTCCATCCGGAACGGCAGGGGGAGGAGCCCTGGTTCGGCCGCTGGTTGGAAAGCCGGGGCTTTCAGGTGGTGCAGCTTCCCCAGGACCTGCCCTTCGAGGGGGCCGGTGACGCCCTGCTCGACCGCGGGGGTGGCTGGCTCTGGGCGGGCTACGGCTTCCGTTCCGAGCTCGCGGCCCACCCGCTGCTGGCCCGGAGCCTGGGGGTGGAGGTGCTGTCGCTGCGGCTGATCGATGAGCGCTTCTATCACCTCGATACCTGCTTCTGCCCGCTCAGCGATGGCACGCTTCTCTATTACCCGCCGGCCTTCGATTTCTATTCCAACCGCCTGATCGAGTCGCGCCTCCCCGCCGCCAAGCGCTTGGCGGTCGGCGAGGCCGATGCCCTGGCCTTTGCCTGCAATGCCGTCAACCTGGGCGACGCGGTGCTGCTCAACCAGGCCAGCGCCAGCCTGCGCCAGCAGCTTGAGGCACGGGGATTCACCGTGCTGGAAACACCCCTGGGTGAATTTCTCAAGGCCGGCGGCGCGGCCAAATGCCTCACCCTGCGCCTGGATGAACCCCGCCTGCCCACCACCACCGCCGCCCCCATCCCCGATCTGAGCCGCACCGTGCGCCTCCAGGGCCATCTGCTCGACACCGGCCTGATCAACCGCGCCCTCGATCAGATCGTTGAAGCGGGCGGCAGCTTCCAGGTGCTCGACTTCACCCTCGGTCAGCAGCGCCACAGCCCCTCCAGCGCCGCGATCCGGGTCACGGCCCCCAACGGCGCGGTGCTGGGCGATCTGATGGCCGAGCTGATCGCCATGGGTGCCGACAGCGGCGACGACGGCGACCGAGACGCGGCCCTGGCCACGGTCGAACAGGCCGGGGTGGCCCCGGACGACTTCTACGTCAGCACCATCTATCCCACCGACGTGCGGATCGGGGGGCGCTGGTTGCGGGTGGAAGGCCAGCGCATGGATAGCGCCCTGGTGGTGGTCGGCGGCAGCGAGCCGAAGGGGCCTGGACAGCGGGTGGAATGCCGTCTGCTGCGCGACCTTCGCTGCGGAGACTCGGTGGTGGTGGGCGTGGAGGGCCTGCGCACCATCCGCCGCGATCAGCCCCGGGAGGGGCGGGAGACCCGGCAGACCGACTTCTCCTTCATGGGCGCCGGCGTGTCCAGCGAGCGGCGGGTGGAGCTGGTGGTTGAGCAGATCGCCTGGGAATGGAGGCGCATCCGCGATCGTGGCGGCAAGGTGGTGGTGGTGGCCGGCCCGGTGGTGATCCACACCGGTGGTGGCGTGCACCTGACTCGGCTGGTGCGCGAGGGCTACGTGCAGGCGCTGCTGGGCGGTAATGCCATCGCCGTTCACGATGTCGAGCAGGCCCTGATGGGCACCTCCCTGGGGGTGGATCTGCAGCAGGGGGTCGCGGTCCATGGCGGCCACCGCCATCACCTCCAGGCGATCAACACGATCCGCCGCTGCGGTGGCCTGGCGGAGGCGGTGGCCCAGGGGGTGCTGCGGCAGGGCATCTTCCACGCCTGCGTGCAGCACAGGGTTCCCTTCGTGCTGGCCGGCTCGATCCGCGACGACGGCCCCCTGCCCGACACCGAAATGGACCTGATCGCCGCCCAGGCCGCCTACGCCAGGGCCCTCGCAGGCGCCGACATGGTCCTGATGCTCTCCTCGATGCTGCATGCCATCGGCGTCGGCAACATGACCCCCGCCGGGGTCAAGCTCGTCTGCGTCGACATCAACCCGGCGGTGGTCACCAAACTGAGCGACCGCGGTTCCCTGGAATCGGTGGGGGTGGTGACCGACGTGGGCCTGTTCCTCAGCCTGCTGGTCCAGCAGCTGGGCCGCCTTGAACAGGGCTGGACCGCCCCGCCGGAACCGATGGGGGCGGCCGCCCAACCCTGAAGGATTCCCCCTGCAGGGTTGGGGCTGCAGGCCGCCGGATCGGGGACCCTGGCGCCGGCGCAGGGGGCGGCGGGGATCAGGGCGGCTGGCTGGCCGATGCCGGCCGTCAAGGCAGGCAGAGAGCCCGGGGCCCTGGAGGCACCCGCGGCCCTGGATGCAAAGGGCGGCTGCACCGGCGGCGCGCCACCCCACCCCTCAGAAGACCAGCGCCGCCAGGCCCGCCCAGGCCGCGCCCAGGGCCGCCGCTGCCGCGATCACCTGCAGGACGCTCCAACCCAGCCGCAGCTGAACGGTCAGGGCTGCCGCCACCCACAGGGCCGCCGCCGGGCTGAAGGCCCCCGCCGGCCAGAGCACCGGAGCGGCGAAGAACAGGGCCAGGCTGGCGATCACCCCCACCACCACCGCCGTGATCGCACTGAGGGGCGCGCTCCAGCGCAGGTCGCCGCGGCTGGCCTCCACCAGGGGGCCGCCGGCCAGGATGAATCCGAAGGAGGGCAAGAAGGTGAACCACACCGTGACCGCCACCGCGGCGATCGCCAGGGACCAAGGCGGGCTGCCGGCCGCCAGGGCCTGGTTCCAGCCGCCCAGGAAGGCCACAAAGGCCACCACCATGATCAGCGGCCCGGGGGTGGTCTCGCCCAGGGCCAGACCATCGAGCATCTGGCTGGTCGAGAGCCAGCCGAACCGCTCGACCGCCCCCTGGGCCACATAGGGCAGCACCGCATAGGCCCCGCCGAAGCTGAGCAGCGCCACCCGGCAGAAGAAACGGGCCATCTGGGCCAGGGTGCCGTTCCAGCCGCCGCTCGCCGTCAAGCCGGCCAGGGGCAGAAGCAGGGCCAGGCCCCAGACCAGCAGGGTGGCCGCCAGGCGCCTGAGGCAGAGGCGGGCGTGGGGCGGGCTGGGAGTGTGATCACCGTGGAGGGCGGTGGCCGGGGTGGCGGTTGGCCGGCCAGCCGCCTCGATCGACGCCGTCGGCGCCGCGGGGGCAGCGCTGCGATCCAGGGGCGGCAGCCGGCCCACCGGGGAGGCCGGCCCTGGAGCCGACTCCGCTGCGAAGGCCCCGGCCCGGCTGGCCGAGGGGCGCCGGAGCACTGGCGCGGGGACCTCTCGCCCGAGGACCTCTCGCCCGGGGACCCCTGGCCCGGCGAGCGCGGGCCCGGGGGCTCCAGGCCCCGGCGCCACCAGCCACGATGGCTGCCAACGGCAGACCAGCAGACCGATCAGCGCGGCGCCACCCACCAGCAACGGATAGGGCCAGCGCACCACGGTGAGGCCCAGAAAACCCGCCACCGCCAGCCCCAGCTGCAGCGGCGTGCGCAGGGTGCGACGCCCGATCCTCCAGGCGGCCACCACCACGATCGCCAGCACCGCCGGCTTGAGCGCCGCAAACAGGGCAGCCAACAACGGCAGCTGGCCCCAGATCACATACACGCTCGCCAGGGCGGTGAGCACCAGCAGGGAGGGGACCACGAACAGGCCCCCGGCGATCAATCCCCCTGGTATCCCATGCATCAACCAGCCCAGATAGGTGGCCAGCTGCATCGCCTCCGGCCCCGGCAGGAGCATGCAGTAGTTGAGGGCATGCAGGAAGCGGCGCTCCGACAGCCAACGGCGCCGCTCCACCAGTTCGCGATGGAGCAGGGCGATCTGGCCGGCGGGCCCCCCGAAGCTCACCCAGCCGAGCTGAAACCAGAAGCGACACGCTTCCGCCAGGGTCACCGCCGCAGGGATAGGGGTCATGGGGTGGACAGGGGACCGGGAACCCGTGGACTGGGGAGCGGGGCTGAACGGCAAGGGGGCGCAGGCGTCGGGGGGGGGGGGGGGGCGGGGGGGGGGGGGGGGGGGGGGGGGGGGGGGGGGGGGGGGGGGGG
>CAIZQU010000154.1 GCA_903935205.1 uncultured cyanobacterium | reverse complement strand
GCCCGTCGCGGTAGACGGCCTGCAGCTGCTCGCGTTCGATCGCGACCGGGAAGCGGAAGCTGCGGCTCCAGGTGCCGTAGCGGAACTCACTCATCAGTGGACCACGGCCCTTCTCCACAGCGGCAGGAGCGTCGCTGCTGGTGGCGGAGGGATCAGCCTCAGACGGCTGGCTGCCCAGCTGGCGCTGGCTGCGGCGCTCGGCGCTGATCAGCAGGGTGCGCTCGGTGGCCTTCACCTCGATGGCGGCCTTGTCGACGCCGGGGAGTTCGAGTACCACCTCGTAGGCCTCAGGGGTTTCATGCACCTCGGCGGCAGGCACGCGCTCGGCGGTCTGCAGCTGCTGGCTCAGTTGCTGCTCGAGGCGATCGAACAACTCAAAGGGAGAGGAGGAACGGCGGGTCAGCATGGTGCGAATTGCGTTGATGACTGGCGGCGGTTGCAGAAGCGGGGATTTCGGAGAACTCTGCGTTCGCCCCCGGTCCGCTCACTGTCGCCGCGGCGAAACGGAGCCTGGGAGGGGCGAGCCGAACCGATCGATTCGGCCCTCACCACCGTGGTTCGGGGCACCGAATCGCCCTGGTGGGTCAACCGAAGCGACCGCTGGCGGACTGCCTACGCTGAGAGGGCCCTGGTTCCAGAGCTGCTCATGTCGGCACAACCCGATCTCGGTTGGGCAGGTTGCGCTGCCGTGGAGCGCGATCCCCAGCGGGTCAGCGGGGCCTGGGTGTTCACGGGCACCCGGATCCCCGTGGCGGCTCTGTTCGAGAACCTCGAGGACGGCGTCTCCCTTGCGGAATTCGTCGAGCTGTTCCCAGGCGTCACGGAGCAGCAGGCGCGGTTGGTCCTGGAGCACGTCGCCCGAAGCTCGGCGGCGGCCGTGGCCTGAATGCGCATCCTGTTCGACCAGGGGACTCCCGTTCCACTGCGGCGCTTCCTGACAGACCACGATGTGGCAACGGCCTACGAACGGGGTTGGTCTTCTGTGACCAATGGTGATCTGATCCGCCTGGCCGAACTGAACGGGTTTGAACTGCTGATCACCACCGACACAAACCTGAGGTATCAGCAGAACCTCCAGGGACGTAGCCTCGCCATTCTGGTGCTCACGACCACCAGCTGGCCAAGAATTCGCCTTGCCACAGGCAGCATCGTGGCCGCGATCAGGGGGATCCAGACGGGGAGTTATCAGGAGCTCGTCATTCCCTGAACCCATTGGCACCAACTCTCAGCTGATCGCCGTCTCACCTGATGAGACACGGCGAGGTAGCCATCCCCCTGCGGTTGACAACCATGGCGTGCCTGGCAATTAGGGTTGGTCCATCACCCCAACCTCCCAATGATGCTCACCGGTGCTGATCTGCTCGCCAAAGTCAAGGAGCTGGGCGATGTTTCCAAGTCCGATCTGGTGCGCGGCTGTGGCTACGTCTCCACCAAGAAGGACGGCACGGAGCGCCTGAACTTCACCGCCTTCTATGAGGCCCTACTGGAAGCCAAGGGCATGAACCTGGGTGCCGGCGCTGGCCGTGGCGGCAAAGGGCGTCCGGGTCGGCAGCTCAGCTACGCCACCAAGGTGCAGTTCAACGGCAACCTGCTGGTCGGCAAGGCCTACACCACCCAGCTGGGGTTGGAGCCCGGCGATGAATTCGAGATCAAGCTCGGGCGCAAGCAGATCAAGCTCATCCCCCTCGGCGCTGCCGAAGAAGAGTGAAGACCTGCCTGGCTTGGAGGTTGGGGCAGCGCGAATGACCGCTCTGCCTCACCCCGCCAGCACCGGCTCCACCCATTCCATCGGTGCGGCCACCGGCTCGGCCAGGGGGGAGAGGGTGCGCCAGTGGCCGCGTTGCCAGGTCCCCTTGGCGGTCCCAGGCTCACCACCCGGCTGGCGTTGCAGCTGGTAGTCCTTGCCCAGCCACACCGGCGCTCTCACCTCGTCTGCGGTGGCTCCGCCTGCCATGGCGCCCCCGCCGAATCCCTTGGCAGCTGCTGCTGGCGGGATCTCGCCTTCTGTCACCAGGTGCTTGGCGTAGAGCTGCACCAGCAGGGCATGGACGCAGAGTTGCTCCATGCGTGAGGCAGTGCCTTTGACGCCATCGGCATCCCAGTCCCAGAGCGTGGGGCTGAAGTCGGTGTGCTCGGGCTGCTGCGCCCTGGCGGCGGGATCGAGCACATTGCTGGCCAAGTATGTGGAGCCGTCCTCCCCCAGGCCCACGCAGGAGAGTCCGCCTCCGGCGGTCTGGAAGTTGCCTGGCAGCCAGCCCTCAAGCGCCCGCACCTCGGCCACCACCACCGAGCGGATCTCCGGGCCCTCCTCGCTGAACAACGTGCCCTTGGGGAGCAGCAGCCGAAAGCAGCTGATGTCGCGGGGCAGATCGAGCGTGAGGGTGGGCTTCTCGGTCTGCAGGAACGCCTGGGCCAGTGCGGGGGAGAGGAAGCGGGGCTCAGCGCCTGTCTCACGGGCCCACTGGCAGACCTTGGCGCCCCAGATGCCCACGTGATCGTGGATCGCCTCAGAGCGCTCCAGCGCCAGCTCGACGGCCACGGCCTTGGCCCAGTGCCCGCTCCAGCTCGTGAATCCAGCGGGTGAGCGGTAGAGCTTCTCGCCCTGCATCAGATCAGGGCGGTGCTGCCGGAGCAGCGCAGGCAGCTGGCGAATCAGCCGTTCATCGCCGCGGGAACCGTCAGAGAAGGGGCGCCGAGGCATCAGCCGAGGCCCCCAATGGTCAGGACGACCAGCTGCCGCAGCTGTTGCAGTTCAGCCGCGCTGATCCGCGAGTCCGTGGCTGCGCGGATCCTGGTCTTGGCCACGCAGGTCAGATGCTGAGGCAGGAGGTAGCTCAGCTTCTTGCAGCCGTTGCTGGCGCTGGGCTGGAGCACCACCGTCAGTTCCGGAATCGGCAGTTCAGGATCACCCGTCATCGGAACCACAAGGACGGTGGGATAGGAGGGATCAAAGAGGTCTGTGTCCTGGACGATCACCGCCGGCCTGAGCTTGTTGGGCTCTGGTGGTCAACGGTTCAGGGGCTCCGGCGTGGCCCAGTCATCGAGGAAGGCCTGCGCCTCTGCATCAGCCGCGATGTGATCAGCGACTGCCTTGCTCTGAGACCTGATGCGAGCACGCAGCGCGTCCATCTCGTTCACGCTGCTGCTCACCTGCAGCACCTGCCTTCCACCACGCTGCCGGCGGCGCACGGAGAAGGGCGTCTCGAGCTTCTGAGCGGGTTGGTCGGCAGGGTTCATGGCGGCGGCGGAGATCCAGGCAACGGCGTCTGGCTCACGAATGGAAGGAGCAGCGAGGAGGAACGCTCAGCAGAACGACCATCGCTCTCTGATCCGATGCATAGCCCGCCTGACCACACCCTCTCACCAGACCGTCTCCAGATCTTCCAGTGCCCGCAGCTTGGCGTCTGCAGTGATCAGGGGCGTTCCGAGCTGCAGGGCGGTGGCCCCGATCAATCGATCGGCCGGATCGCCGTGCTCAAAGAGTGAACTGCGCGACAGCAGCGCGATCTCCGGGGTGATCGGCAGCACCTCAAGGCGCAGCGCCGCCAGCAGTTGCTTGAAGTAGAAGGCGGGAGCCACCTCGGCGGGGAGCTGCAGCCGGCCGCGCTCCTGCAGCAGGGCCAGCTCCCAGAGCGTGATGTCGGCAATGGCCAGCTCGGCCTGGCTGCGGCCCTGTTCAAGGGCCTGGCGCGCCGCGGAGGAGAGCCGCTCGGGCTCATGGGCCCAGAACAGCAACACGTGGGTGTCACAGATGGTCGGCATCGCCGCTCCAGGTGTCGTCCGCCGACTCCGGACCAAGGGGCGCCAGCACATCGAGCAGCGTCACGCGCCCCTGCAGCCCCTCGAGCCATTGACGGGCTTCTTCGGCTGGATCCTGTTCGGCCTGCAGCCGGGCAATGACGCGGCCGCGGGAGGTGATCTGGATGGCCTCCCCCTCCTGCACCCGCTTGAGATAGGTGGGCAGGTGCTGGCGCAGGTGGGACACCGAAACGCGCGTCACGTCTTGTACATCAGATTTGTACACCCTAGGACTGCTGGGCAAGCTCCGGCCGCATCTGTTGCTCTGGCTGCTCGCGGCTGAGCTGAAAGCCAGACTCGAAGGCGGCTACACCAGCCTCCAAGGTCTGCCAGGGAACCTCGCTCGGCCTGGCGTATGACGGCGACCCCACCGAGCCTCCCCGGATCATCAGAAGATCCCCAACGTCTTCTTCTTGCAATAGCCCGCCCCGATGTTCATCCATCCCGACGGACAGGCTTTGCCGTTGGTGGGCATCACCTCGTAGTCGATGGGTGAATTGCAGTGCTGCTTCAGGTCATTCACATACCCGAGCGGGCACTCGTCGTAGCCCGGCAGTTTGGGAATCCGCTTCTGTGCCAGCGCCGGGCCGGTGGGCAGCAGCGGCAGGGCCAGCAGCATGGCGGC
This sequence comes from uncultured cyanobacterium, assembly GCA_903935205.1. GTDB lineage: Bacteria > Cyanobacteriota > Cyanobacteriia > PCC-6307 > Cyanobiaceae > Cyanobium. The sequence continues at coordinate 441 of CAIZQU010000154.1, read as the reverse complement.
CAGAACGAGGGAGGGCTTCGGCAAGGCGCGATCCGGCGGGGAACCAAAGCTAAGAGTGCACTGTTCAGCCGGCAGTGATGCAACCATCGGCCCGGGACCCGAACTCGGCTGACTGTCGGCGGTTGTGAGCCGCAGTCCATCGGCACTGGCCTGGGCCAGTCGCCGCTGCTCGATTCGATCGCGGGGTATTGGCCACCAGCTGAGTGCATGGAGGAATCGATGCTCGTCCTGCATCGACGTGAGGCATCTGCTCAGCGCATCCCCCAGCGCTTGGCCGCAACAGTGGCGCCGGCTCGCGCCTCCTGAAACACCTTGCTGACCACCACCGGCTGGCCGGCCTCGCGGAGGCGCCGCATCAGCGGGCTGTCGATGAACAGGCTGGAGACCACCAGCACATCAGCCGGCGCCTCCGGCTGGAAGGTGATGGGGACCAGGCCGAGG
>CAIZQU010000153.1 GCA_903935205.1 uncultured cyanobacterium | reverse complement strand
CCGCTTTTGCCTCGATCCAGGCCGCACGGCCTGCAGCGCTACCTCAGGCCTGTCCCAACCCTCAGATCAGCCTCCACTCTGCGGCTCCAGCCGCTGGGCCATCTGCTCGAGGAACAGCCGCCATCGTTCGCGGTTCCGGGGTTGGGGCCGAGCTGGGATCGGCCGCCAAGCAGAGCCGATCGATGCCGGAGATCAAGGTCTCGAGCCTGGCGTTTTCGCGCTCCAGCTGCTCGAGGACCGGGGCTGTTGTTCCCCCGGTAGCGGTGGCGGGGGCGGATGTCAGTGGCCTGAGTCAAGGGCGGCAGGCTTCATTCCTATGAGACCACGAAGACCATCACAGTTTCTGTGGATGAGGCGGTGCATCGGCGGGTCCGCCTGCGGGCCGCGGAGCTCAACACCTCGCTCTCGGCGCTGGTGAAGGGCTTTCTGCAGGATCTGGCCGGAGATGCCAGCGACGCCGAGCGCCGCCGCCGGCTGCAGATCGAACTGCTCCAGCGTCTCGATCCAGCGGGTGAACATGCAGGAGCGCCGCGGCGGCGCCGTCAGGGAGTGGTCCCGATCTGGCGCGCCATCGGCCCGGACGCTCAGGCCTGGCCTGGGCCAGGCCGCCGATCAGCGCAGCAGACGAATCTCCAACGGCAGGGCCAGCTCGGCCCAGACGCGATCACAGGTGAGCACCGGCAGGCTGAGGCGCAGCGCCAGGCTCAGGCAGGCGCGATCCGCCAGCGACAGGCCGTGCCTGCGGGTCTGGGGCCAGAGCTGGGCGGCCATGTCGGCATCCGCCGCCGAAAACGGCTCCACCATCAGACCCAGGGCTTGCAGATCCTCCCGCAGTCCTGCCACCTCCACGTCAGCGGACAGGGCCTTCTGCATCACCTCGGCCCAGTTCACGCTCGAGAGCACGGCGGCACCGATCCAGCCATCCACCGCCTCGGCGCCCGGCTCCTGCCTGAGATAGGCCAACAGCGCGGAAGCATCCAGCACCACCTCCATCAGGCCCCTTCCCGCTGGGCCTCCAGGCGGCGCTCGGCGAGCAGTTCATCCACCAGCTGGCGTTCAACCGGCACCCTGGCGAAGCGCGAGCGCAGCCGCTGCTTGATCGTTTCGGGCTTCTCCAGCACCAACCTTCCCTGCTCCTGCCGGGCCACCAGGGTGTCGCCATCGGCCAGCCCCAGGGACCGGCGCAGGGCTGCGGGGATCACCAGACGCCCCTGACGCCCGAGGCTCACCTCCACCGGCCTGGCGGGCAGCGTCATGGCATGGATTTCGGCTTGTGCCACGTTATCGCTGACGTGGCACGCGTGGCGCTGGGCGTCCAGCCATGCGGCCAGCCGCCGCACCCCGCGTGGCTGAGCCCATGCCGGCACGCCGCTGCTTGGATCTCGGCCCGGCCAGGCTCAGGCTGTTGCTTGGTGGTGGCCCATTGCCGCGCCGTGCTGGAGCCTGTGGAGGCCCTGCTGCTGCTGCTCGATCCCGATGCGGTGCCGGACGTTTCGTTCCTGATCTGATCGCTTTCTTTCTCGATCCGCTCGCTGTCGCTGTTCACGCGCAAGATTTCACGCTCGATTGGCTGCGTACGCTGCTTGCTCTGCTCGATTTCGCGCTCGATCCCGCGCACGGGTCGCCAGTCGAGCGTCGCGCCCCAGTGGCACGCTGCATGGCACGCTGCCGATAGAACCTGCCGCCATCGAGGCCACGAGGAAAGGGATGCCCCAATCCGGGGGAATGGGGACGTGAGACCAGGCCGATCCAGGCCGGGCCAGGGACGCAGCGTGCTTCTCCATTCCGGCGGAGCTGAAGGGGGCAGCTGTGGGTTGCGGCCCGCTTGGGCGATGGCTCGCTCCAGCGCTTCCTGCCACAATCGAACGCAGCGAATCAGCCGGCCCAGCGCGTGCCCGAGCCATTTTCCGAGCGCCGGCATGTGTTCATCAGCTATACCCGGGCCGATCGCGAGTGGGTGGAGCGCATCCGCCAGGTGATGGCGCCACTGCTGCGGCAGGAGGGTGATCGACTGCAGCTCTGGGACGACAGCCAGATCCAGCCGGGCGATCGCTGGCTTGCGGAGATCGAAACCGCCTTGGCGGGCGCCCAGGTGGCACTGCTGCTCGTGAGCGCTGAGTTTCTTGCCTCGGAGTTCGTGATGGGCCGGGAGGTGCCGGAGCTGCTGCGGGCGGCGGAAGCGGAGGGGGTGACGATTCTCTGGGTGCCCCTGAGCGCCTGTCTGGTGCGCCATACCCAGATCCATGCATTCCAGGCAGTGCTTCCGCCGGAGCAGACCCTCGATGCGATGGGGCCGCCCGAGCAGCGGCTAGCCCTGGTGCGCATCGCCGAGGCGGTGTACCAGGCCCTGCGACAGTCGGAGCAGCGAGCCCGACAGCGCCAGGAACGCGCAGCCCAGGAGGCTGCTGCTGCTGCGGAGGGCCAGCGGGCGGCGGCGGAACGACAGCGGCAGGAGCAGGAGCAACAGGCACGAGAGCAACGGCAACGGGAGGCCGCGGCGGCTCGGGAGCAACAGCGAGAGCAGGAACGAGAGCGCCAGGATCGAGAGCGCCAGGAACGTGAAGCCCGGGCGGTCGCTGTCGCCGCCCAACGCCAGCGTGCCCGGCAGGAGCGAATCGCCCGGGCAGCCCAGGCTGGAGGGATCTCCCTGCCGCCGGATTTGCGTCGCATGCTGCCTGGCCCGGGCCTGGCCCAACTTCCCCTCAGCCGCCGCCAGCTGCTGATTGCGGCTGGAGGTGTGCCGCTGGCGGCGATCGGAGTGGGAAGGCTGGCGCAGGGGTTGTTGTGGCCTTACGGCGTCCCGGCGGGCCCGTACCCGCTCTCCACCAGCCATGGCGAAGTGGTGCGGCAGGCGGACCTCTGGCAGCTGAGAAGACACCTGATCCAGGTGCGGGCCTATGTGGAAACCCTGGCTCCGGGCGTGTTGCTCAGGCTGATCTCCATCCCTGCCGGCCGGTTTATGATGGGTTCGCCGCCCAGCGAGCCGGAACGCTCCAACGACGAGGGGCCCCAGCATGAGCTGCGATTGCGATCTTTCCTGATCGGGCAGACTCCGATCACCCAGGCCCAGTGGCGCACCGTGGCAGCCTGGCCCAAGGTGCGACGCCCCCTCAACTCGGATCCGTCAGCTTTCAAGGGATCTGAGCGACCCGTGGAGCAGGTGAGCTGGCACGACGCCATGGAGTTCTGCCAGCGGCTGAGCCTGCATACGGGCCGCAGCTGCACCCTGCCCAGCGAAGCGCAATGGGAATACGCCTGCCGGGCAGGAACGGCCACGCCTTTTTCCTTCGGGCAGACGCTCACCGCCGAGCTGGCCAATTACGACGCCAACTTCACCTATGCCGACGGCCCCCAGGGTGAGTACCGACAGCAGACCACGCCGGTGGGGATGTTTCCCGCCAATGCCTGGGGCCTCCATGACATGCACGGCAATGTGTGGGAATGGTGCCTGGATCATTGGCATCCCGACTACAATGGAGCCCCCAGCGATGGCCGTGCCTGGTTGTCAGGAGATGATCAGAGCGCCAGGCTGCTGCGCGGCGGCTCGTGGCCCCTCCTCCCCAGGGACTGCCGCTCGGCTGGCCGCTTCAGCTTCCACCCGGACCCCCGCATCCCCAGCCTCGGTTTCCGCGTCTGTTGCCTCCCCCAGGACTGATTCTTTACCCTTCAACCCTTTAGATCTTTACTCTCGGCTGTTTGGCTGCTCGGCTGTTTACCCCTGGCGCCGCAGGCGCCTCGATTTTTGAACTGCCGATCAGGCTGATGGCTCCCACAGGGGAATCACGCCACTGGCCTGGATGGCGCTGTCCTGGGTGGCGAGCGGCAATCCATGGGTGAGCGCTGTCGCCACGATCAACCGGTCGGCAGGGTCGCCGTGGAAGCTCTGTGGCAAGTGATCCAGAGCCAGCACCACCTCTACATCCAGCGGCAACAACACAACCACATCAGCCGCAGCGGCCTGATGCAACCACAACGCCAAAGGCCGATCCAAAGACAGCCGCCCCTTGCTATGCAGCATCTGGGCTTCTCACAGGCTCATGGCCGAGAGATGGCCACCACCTGCAGCCGCCAACTGATCCAGACAACGTCGCTCAGCAAGAGACAGGCGTTCTGAACCCAGTAACCACCAGATCCAGACGTGGGTGTCGAGCAGAACCTTCACCGCAGGGCGTCAAAGGCCTGGGCATCCAGAACGGATTCCTCCGGATCCATCGACAACTCTCCGGTCCCCCGCAGCGCCTCCCAGGGCTTCTGGGCTGAGGCGGATCTACCGGCGGGGGGGATGAGCCGTGCCACCGTTTTGCCATGGCGCGTGATCGCCACCACCTCACCACCGCTCTCCACCTGGCGGATCAGCTCCAGGCAGAGGGCGCGGAAGCGGGTCACGGCAATGTCCATATCACCAACGTAATAGGCATTTTCATGCGCCAGCCGCCCTTCTCTCCTTCCCTCACACCATGCCTGCCCCCAGCCCCAGCCGCGGCGAACTGCCGATCATCCAGGCCACCATGAACCTGATCCAGTGGTTTGTGCCGCTCCTCAACCGCCTGCCCCGCGATCACCGTTTCGCCCTCGGCGATCGCCTCGTTCATGGCCTCCACGACCTGCTGGAGGGACTGGTGGCCGCCCGTTATGCCACCGCCAGACTGGAACGCCCACCTCGCCCATGGCTACACGCTCCAGTGGCGGAAGGGGTGACGGTTCAAAAGGGGCCTTCCCTTACGCAGTCTGGTGACATCACGGCTCCCGCCTCCGGCCGGACCAGGCTCGCGGCGCTGCTGAACTCCTGCCAGCCGCCCTTCCTGGCCATCGCATTCCCTGTTTTTCTGGCGTGGATGCTGATCGACCGCGCCGGCCTGCCGGTTTGGGGCCGCCTCGACCCGGCTGCGCAGCGCCTCAGGACGCAACAGCGACGCGGCGGCGGCGGGATCCGGCCCGTTCGCTTGCGGTGGGCTCGTGGCGAACGGAGAGCGCGGGCCTGATCCTCAGCCTCGCCGCCATCGCCATGCATCTCCGCCCGTCAGCTCGGCTCGCCCATGTGCATTCGTTTGCACACCGCAGCCGCCATGCCCGGGTTCGGTCACCATGGACATCATTCCGATTCCTTGGGCTCCATGGCTCCCCCCTCCCGATCTGGCGGTGGGTTCGGCGCCGATGCCAGCGGTGCGGTGTGGGAGGTGGGGCTGGTGGCGATGCCGGCCTTCGTGACCCAGGAGGATGGCCGCTCGGTGCGCCCCCTGATCGCCCTGGTGGTGGAATCCCGTGGCGCCATCCGCAGCTCAGCGGTGGGGCCCGATGATCTGCCGCTGCAGGCGCTGGAGCCGGCGATCGCCAACGCCCTTCACGACCCCCAGGCCCCCTGTCGGCCCGGCCCGCCCCGACGGGTGGTGGTGAACCGGGTCGAGCTGCTCGAGCAGCTGCCGCCGCTGTTGCCGCCGGGGGTGTTGATCAGCAAGGGCGCCACCCCCCAGCTGGACCGGGCCAGCAAGCTGATGCGCGAGCAGCTCTCCGCCGGCGACGACGCTCTGGGCACCCAGGCGCTCACCACCTACCTCACGGGCGATATCGGTCCGGAGGCGGTGGCGCGCTTCTTCGAGGCGGCCGCTGCCCTTTATCAGCGGCGACCCTGGGAGCGCATTCCCGGCGATGGCCACCTGTTTCAGATCAGCTGCGGGGTTTTGGCGATCCAGGGCTGGGTGGGCTGCGTGATCGGCCAGCAGCGCGAGCACTACGGCGTGCTGCTGTTCCGCTCGCTACAGGAGTACGACCGCTACGTGGAGCTGGGAGAACGCTTCGAGGCCGGCGATCGATACGCCATGGACCTGGCGCCGCCCCACCGCGCCATCAACTTCGAGGCCAGGGAGGCCATGCCGCGCTCCCTCCTCCAGGAGATCCAGCGCTACGGCTGGCCGGTGGCCGCCGGCGACGCCTACCCCACCGTGATGCTGATCGAGCGGCCGATGGCGCTCAGGCCGCCCCGCCGGGCCGATCTTCAGCAGCTGGAGGCGGTGGCCCTGGCGCTGCTGGCCTGGATCGAGGCCGAACCCCAGATCGAGCGGCTCTGGCAGCAGCCCGCGCCGCAATGGCGCCGCTTCCGGGTGGAGGTCGGCGGGGCGCGGCTGCCGGTCACGATCGGGGCGGTGCTCGCCCCCGAGCGCTCGCCTGAACCGGACCCCACGCCCGCGGCGTCCCCGCCAGCGCCCCTGAAGGTGCCCGCCGCCCTGCGCGACACGGTGGACAGCCTGCTGGCGCGCATCGATCCCTTCTGCGCCCGCCACCTCAACGACGACTACCGCGCCCTGATTCACGACGCCGTGGCCGCCCTGTCCCGCAAACGTCCGTCGCCGCTGCTCACGGGGCGCGAGAGCTCCTGGTGCGCCGGTGTGGTGCACGCCATCGGCTCCGCCAACTTCCTGTTCGATGCCTCCCAGAGCCCCCACTGCAGCGCCGCCACCATCGCCGATTTCTTCGGCGTGGCCACCAGCACCTCCCAGAACCACGCCAAAAAGGTGCGCGATCTGCTGAAGATCGCCCCCTTCAGCCCCCGCTGGTGCCTGCCGAGCCTGCTCGAATCCTCCGAGATCCCCTGGATGCTGGAGCTGGATGGTTTCCTGCGCGACATCCGCAGCCTGCCGATCGAGATCCAGGTGGAGGCCTGCGCCAGGGGGCTGATTCCCTACGTGCCGGCGTTGCGGGGTCGGGCGCCTGGTCGGACCTGACCGCCCGTGGTTGCCCCCCCTCAGCAGATCCGCGACCCCCACGGTCCGCCCCTGACTCCTCAGTCCCCTGCAGCCCCTGCAGCCCCTGACGCTCCCGAGGCCCGGGCCAGCGACCCCCTCGGCCAGGACCGCCTTCGCCACCCCACGATCGAGCGGCTGGCGGCGGTGTTGCTGGCCGCCGGCAGGGTGGCACCGGCCCTGGAGCCCGATGGCCAGGGCGGCCTGATCGCCCGCTGGTCGCCGCTGCCGGCGCCGGAGGATCGCCCCTGGCTGGAGGCCCTGCTCCCCGACGATCAACCCGCCAGCCAGCGAGCCCTGGCCGAGGCGCTGGCCGCGGCCGTCGACCGCCTGGTGCGCCAGCGCCTGCGATCCCTCCGCGCCACCGCCACCGCCACCGCGCCCGGCTCCGCCACCGCCCCTGCCACCGCCTCCCTCCCGTCCCCCGCTCCCGCAGGCCGCCGCCCTCCCTCCGCCCCTGCCCGCCGTAGGGCCGCCGGCTCCCCCTCGCTGGCGGAGGCCTGGCTCACCGCCCTCGCCGACGACGATCCCCACCTGCCGCAAGGCCCAGCCATCACTGCCACCAGCCCTGAAGCCGCCGCCTCCCTGGCCCTGGTGGCCGGCTGGCTGCGTCAGGCGGTGGCCCCCGGCGGCGACCTGCGCCTGGCCCTGCGCTGCCACGAACCCGTCGATGGCCGCCGCCGCCGCTGGCGCATCGAGCTGCTGCTCGGGCCCGCCGCCGATCCCAGCCTGCTGCTGCCCCTGGCCGACTTCTGGGCCGGCCGCACCCCGTTCCCCGCCACGGCCTTCGAGGCGGTGCTGCGCCAACTGGGGCTGCTCACCCGCCTGGCTCCCGAGCTGGCCCCGCTCCTGCAGCAGCCGGCGCCGGCCGAGCTGGAGCTCCAGGAAGCGGAGCTGGTGAGCCTGGTGCGCCTGCGGGCGGCCCTGCTGGCCGAGGCCGGTTTTGCCCTGCTGCTCCCCAGCGGTCTGCGCCAGCTGTCGCGGCTGGGGGTGCGGGCCCGGGTCCCGGCCCCCAGCCGCAAACGCACCGCGGCGGCTCCGGCGGGCTCCGGCGCCGGCCTCGACCTCTCCGCCCTGTTTCGCTTCGAGTGGCAGGCGGTGCTGGGGGATCAGCCGCTCACCCCGGCCGACCTGGAGGCCCTGCAGCGGGCCGCCGCCCTGAAGCGTCCGCTGGTGCGCCTGCGGGGGCAGTGGACCCTGGTGGATGCCGCCGCCGTTGAGGGCCTGCTGCGGCTGGCGGGACAGGCGGGGGAGGCCAGCGGCGCCGCCTTGCTGCGGGGTGGCCTGGGCCTGGAGCCGCTGGGTGTGCCGGCAGAGCTGGCCCTGGCCGGGGTGGAGGCGCCGGGGCCCCTCGGCGCCCTGCTCGCCGGGGATCTGCACGGCCGGGCCGAGGCCCTGCCCACCCCGGAGGGGTTTGTGGGCGCGCTGCGGCCCTATCAGCAGCGGGGCCTCGGCTGGCTGGTGTTCCTCGGCCAGCTGGGGCTGGGCGCCTGTCTGGCCGATGACATGGGCCTGGGCAAGACCGCCCAGCTGATCGCCTCCCTGCTCGCCGATCCGCTGGAGGCCCCCACCCTGGTGGTGGCGCCGGTCACGCTGCTGGGCAACTGGCGGCGGGAGCTGGAGCGGTTTGCGCCGGGCCTGAAGTTGGCCGTGCACCACGGCCCCGAGCGACCCCGCACCCTGGCGGCCCTGCGCTGCAACCTGAAGGCCCTCGGCCCCGGCGGCGTGCTGATCGCCAGCTACGGCGTGCTCAGCCGCGATGCGGCCCTGCTGGCCAAGGTGGCCTGGGGCCGCCTGGTGTTCGACGAAGCCCAGCAGCTCAAGAATCCCCACACCGCCGTCGCCCGCGCCGCCGCCGGCCTCGGGGCGGCGCGGCGCATCGCCCTCACCGGCACGCCGGTGGAGAACCGCCTGCTGGAACTCTGGGCGCTGCTGCAGCTGCTCAATCCCGGCCTGCTCGGCAGCCTGGCCCAGTTCCGCCAGCGCTTCGCCCTGCCGATCGAGCGCGACCGCGACAGCGAGGCCGCCGAACGGCTGCGGCGGCTGACGGCGCCCTTCCTGCTGCGGCGCCTCAAGAGCGACCCCACGATCCTGCCCGACCTGCCCGGTCGCATCGAGCAGACCGAGCTCTGCACGCTCAGCGAAGAGCAGGCCACCCTCTACCAGGCGGTGGCCGATGAGCTGCTGGAGCAGGCGGAGCAGAGCGAAGGCATCGCCCGCCAGGGGCTGGTGCTGGCCGGGCTGACCCGGCTCAAGCAGGTCTGCAACCACCCCGCCCATTACCTCGACGACGGCTCCGATCTCGATGGCCGCTCCGGCAAGCTCAGCCGCTGCGAGCAGCTGCTGGCGGCGATCCTCGAGGCCGGTGAGCGGGCGCTGATCTTCACCCAGTACACCGCCTGGGGCGATCGGCTGGCCCAGCACCTCTCCCGCCGCAGCGGCGAGGAGGTGCTGTGGCTCCACGGCGGCCTCAGCCGCGGCCGGCGCGAGGAGCTGGTGGCACGCTTCAGCGAGCCCGAGGGTCCGCCTCTGTTTCTGCTCTCGCTCAAGGCCGGCGGCACCGGCCTCAACCTCACCGCCGCCTCCCATGTGATCCACTACGACCGCTGGTGGAATCCGGCGGTGGAGGACCAGGCCACCGACCGGGCCCATCGCCTCGGACAGCGGCGCACCGTGCATGTGCACAAGCTGGTCTGCAGCGGCACCGTGGAGGAGGGGATCGATGGGCTGATCCGCGGCAAGCGCGATCTGGCCGATCGGGTGATGAGCAGCGGCGAGCAGGCCCTCAGTCAGCTGTCCACCGAGGAGCTGCGCCAGCTGATCCAGCTGCGGGATCGCCAGGGGGAGCGATGAGCATCCGTCACTCCCCCTCCCCCTTGCCGGCGGCGCGCCGATCGCCGCGGCGGGAACCGCTGGCCAACCAGTGGTGGTCCCAGCGGTTCACGGCGGTGCTGGAGGGCTATGGGCTGGGGCCGCGGATGGAGCGAGGCCGCCGCTATGCCCGCGGCGGGCGGGTGCAGGATCTGGTGGTGAAGGCGGGCCGGCTGGAGGCCAGGGTGCAGGGCTCCCGCGCCACGCCCTACCGGGTGAACGTGCGCAGCGCCGCTCCGAGCAAGGCCCAGTGGCGGGCGCTGGAGGAGGCGATGGCGGCCCGCCTGGGCTGGACCGCCCAGCTGCTCAATGGCGAGGTGCCCCGTGATCTGGAACAGCCGTTCGAGGCGGTGGGGGTGCCGTTGTTTCCGCGCCGCTGGGCCGATCTGCAGGTGCGCTGCGGCTGTCCGGACGACGCCGTGCCCTGCAAGCACATCGCCGCGGTGCTGTATGTGTTCGCCCAGCGGCTCGATGAGGATCCCTGGCTGCTGCTGGCCTGGCATGGCCGCGACCGCGACAGCCTGCTGGCCGGTCTGCAGCACACAGCGCCGCCTTCGCCTGCCGTTCAGGAGCTGCCGCCCTGGTGGCCGCCGGGCCTGCGGGCCCGCCCGGCGCCCCGGCTCACACCCCCCGATCCCCTGCCCCCCGATCCGCCGGAACGGGCGCTGCAGCGGCTGGGGCCCCTGGAGCTGCCCGGCCTGGCGCCGTCGGAGCTGGAGCGGCGCCTGGCGATGCTCTACCGCCAGCTGCAGGCCGCCGACTCCAACGACGGCTCGGGCTGAGCCAGGCCGAGCGCTCTGCGCCGAGGCGCCGGTGTTCCCGGTTCCAGTCCCAGGCGCCGCAGCGACTCGCTCCCCCGCACCGGTCGTCCGCCCATCCGTCAGGGGCGCCGGCCTCCCTCGGTCCCGTGATCCGCTGGCCGGCACAGGCCTCGACCAGATTGGCGCCCACGCCCCGCCGCCATGCCGCCCGACAGAGTCGCTGGCAGCAGCGTGTCGCCAACTTCTGCCAGGCCCTCGATCAGCTCGAAACCTTCGTCCAGCCGCCTGCGCTCCATGGGCGGGAGCGGCAGGGTTTGATCCAGGCGTTCGAGAATGGCTTCGCGCTGGGCTGGAACACGCTGCGCGATCTGCTCCTGGCCGAAGCCCCCCGCGCCGGAGGTTCACCCCGATCCCGCCATCCTTGATCCCGCCATTGCCGGCCTGTCCGCGAAGGTCTCGGCCCGAATCCTGGCGCTGCTTCTGGCCCCTCCGCCGTGCGGGAGCTGGGGCTCTACGGATCCCGTGCCATGGGCTGCCATCACCAGGGCTACGCCATCGACCTCACCCTGGTGGCGCCGGCGCTGGCCCATCACGATCGGCAGCAGCTGAGGCATGACCTCGACGATCGACGGCTGCCCAGGAGCCTCGACCTCTCGCTGCACCACGAACTCCCCGGGCCATGGCGGGAGCAGGTGGCCCGAGTGGGACGGAGGCTGGCTGCCTAGGCTGGCCCCACTGCATGCCGCCGCCGGTGACCAGCACCGTTCCCCCCGTCACGGGCCTTTCCACCGATCCCTCCCGTCTGGCCCCCGCGGTGCGGCCCGATCCACTCGGCCGCTTCGGGCCCTACGGCGGCCAGTACGTGCCGGAAACCCTGATGCCGGCCCTGGCCGAGCTGGAGGCTGCCGCCGCCGAGGCCTGGGCCGATCCGGCCTTCACCGAGCGGCTCAACCATCTGCTGCGCACCTATGTGGGCCGCCCCAGTCCCCTCTACGAGGCGGAGCGGCTCAGCGAGCACTACCGCCGCGCTGAGGGCGGGCCGCGCATCTGGCTGAAGCGCGAGGACCTGAACCACACCGGTGCCCACAAGATCAACAACGCCCTCGGCCAGGCCCTGCTGGCCCTGCGCATGGGCAAGCAACGGGTGATCGCCGAAACCGGCGCCGGCCAGCATGGCGTCGCCACCGCCACCGTCTGCGCCCGCTTCGGCCTGGAGTGTGTGATCTACATGGGCGCTGAGGACATGCGCCGCCAGGCCCTCAATGTGTTCCGCATGCGCCTGCTCGGAGCCCGGGTCCACCCGGTCACCGCCGGCACCGCCACCCTCAAGGACGCCACCAGCGAAGCGATCCGCGACTGGGTCACCAACGTGGAAACCACCCACTACATCCTCGGCTCGGTGGCCGGCCCCCATCCTTATCCGATGCTGGTGCGCGATTTCCATGCCGTGATCGGCATCGAGGCCAGGCAGCAGTGCGCCGAGGCCTTCGGGCGGCTGCCCGATGTGCTGGTGGCCTGTGTCGGAGGTGGATCCAATGCCATGGGCCTGTTCCATCCGTTCGTTGAAGACACCTCGGTGCGATTGATCGGTGTGGAGGCCGCCGGCGAGGGGGTGGCCACGGGCCGCCATGCCGCCACGATCACCGAGGGTCGCATCGGCGTGCTGCATGGCGCCATGAGCCTGCTGCTGCAGGACGACGACGGCCAGGTGCAGGAGGCCCATTCGATCAGCGCCGGCCTCGATTATCCCGGCGTCGGCCCGGAGCACAGCTACCTCAAGGGCATCGGCCGGGCCGAATACGCCGCCGTCACCGATGCCGAAGCCCTGGATGCCCTGCAACGGCTCTGCCAGCTGGAGGGCATCATCCCGGCCCTGGAAACCGCCCATGCCTTCGCCTGGCTCGACAAACTCTGCCCCACCCTGGCCCCGGGCACCGAGGTGGTGGTGAACCTCTCCGGCCGCGGCGACAAGGATGTCAATACCGTGGCCGATCGCCTGGGGGATCGGTTGGGGGGGTGACGGAGGAGCCGGCAGTACCTGAGCAGGGGGGGCCAGCAATGAATCGTCCGTGGCCACCCCGAAGCATCGAGACAGACCGATGGGAGGAACCAGCAACACCAAACTGGTCGGGCCTTTCTACCGGGCGCTGATCGAGGCTGCTGGTGCTGCCGTCCTGACCTGTCCACAGCAACGGCCTACGGGTTCCCTGGAATGACAAGCCTTCGTGTTGTCAATGGCCGAAAGGCATGAGCAAGGCTCAGGCATTGAGCGCTGTCCAGGAAAAAACGCCCTGATCGCTGTTGTGGACGTAGAATGAATTGGATCCAAGGTGAAATTTACGGCTGTACCCGTGTTGCCTGAGCAGATTGGAAACGGGTGATTCATTATCCATGGCGTTTTGTTCGATGACGATCACCCGTGGGCGATATTTATCGATGTTGAAGCCCTGAAGAACCTGCATTTCATAACCTTCGACATCCAAGCTCATGAAATCGATCTGCTGGTCGAGATCCTTGAGGATTTCATTGAGGGTAAGGCACGGAACTTCGATGCGTTCCAGCGTTCCTCCCCCGCTGATGATTCGTTGCTCGCGAGATTTATTTTCACCACTGAAAGACAGCCACTCCATGCCTTTGGCAGTGGAGAAATGCAATGATCCGGGTTGATCGGATGCGGCCACATTGATCACTTTGCTGTGGGGCCGCGAAAGCCGGCACTGGTGATAGAGGCCAGGGTCTGGTTCGATCAAAATACCTGTCCAGCCAAGGGCCTCGAAAAAGTAAGTATTGCTAAGTTCGACGCCATTGTAAGCACCGATTTCCAAATAAAAGCCAGCCTTTTTTCTGCCAAAAAAGTTGTATAAAACCAGATCCTCTCCGTCCTCCGATGGTAGGCGGGCGGGTAGGCGTAGATCTTCGCTTATTTGCGATAGAAGAAGCTCTTTGCGCACTGCTATCAACTCTTTTTTCGACGCCTGAATTTCCCTACGGATGGCAAAAACCTCTTGCCACAGCCTGCGCACCCTTTTTCGCACTAAAAGCCACAGAAAGGCAATGGCAAATGCCAGGAATACAAGCCCTGCAATCAGTTGCATGTTTTTAAAGTAATCTGTTCCCTTTTGAATTTAGCATGGCGTTCGGGGTGCCCAGCGAAGGGCTGACGTGCACTGAATTCTTGGCGTGCACATTCGTTGGCAGCGCTGCCCAGCGGATGCCCTGTTCGTTAGAGCGGATCCTCCTCCCATTGGAAGCGGGGCAGTTTGGCCAGGGCTTCCTTGAGTCCGCGGGCCCAGATCTCCATGGTGCTGGTGATCTGGCGGTTGTCCTTCTCCAGCTTGAGCCGATGGCTCACCCGCAGTTCATCGGCCGGCATCAGGGCGATCTCAAACGGAGGACCAACGGTGAGGTTGGAGCGGCGGGTGACGATCTGGGACACCAGGCAGAGACGGGCCGCATCCTCCAGTGATAGCTTGTGATGGCCCACGTAATCGAGTGGTGGTTTGCCATATTTGCTTTCGCCGATCTGGAGAAATGGCGTTTCCGGGGTGGCCATGATTGCGTTGCCCTGCGGATAGATCAGGTACAGACCATGCGGTTGGCCGGCGATCTGGCCCCCCAGGATGAAGCTGGCCTCGCCGCTGGCCCCTGCCTGCTGCAGGGGTGCCGAGAAGGCCTGCTGCACAGATACGCTGAGACGGCCCACATAATCAGCCGCCTCAAACAGATAGCGCGCTGTCAGCAGATCGTGGCTTTCACCCGAGCCGCGGCCTGGCTGATTCGAAGCTGCCGATCGACCTTCGTGGAAAGCGCTCAGCATGGCCGCATCGGCGGCGGCCTCATCCAGCGCCAGGTCGCGGCGGATCCGATTCAGCACCGCCTGGGTGGTGCCCAGATTGCCGGCGGCCATCAACACGAACAGCCGATCGGGTGCCGGCTGGAAGACGTGGAGTTTGCTGTAGCTGGAAATGTAGTCAACCCCGGCATTCGTGCGGGAGTCGGAAGCAAAGACCAGACCGCTCTCGAGCAGGAAGCCAACGCAATAAGTCATCGCTGCTCCGGTTCTCCGTTCATCACGTTGGTGATCACGACCGTGATCGCAATGGTGGGTTTTTCTGGGCTCACCATGGTTCAGCTCAGCAAACGTTGCAGGATCGTGGCCACCGATTGCACCGCCGCCCGCGCCGTGGCATACGCCATCCGCATCGGCCCGATCACCGCCACCTGGCCGCTGGCCCCATCGCCGGTGCGGTAAGGGGCCTGCACCAGGGCGCAGGACTGCAGGGCGGCATTGGGGTGCTCGCTGCCGATCCAGATGCCGACACCGGCTTGCCGATCCTGGTGATCCGGGGCCAGCAGCAGGTGGGCGGCTCCATCCACCTGCTGCACCACCGGCAGCAGGGTGGTGCTGCGGCTGAATTCCGGTTGGCCCAGCAGGTGGCCCAGCCCAGCCGCCACCACTCCGACACTGCCCAGACTGGCCTGGACCGCCTGGCCGTCGAGGGCCTGGCGCAGCAGCCCCGCGCTCCGGTTCAGCTGGGCCGGCAGGCGATCCCAGGGCAGGCTGCTCCCCGGCTGGTTGCGCAGCTGCTCATTGGCCCAGGCCTCCAGCAGCGGCAGCTCATCGGCGATGCCACGGGGCAGCTTCAGATTCAGGCTGGAGCTGAGCGAGGAGCCCTGCACCAGAAACACCAGCAGCCTGTCGCTGTTGGCGACCAGGCGCACCGCCTGGAGCTGGGGCTGGGGGCGCAGCGGCCGGCTGATCAGACTCAACAGCCCGGTGAGGTCCGCCAGGCGCCGGGCCAGGTGTTGGAGCAGGTCATCGAGGGCCGCCCACTGCAGACCCACCCCCGCCAGCTCCCGGTCGAGCTGCAGGGCCGCCGCTCCGGGGGCGGGCAGCAGCTGATCCACGAACAACCGATACCCCTGCTGGCTGGGAATCCGGCCGGCGGAGGTGTGGGGTTGGGTGAGCAGGCCGCGTTGCTCCAGGGCCCCCATCGCCGAACGCACCGTGGCCGGGCTGGCGGGCAGCCCGAAGCGACGCACCAGAGTGTGGCTGCCGACAGGCTCCACGGTGTCGACGTAGTGGCGCACCGTCGCCTGGAGCACCTCCTGTTGCCGGCGGGGCAGGCTCTCCAAGGACGGCTGCAGATGATTGGCGATCGTAGGGAGTTCCCTCCCTCCGCCGCCTGGCCTGTGCCAGGTGCGCCGCCGACAGCGGCGCCCCAGACCGCGGCAACGTCTCCGGAGGGCCGCTGCAGAGGGCCTGGGGCGGCACCCCTGCCGCGAGCCTGCCGCTGCCTCGCATCGCCCTCCAAAGAGCAGCCCCATGGGCCTCCGCGGCTCCGCTCGCCGCCTGGGGAAGGTCCGGTTCCACCCCTTGGCCCACGCCATCGGCTGACCGCGGCGTCACCCGTGTTTGCCGCTGTTTCACCCCAGCCCAAGCTGCCGGTCGTCTGCTCTGCGCACCGCACGCCGTGGCTGCCGCTCAACACCCCGGCCCCATCGGCCCCCTTCCGCCCGCACCCCGCGCCCTCCCCCGCTCCCAACCGGCAGGTTGCTGGCCGCGAAGGCCTCCCGCCCGGCTCAGTAGCGGGGCACCGAGGGATCCACCTGCAGGCTCCAGGCCTCGATGCCCCCCTCCAGATTCCAGACGTCCGTGAACCCCTGCTCCTGGATCAGCCAGCAGCCCAGCTGCCAGCTGCGCATCCCGGCATGGCAGAGCACCACCACCGGCCGCTGGCGGTCGAGCAGCCCGTCGATCCTCGGCGCCCAGTCCGAGGCCTTGCTCAGCGGCAGGTGGATCACCGGCTCGGCCAGCCTGGCCAGCGCCAGCTCCCCGTCCTCCCGCACATCCACCAGCTGCAGCCCCACCTGCTCGCGCAACCGGGCGGCCAGCTCCGTCGCCGCCAGGGGTTGGGGCTGGAGCGGACGAGCGGTGGAACCTTCAGCCATAGCGTCGCTCATACAGAGGGGCCCGGGACCGGGCGAGGGGCAGGATGGACCCATCCTGCAGAACCGGAATGAAGGCCAGGCCCTTCCTGGCGAGCCTGCTGGCCCTGCTGCTGCTGTTGCTGGGCCTGGCGGGGCTGGCCTGGTGGCAGGTGTGGCAGCGCAGCCCGCTGCAGTTGCAGCATCGCGCCCTGGTGCTGCCGCGGGCGGCCCGGTTCGTGTCCCGCGATGCGCCGATCGCCCTGCACCTGCTCAGCGACGGTCGCGAACCGGTCGGTTATGCCCGCGCCGTGGCCCCGTCGCGGCAGCGGCGCCAGGCGGTCGATGCGATCGAGCGCCTGCGGGATGGGGCCTTCGCCGCCGCCGGCCTCGACTACACCAATGAGCTGGCCGGCTGGCTGGCCCCGGAGATCAGCGTCGCCCTCTTCGATCGGCCCGGCGCCAGCCAGGCCGGTTCCTCCCGGACGGTCCCGGAAGCGGGGGGCAACTGGCTGCTGGCCCTGCGCAGCCGCGATGCCGGCGGCGCCCGCCGCTTCCTGCAGCGCTTCTGGCAGACCCGCAGCCTGGCCGGCACCGATCTGCAGGTCAGCAGCTACCGAGGCATGGGGCTGATCAGCGGCCGCGGCGCCCTGGTGGGCCAGCAACCCGTGCCCCTGGCCACCGCCCTGATCGATGACGACCTGCTGCTGATCGCCTCCGGCCGGGGCGTGCTCGAGGAGGCCCTGGATGTCTCCCAGATCGACGAGCTCAACCAGGCCGCCGACCCCGGCCTCCAGGCGGGCCTGGAGCGCCTCGGCAGCGGCGCCGCCCTGCTGGTGGCCCGGGGTGCCGCTGCCGTTCCCCTCGGCCTGCCCGCTGCCGCTCCGGACGCCTCCCCCCCGGCCCGGCTGCTCGCCAGCCTGCGGCCCGAGGGCAGAAGCCTGCGCCTGGAGGTTCTCGTCGACCATCCCGCCGCCCAGGACGTTGCTGCCGTCACCCTGGCGGAGGAGCCGCGCCGCCAGCTGCTGAACCTGGCGCCGGCCCGGCCCGCCTCCCTGGCCCTGCTCCAGGATCCGGCCCTGCTGCGCCAGGACCCCCTGCTGCGCGGCCTGGTGGATCTGGCCGGGCCCCGGGGTGCCGCCGTCGGTCCCCTGCCCTCCCTGCTGCTGGGCCGGGCGGATGGTCCCCTGCTCTCGGTGCGCATCGACGACGACTGGCTGCTGGCCACCCCGAGCGGGCAGCCCGCGGCAGCGGATCTGGAGGCGCCCCTGGCCGCCGCCGGCCTGATCCCGGCACCCCTGGAGACGGCCTCCGGCAGCGTCACCGTCTGGACCCGCCTGGAGGCCGGCGGCGGGCGCGGCACCCGTGCCGCCGGGCGCGATGGCCGCGATCGGTTGCTGGCCCCGGTGGAGGGCTGGCAAGGGAACCAGGACGGCCTGGCCCTCTGGGGCCGGAGCCTGGCCCTGCTGGATCGGCAGCTCGACAGCCGCGGCGCCCGCCCCCGCCAGCTCCAGCTCCAGCAGCTCGATCACCCAGGGGCTCCGATCCAATGGGCGCTCGATGCCGAGCCGGCCCGGGCGCTGCTGGCCTCCTGGGGCCCCTGGCGGCGCCTGGCCGGATTGGCTGGCGGCCCGATCGACGGCAGCGTGCGCGGCCTGGCCCTGGCCGCAGAGCCCGGGGGCGACGCCCTGGCCATCCATGCCCGCCTCGACCTGGGCGGCAACCGCTGATCCCAGGGAATTCTTCGCTCCGTTCCATGGCCCTTCCTTCCCTGCTGCTCCTGCGCCATGGCATCGCCGAGGAGCGCGCCGAGCCCCATGACGACGCCGATCGCGCCCTGACCGCCACCGGACGGCGCCGCACCCGGGCGGTGCTTGAGCGGGCCGTGGCCCTGGGCCTGGGGGTGGAACGCCTGATCGCCTCCCCCCTGCTGCGGGCCCGCCAGACCGGTGAACTTGCGGTGGCGACGGGTCTGGCCCCTTCCCTGGAACTGGCCACCGCCCTGGCCCCAGGCGGCGATCCAGGGCCTCTGCTGGCGGCCTGGCTGCAGGCCGCCAGCGGCGACGGCGCCCTGCCGGCCCAGCGCAGCCTGGCCCTGGTGGGTCATGAGCCCGACCTCAGCGATCTGGCGGCCCTGCTCCTGGCGGCGCCGGCCGGCTCCCTGCGGCTCCGCAAGGCGGGGATGGCCCTGCTGCAGTGGAACCCGGCCGCGGCGGGAGCGGAGTCCGGCGCCCCATCCGCCGCTGCCGGGAGCTGGCAGCTGCGGCTGCTGTTGGCTCCCCGCATCCTGCTGGGCTGATCCACACGCCCTCCCTGGGGCCTGAGCGCCCTCCAGTCCGCTCCTCTGGCCACGGGACGGGTTGGCGGCTGCCAGGCCGTCAGGCGCCCGGCAGCCTGCGCTACGGCGTGGCGGCAGCCTCCGCTCTTAGGTTTGTCGATTCGATACCCAGGGATCGGCATGGCCGCGAAAAGCACTCCCGAGGCCCCAGCGGCGGCGGCCCCTCCGGCCCGTGATGGCACCGCTGCCCATGGGGCGCCGCCCCTGTTCCGCCCGGGATTGGAAGGTGTGCCGGCCACCCAGTCCGCGATCTGCGACATCGACGGTCGCCAGGGGATCCTCACCTACCGCGGCGTTCCGGTCGATCAGCTGGCGCATCACAGCAGCTTTCTGGAGACGGCCTACCTGCTGATCTGGGGTGAGTTGCCGACCATCTTTCAGCTCAACGCCTTCCAGCAGGACGTGCAGATGCACCGCCGGGTGAGCTTCCGCATCCGGGACATGATGAAGTGCTTTCCGGCCGGGGGGCATCCGATGGACGCCCTCCAGGCCAGCGCCGCCTCGCTGGGCCTGTTTTATTCGCGCCGCGCTCTCAATGATCCCCAGTACATCACCGAGGCGGTGGTGCGGCTGATCGCCAAGATCCCCACGATGGTCGCGGCCTTCCAGCTGATCCGCAAAGGTCAGGATCCGATCCAGCCCCGCGATGATCTCGCCTATTCGGCCAACTTCCTCTACATGCTCACCGAGCGGGAGCCCGACCAGCTGGCGGCCCGCATCTTCGATGCCTGCCTGATCCTGCACGCCGAGCACAGCCTCAACGCCAGCACCTTCAGCGCCCGCGTCACCGCCAGCACCCTGACCGACCCCTACGCCGTCGTGGCTTCCGCGGTGGGCACCCTGGCCGGCCCGCTGCACGGGGGGGCCAACGAGGACGTGCTCGAGATGCTCGAGCAGATCGGCAGCCCCGATCGGGTCGAGGCCTGGCTGGATCAGGCGATCGCCTCCAAGCAGAAGATCATGGGCTTCGGCCACCGCGAGTACAAGGTCAAGGATCCCCGCGCCGTGATCCTGCAGGGTCTGGCCGAGGATCTCTTTCTGCGCTTCGGCCACGACACCATGTATGACGTGGCGTGCCGCCTCGAGGAGGTGGCGGCCGATCGCCTGGGGCCGAAGGGCATCTTCCCCAATGTCGATTTCTATTCGGGGCTCGTCTATCGCAAGCTCGGCATTCCCCGCGATCTGTTCACCCCGATCTTCGCCATCGCCCGCACCGCCGGCTGGCTGGCCCACTGGCGTGAGCAGCTCGGCGCCAACCGCATCTACCGGCCCACCCAGATCTATACCGGCTCGCCCCAGCGCCCCTGGCTGCCGCTGGAAAGCCGCCCCGCTGCGCTCTGAACCCCCCGCCCCCCCCCCCGGTCCGATCCGCCAGCCCGGCGGAGGGGGGCTTAACGTCGCTCCACACTCCAACCGCCAGCCATGCAGTCCATTGCGGTCGTGACCCCTGGCCTCGATCTGCAGGCCAGCTTCCTCGACCTGCTTGACGGTTTCGGCGTGAGCCAGGGCCTGGCCCATCTCCTCTGGCTCCCCCTGCCCATGCTCACGGTGCTGGTGGCCGCCGTGGTGGGGGTTCTGGTCAATGTCTGGCTGGAACGCAAGATTTCCGCCGCCGTCCAGCAGCGCATCGGCCCGGAGTATGCCGGAGCCCTGGGCGTGCTTCAGCCGATGGCCGACGGCCTGAAGCTCCTGTTCAAGGAAGACATCATCCCGGCCAGAGCCGATGGACTTCTGTTCACTCTCGGGCCGGTGCTGGTGCTGGTGCCGGTGATCCTCAGCTGGCTGGTCGTGCCCTTCGGCCAGAACCTGCTGATCAGCAACGTCGGCGTTGGTGTCTTCCTCTGGGTGGCCCTGAGCAGCATCCAGCCGATCGGGCTGTTGATGAGCGGCTACTCCAGCAACAACAAATACTCTCTGCTCGGCGGCCTGCGGGCAGCGGCCCAGTCGATCAGCTATGAGATCCCGCTCGCCCTGAGCGTGCTGGCGATTGTGATGATGAGCAATTCGCTCAGCACCGTCGACATCGTCAACCAGCAGACCGGGGCCGGCATCCTCAGCTGGAACATCTGGCGTCAGCCTGTGGGGTTCATGATCTTCTGGATCTGCGCCCTGGCCGAGTGCGAGCGCCTGCCCTTCGACCTGCCGGAGGCGGAGGAGGAACTGGTGGCCGGATATCAAACCGAATATTCCGGCATGAAATTCGCACTGTTCTACCTGGGCAGCTATATCAACCTCGTCCTCTCCGCCCTGCTGGTTTCCGTTCTTTACCTGGGTGGTTGGGGATTCCCGGTACCGATCGAATGGCTTGCCCATCTGCTCGGACAATCGGTTGATGCACCGCTGATCCAAGTGATCACCGGCACCCTGGGCATCGTGATGACCGTGCTCAAGGCCTATCTGCTGGTCTTCTTCGCCATCCTGCTCCGCTGGACCGTGCCGCGGGTACGGATCGACCAGCTGCTCGACCTGGGCTGGAAGTTTCTGCTGCCCATCGCCCTGGTCAATCTGCTGGTCACGGCGGCCCTCAAGCTGGCCTTCCCCGCCGCCTTCGGCGGCTGACGGTCCGCGGCTTCGTCAGTTCACCCCCTGGGCCGCCATCATGGCCCCATCCGTTCCCTGAGCTCCCCATTGCCATGTTCGGGTTCCTCAAGAAAGTCGGCGACTACACCCAGGATGCGGTGGGAGCGGCGAAGTTCATCACCCAGGGCCTGGGGGTGACCTTCGACCATCTCCGCCGCCGACCGATCACGGTTCAGTACCCCTACGAGAAGTTGATCCCCTCGGAGCGTTACCGCGGTCGGATTCACTACGAATTTGATAAGTGCATCGCCTGCGAGGTCTGCGTTCGGGTCTGCCCGATCAACCTGCCGGTGGTTGACTGGGTGATGAACAAGGCGACCAAGAAGAAGGAGTTGCGCAATTACTCCATTGATTTCGGCGTCTGCATCTTCTGCGGCAATTGTGTGGAATACTGCCCTACCAATTGTCTGTCGATGACCGAGGAGTACGAGCTCGCTGCCTTCGATCGCCACAGCCTCAACTACGACAACGTCGCCCTCGGCCGCCTGCCCACCAGCGTCACCAGCGATCCGGCCGTGGTGCCCCTCCGGGAGCTCGCCTACCTCCCCAAGGGTGCGATCGATCCCCATGGCATCGACCCGAGCCAACCCCGGGCCGGCAGACTGCCTGAACAGGTGTTGGCCACCCTGCCCCAGGCTGAGACCGGCGCCCCCTCCTCCCCCTCCACCCCCACCGACGCATGACGATCGCCTCCGCGACGCAGCTGATCTGCTTCCTGGTGCTGGCGTCCACGCTGGTGCTCGGCTCCATCGGGGTGGTGCTGCTGCCCAACATCGTGTATTCCGCCTTTCTCCTCGGCGGCGTCTTCCTTTCGGTTGCCGGCCTCTACCTGCTGCTCAATGCCAGCTTTGTGGCGGCGGCGCAGGTCTTGGTCTATGTGGGAGCGGTGAATGTATTGATCCTGTTTGCGATCATGCTGGTGAACAAGAAGGAGGATCTTTCTGCCATTCCCGGCCTGGCGGTGCGCAAGATTCTCTCCGGCCTGGTCTGCGCTGGATTGTTTGCTCTGCTGGTTCGCGTCGCCTTCACCACCCCCTGGGCCCTGCCGGGCCCGGTGCCGGTGGGAGAGGAGGCCACGATCCGCATCGGTGAGCACCTGTTCAGCGACTACCTGCTCCCCTTTGAACTGGCTTCGGTGCTACTGCTGATGGCGATGATCGGTGCCATCGTGCTGGCTCGCCGCGATGTGTTCAGCACCGATGTGATCACCGGCGAACCCGCCGACCAGGGGCTGATCGAAAAGTCCCGTACCCCCTTGCTTCTTGAGAAGCCTGCCCTGGAGAAAACCCCATGAGCCTGTCCCTTCCCTTCGCTGGTGATACCGTCCCGCTCCAGGCCTATCTGGTCCTGGCTGCTGTCCTATTTTGCGTGGGTGTCTGGGGTCTGATCAACAGCCGCAATGCGGTGCGGGTGTTGATGAGCATTGAATTGATGCTCAATGCGGTGAACCTCAATCTGATGGCCTTCTCCAATTTCCTCGATGGTCAGTTGATCCGCGGCCAGGTCTTCGCCATCTTTGTGATCACAGTGGCAGCGGCCGAGGCCGCTGTCGGTCTGGCCATCCTGCTGTCGCTCTATCGCAATCGCGAAACCGTCGACATGGAACGCTTCAACCTGCTGCGCTGGTAATTGCCGTGGCCCTGGGTCCAGGGCCGTTCCACCATGCGCCTTGATCGGGTCTGGATCATCATCCGTGCTGGCAGCCAGGCTGCCCAGCGCCAGGCTCGCCGATGCGCCGAGGATCTTCGCGCCTCCGGCAGCCATGTGACCATCGCCGCCAGCGGTGCCAGCTCCAATCCCTTCCCCGGTCTACTGGCCACCGAGCCCGCCCCCCCCGACCTGGCGGTGGTGCTCGGTGGCGATGGAACCGTTCTCGGCGCCGCCCGTCACCTCGCGGCCCAGGCGGTGCCGATCCTCAGTTTCAACGTGGGTGGCCATCTCGGTTTTCTCACCCATGAGCGCTCGCTCCTGAGGCCCGCCGCCGACGATCCCCAGGGTGGTCTGTGGCGGCGCCTGCGCGACGACCATTTCGCCCTGGAGCGGCGCATGATGCTGGAGGCCCGCGTCTACCGCGGCGGCGACAGAAACCCCCCTGCGGCTGATGCGCCAGCGGAGATCGATGCCGATGGTCCCCATGGGGCGCTGAACGATTTCTATTTCCGGCCCTGTCTTGATGAGGTCGCCCCCACCTGTCTGCTCGAGCTGGAGATCGATGGTGAGGTGGTCGATCAGTACCGCGGCGATGGATTGATCATTGCCACGCCCACCGGATCCACGGGCTATTCAATGGCTGCCGGTGGCCCGATTCTCCATCCTGGTATCGAGGCGATCGTGGTCAATCCGATCTGTCCGATGAGTCTTTCCAGCCGCGCGGTGGTGGTGCCGCCCCGCTCCAGGCTGAGCATCTGGCCGCTGGGGGAGAGCAACCGCCGGGTGCGGCTCTGGAAGGACGGAGCCCATGCCACCCTCGTCGATCCGGGTGACCGCTGTGTGGTGCAGCGCGGTCCCGATCCGGCCCTGTTGTTGCAGCTGGAGCAGAGCCCCTCCTACTACCGCACACTCACCCACAAGCTGCACTGGGCCGGCAGTCTCAGCATCGAGCCTTCTCCCAACTGAACCCCCGGGGCAGGGACGGCGCCAGAATGCCAACCCCTACGGCAGCTCCATGGCCCTGGAGATCGAGCGGCGCTTTCTGGTCAGCGGCGATGGCTGGCGCTCCCAGATCGCCTGGCAACGGCAGCTCCAGCAGGGCTATCTCGCCATCCATCCCAGCGGTCCCACCGTGCGGGTGCGCAGCAGCGGCTCGCCAGAGCCGGAGGATGGGAGCGGGACGGAGGCCCAGGCCTGGATCACGATCAAGGCGGCTGCTCCCGACAGCGGCGGTGCGGCCCTGAGTCGGCTGGAATTCGAGTACGCGGTTCCCGCTGTAGATGGTCAGGCCCTGCTGGCCCTTTGCAGCCACCGTCTGGTCAAGCGGCGCTATGGGCTCAGCCTTCCTGGCGGCGACTGGGTGGTGGATGTGTTTGAAGCTGAAAATGCCCCCCTCGTGCTGGCGGAAGTGGAGCTGGACAGCCCCGAGACGGAGGTGGAGATTCCGATCTGGTGCTGCCGGGAGATCACCGGCTCGCAACGGCTCAGCAATGCCAGCCTGGCGCAACGGCCCCTGGCCCTCTGGAGTGGGGCGGAGCGGACCGCGCTGTTCGGCTGAGGCTCCTGGCCGTCAGAGGTCGGAGGGCAGGGCGCAGCAATTGAAACCATCGCGGCAGATCTTGCCGTTATCCATGGCCCAGTTGAGAAGGGCAACGCGGTTCTTGGCGCCGGTCTTGGTGAAGATATTGCTGACGTGGTTGTCGACCGTGCGCTTGCTGATCGTGAGCTTGCGGGCGATCTCCAGGTTGGTCAGACCCGTGGCGACCAGTTCGATGATTTCCAGTTCCCGTTCCGAAAGCTCATGGCGTACGGGGCCATAACCGCTGCCGATCCCCCTGGCGGGGCTGCTCTGCTCGGATCGGGTCTCGGCAGCGGCCGGTTTCGGGGTGCCTGCCGTGCCGCCAGCTTCGCCCATCCGCCGCTCCCCCGAATCCGCACACTTTAGGCAGCCTGCTGGTTCATGATGGCCCCATTTGGCAGGAGTGATCGGTGCGTCTGCAGCGGGCGCTGGCCCAGAAAACCTTTGTGATCACCGCGGAAGTCACGCCACCGCGGGGAGGGGATGCCAGCCGCTCCCTCGAGGCGGCGGCAGCCCTCAGGGGGCTCGTGCATGCGGTGAACGTCACCGATGGCAGCCGGGCCGTGATGCGGATGAGCAGCCTGGCGGTCTGCCGTCTGCTGCTGGAGGCCGGGATCGAACCCGTGTTGCAGATGACCTGCCGGGACCGCAACCGGATCGCGCTCCAGGCGGATCTGCTCGGCGCCCACGCCCTGGGCATCCCGAACGTGCTCTGCCTCACGGGTGATCCCGTGCGCGCCGGCGACCAGCCCAGCAGCCGTCCGGTGAACGAACTCGAATCGGTGCGCTTGCTGCAGCTGGTGGAGCGCTGCAATGCTGGCCTGGATCCGGTGAAGGGCCTGCTGCCCGATGGCCCCACCGCCCTGCTGGCGGGAGCGGCAGCCGATCCCCAGTCGCCGAGTTGGAGCGGCCTGGCCTCCAGGGTGCGGCGCAAGCACGCCGCCGGTGCCCGCTTCATTCAAACCCAGATGGTGATGGACGCCACAGTCCTGCGCCGTTTCGTCGAGGAGCTGACCGCACCGTTGGATCTGCCGGTGTTGGCGGGGGTGTTTCTGCTCAAGTCGGCCCGCAATGCTCGCTTCATCAACCGCGTCGTTCCCGGGGCCTGCATCCCCGAATCGCTGATCGAGCGACTCGAGGGGGCGGCGGATCCGGCCGCAGAGGGTGTGTCGATCGCGGCGGAACAGGTGGCGACCTACCGAGACATCGCCCAGGGGGTGCACCTGATGGCGATCAAGGCCGAAGAGCGAATCCCTGCCATCCTCAAGATGGCGGGATGCGCTCCGCTTCAGACCTGAGCGCGCCTGGCTGCACGGTCAAACTGGAAGAAGGACGGATCACGCCTCCGTGGTTGCTCGGGCAGGGCAGGCCTGAGCGAGGCTGGGCCTGTTCAGCTGGCCTTCAGGGCCAGATCGGTGCCCAGCAGTTCCGCCAGCGCTTTTTGTTGGGGCGAGGGGGCGAGCACATCCTGACGGCGCACATCGGTGATCAGCCAGTCGAGAGCGGCCTCCTGCAGATCGAAGTGGTCGCCATTGCGATCGACGCAATAGCGTCCGTACACCAGCTTTTCAACCAGGCGTACACCGGGACCGATGCGGGAGTAGTCGAAGATGATCGAATTATCGATGGTGGCGCCTTCGCAGATGTGGCAGCTGGGACCAATCATCGCTGGACCGATGATCGTGGCACCGTCTTCGATGCGGGTCATGCCACCCACGTAGATCGGCCCCTCCACATGAATCTTGTCCCAGTCGGCGGCTACGTTGAGACCGGTGTAGATGCCGGGACGCACTTCGATGCCGGGAATCTGAACCTGTCGCACATCGCCTTGGAGGACGCTGCGGATCGCTTGCCAGTAGTCAGGAACCTTGCCAATATCAACCCATTCAAATTCCATCGGCAGGGCGTAAAAGGGGGCGCCAGCTGCAACGAGCTTCGGGAACAGATCAGAACCGATGTCGAAGGTTACACCGCTAGGGATGTAGTCCAGTATCTCGGGTTCAAAGATGTAAATACCGGTATTGATCATGTCGCTGGCGGCCTCTTCCACCGCCGGTTTTTCCTGG
Organism: uncultured cyanobacterium; assembly: GCA_903935205.1. Taxonomy (GTDB): domain Bacteria; phylum Cyanobacteriota; class Cyanobacteriia; order PCC-6307; family Cyanobiaceae; genus Cyanobium. Next base: position 31,361 of record CAIZQU010000153.1, on the reverse strand, counting down.
AAGGACAGCACCCGGCCATCCTCATCGGTCACGACGACGCCATAGCTGCTGACTTCGTCGGCGGGCACCCGCTTGGTGATCAGACTGGCCAAGGCGCCCTTGGCCCGATGGCGACGAACGGCTTCGCTCAGGTCAAGGTCGATCAGGGCGTCGCCGCAGAGGACGACGAAAGTGTCATCAAAGAAGGGCTGGAAATCCTGTATGCGCTTCAATCCGCCGGCTGATCCGATCGCTTCGCCGATCAATTCGCCATCTTCAATCCTGCCTTCAAAGCTATAGGCGATCTGAACACCAAACCGTTGTCCGTCTCGGAAGTAGTTCTCAATCTCCTCTGCCAGGTGCGAAACATTCACCATGATTTCATTGAAACCATGTTGGCGCAGTAGTTCCAGCAGAAACTCCATCACTGGTTTCTGCAGGATGGGGATCATCGGTTTTGGCGTGGTGTGGGTGATCGGCCGCACCCGAGTCCCTTTGCCTGCCGCCAGAATCATGGCCTTCATTGGCGTTCGGCTTGCGTCAAGTCGGGCCAGCTTAGGGACTCCCCTCAGGCTGCCTGCCCGCTGCGAGCCGGCACCCCATCTGACCCCTGAGCCAGGGCCAATCCCGGCAGCCGTACCCCATCCCCCAACAGCCGCAGTTGCAGGGGCCCGTAGAGGCCACCCTCCTGCTGCAGCTCCACCCGACCCTGGGCCGAGAGAAACAGCAGGGCCCAGAACACCCCCACCCGGTCCCGGTCCAGGTCTTCGGCGTCTGGTCTTTCGGCATCCGAGGCCCAGGCCAGCACCAGATCCTCGAAGCCCAACCAGTGCCCGCCCACGCTCAGCGGCGATTCGCCGAGGAACACGCTCAAAGCGGCGGTGGTCTCCGGCAGTTTTTCGCGATGGGCCAGGGCACTCACCTGGGCGATCGCTGCGTCGTCACTGAAGGCCCGATTGCGGGATCGGCTCCGTTGGCGGGGGGGCTCCTGGTCGAGACGCTCGGCGATCGCTTCGAGCTGCTGGATCAGTTCCCCCAGGGTCACCGGCCGCTGCAGGGGTGGCGGCGCCACGGGCCGCCGCCGCAGGTGGCGCTCCGGTCGCCGCGGCAGCAGCAGACCCGGGATCCCCGCAAGCTCGGCGCCCCCCTCCTCCTCCAGCTCAAAGCCATCCTCAAGAATCGGTTCCGGCGGGAAGGTGGCCGCTTCCAGCAGCTCGGCCTTCAGCCCCACCAGCACCGAGGCCGCCAGAAATGCCTCACTGCTTTCGGAGAGATCGCGCTCAAAGCTCCCGCCCGAGCCCGTCAGGCGGGGGAGGGTGATGCGTTGGCGCAGCTGATCGAGAAAGCCGTCGATCACGCCGATCACATCCACGTCCCATGGATCGATCTCGCCGCGTTCGGCGGCATCCTGAAGCAACCGGATCGCCAGCCTGGCGCCTGCTTCTGCCACTCCTAAAGCCGCGCTCGGATTGGACTCAACTTATCGGTCCCCAACGGAAGCGTCACCACAGCACGGCAGGAAGCGCAGGCGGTTGGTTGCAGCGGCCGTTCAGTTCGACTCCCCGCCGGAGGCTGTGGCACTGCTGCCGCCTGCGGCGGGCAGAAGCCCCAGCTGGGCGTCAACGGTGGCGCGGTAGCGCTGCAGATCGTTCTCCAATTCCTGGATCCGCACCTGCTGGGCTTCCATCTCGTTGCTGTCCTGAAGGGTTTCGACCTTCTTGACCACACCGCTCCAGACCGCATAAATCCAGGCGGCTGTGGCACCGATGCCAGCCACCACCAGCAGCAGCACCGCCAGCGGCAGGGTGGCGGCCAGGCCCGGCAGGAAGTGCACGGTGGTGGAGGTGGTGTTCTCAAGGGTGAACATCACCGCCGCCAGGCCGAAGCTGAAGATCAGCAGGAAGTTCAGCTGACGCATCGATGCAGTCCTGGCGAACCAGGGGAGAGGACCGGGGTCGGAGCTTACCCGGTCTCGCGGCCAACAGGATCAGGACGTCGATGACAGCCGGGGGGCTTGGACGCCCGGGCAGGGAATCTGCAGCACATCCAGCTGAAAGCTCAGGCCAGGGAGGGGGCCCTGAGCAAGGCGCCATTCCAATCGGCCGCCGCCGCAGGAACCGGCGCTCGAAGCACGCTGGCGCTCGGGGCCAGGCGGCTGCTGCGAGCCTGCTCCTCCCGCTGGACCAGCGCCTCAATCGAGGCCCGGTAGCTGTCGGTCAGCAGCCGGGGGTAGAGGCCGATGCCGATGATCGGTACCAGCAGGCAGCTGATCACATAGATCTCCCTGGGTTCAGCATCGACGAGATGGGTGTGGGCTGCGAGGTCGGCGTTTTCCTTGCCGAAGAAGATTTCGCGCAGCATCGAGAGCAGATAGATCGGCGTCAGGATCACGCCGATTGCCGCCAGCACGCAGATCACCACCCGGAAAACAAGGCTGTAAGCCTCGCTGGTGGCAAAACCGACGAAGACCATCAGCTCTGAGACGAAGCCGCTCATCCCCGGCAGGGCGAGAGATGCGAGGCAGCACACCGTCCAAAGGGCGAACATTTTGCGCATCTTCTGGCCCACACCTCCCATCTCATCAAGCTGAAGGGTATGGGTGCGGTCATAGGTGGCGCCCACCAGGAAGAAGAGACTGGCCCCGATCAGGCCATGGCTCACCATCTGCAGCATCGCCCCGCTGGTGCCCAAGGCGCTGAAGCTGCCGATGCCGATCAGCACAAACCCCATGTGGCTGATCGAGCTGTAGGCGATCTTGCGCTTCAGGTTGCGTTGGGCGAAGGAGGTCAGGGCTGCATAGATGATGTTCACAACCCCAAGCACCACCAACAGCGGCGCGAAGGAGGCATGGCCCACCGGCAGCAGTTGAACGTTGAAGCGCAGCAGGGCATACCCGCCCATCTTCAGCAGGATGCCGGCCAGGAGCATATGAACCGGTGCCGTGGCCTCACCATGGGCGTCGGGTAGCCAGGTGTGCAGCGGAACGATCGGAAGCTTGACGCCGAATGCGATCAACAGGGCGCCATAACAAAGCAGCTGGAAGGTCACCGGGAACCCTTTGGCTGCCAGCACCGTGTACTCAAAACTGGGCGTTCCGCCGCCATAGAAGCCCATCGCCAGGGCGGCCAGCAGAATGAACAGGGAGCTGCCGGCGGTGTAGAGGATGAACTTGGTGGCGGCATATTGACGCTTCTTGCCTCCCCAGATCGCCAGCAGCAGATACACGGGAATCAGTTCGAGCTCCCAGGCCAGGAAGAACAACAGCATGTCCTGCACGGCAAAGACGGCGATCTGACCGCCATCCATGGCCAGGAGCAGGAAATAAAACAGCTTGGGCTTGAAGCTCACCGGCCAGGCCGCCAGGGCTGCCAGGGCGGTGATGAAGCTGGTCAGCAGGATCAGGGGCATCGACAGGCCGTCCGCGCCGACGGACCAGGCCAGCCCGAGTTCAGGCAGCCAGCTGTGCCGCTCGACCAGTTGCAATCCCTCGACCGCGGGGTCGTAGCCGTTCAGGTAGCCGCCGACCGTCAGCAGGAAGGTGACCAACGTGACGCCCAGCGCGTACCAGCGGACCGAACGCCCATCCCCCCTGTCGGGCACAAAGGGGATCAACAGGGATGCTGCGATCGGCACGAGGATCGCAGCGCTCAGCCAGGGGAAGGGCACCGACAGGAGAAAACCATCTGTTGGGAGTGTAGAAATCTCCACCCGATCAGCTCGGAGCCGATGGGGGATGTCACACAAGCGCTGGTGGCTGGCCTGGGGCCTTGGGGCGGCCAGCCTCGCGGAAGCCCGCTCATGCCGCTCCGAGGGCCCCAGGCCCCATGGCCAGCCTGTGGAGTGGGGAATGGCCCATGCCGGGCCCACCTGGGCTGGGGACAGCCTGGAGGGGGAATGCGGAGGAAGGGTTCAGGGCCCTGATGGCCTGCAGATGCCCTGAGGGGCGCCGGGATCGGGGGGTGGGAGAGTCCGGTTGTGGCCGAAGGGGCGTCGGGTCGGGGTTGGGATCAGCCGAAGGCGCTGAAGAGCACCACCAGCGCGATCACGCCTCCGAACACGATCAGGGCATAGAACTGCGCTCGGCCGGTCTCGAAGTACTTCAAGCCCTCGCCGCTGCCCAGGGTGAGCAGGCCGGTGAGGTTGACGACCCCGTCGACCACCTTGGAATCGACATCGAGCACCTGGCGGGCCAGGCGGCGACTGCCTTGGACGAACAGCCTGTCGTTGATGGCATCGAGATACCACTTGTTGGCCAGGAAGGCATTGAGGCTGGGGAAGCGAGCCGCCACGGCCTGGCCGAGATCGATCCGGCGCAGCTGATAGGCGAAAACGGCCAGGCCGATCCCAGCGAGAGACACCGCCACCGAGGTTCCTGCCAGGGGAAGAAAGGCATTCCAGGAAAAGTGCTCGGCCATCTCGGCGGCCTCGTGGGGGTCCAGCAGACCCGCGAAACGGCTGTGCCAGGGCGTGCCCAGTAAACCGATCAGCACCGAGGGCACAGCCAGGACAGCCAGGGGCATCGCCATCTGCCAACCGGATTCGTGGGGGTGGTCGGCATGGTGGCCATGATCAGCGTCGTGGGCGTCGCCGCTCCCCTTGCCGGCCGCCGTCAACAGCGACTGACGCAGGGCAATGTCGTTGCCGCGGAACTCGCCTTCGAAGGTGAGGAAATAAAGGCGGAACATGTAGAAGGCGGTCAGGCCTGCGGTGATCAGACCGGCAGCCCAGAGAAGCGGATAGGTGTTGAAGGCCTGTCCGAGGATTTCGTCCTTGCTCCAGAAGCCCGCCAGGGGTGGGATGCCTGCAATGGCGATGCATCCGATCAGAAAGGTGATGGCTGTCACCGGCATCCAGCGGCGCAGGCCGCCCATCAGCCGCATGTCCTGGGCGAGGGCCGGTTCATGGCCCACCACCTCTTCCATGGCGTGGATCACCGAACCGGACCCCAGGAAGAGCATGGCCTTGAAGAAGGCATGGGTGACCAGGTGGAACATCCCCGCCACCGGAGCTCCGCATCCCATCGCCAGCATCATGTAGCCCAGCTGGGACACGGTGCTGTAGGCCAGACCCTTTTTCAGATCCTGCTGGGTCAGGGCGATCGAGGCGCCCAGCACCAGGGTGATGGTGCCGATCACGGCGATCACAGCCTGCACCACCGGGAAGGGTTCATAGACCGGCTGGAGGCGTGCCACCAGGAACACCCCGGCGGCAACCATCGTGGCGGCATGGATCAGGGCTGAGATCGGGGTCGGACCCTCCATCGCATCGGGCAGCCAGACATGCAGGGGAAACTGCGCGGATTTGGCCATCGGTCCCATGAACACAAGCAGGCAGAGCAGGACCGCAACCGTGGTGCTGAGGCTGCCGCCTGCCACCGCCGCCTGGAGCCGGGAGCCGATCTCCTCAAAACCGAAACTTCCCGTGGCCCAGAACAGACCAAGAATGCCGAGCAGCAGGCCGAAATCCCCAACTCTGTTGACCACAAAAGCCTTCTGGGCCGCATTGGCAGCACCATCGCGGTCGTACCAGAAGCCAACGAGCAGATAGGAGCACATGCCAACCAGCTCCCAGAAGACGTAGATCTCAAGAAGATTGGGGCTGATCACAAGCCCCAGCATCGAGCTACTGAACAGGGCCAGGTAGGTGAAGAAACGCACATAACCCTTGTCGTGGGCCATGTAGCCATCGGAATAGATCATCACCAACAGCGCGATCGTCGTGACCAGGGAGAGCATCACTGCCCCCAGTGCATCGATCCGATAGCCCATCGGCAGATTGAAGCTGCCGGCACTGGCCCAGGTGAACAGAACCTCCCTCGGCCCGGCACCGGCCAGCTGCTCAGCCAGAACCGCATAACTGAGAACCGCCGCGGCCCCGACGCAGGTGAGCAACAGCACCGCAACCGGTTTGCGCAGGCGATTGACGGTGAGGTTGAAGCTGATCAGGCCCAGCCCCGTCACGGCGGCGCCGATCAGGGGCAGGACTGGAATCAACCAGGCGAGCTCAGTGGCGGCGGGCATCCTGGCTGGTTCGTGGCTTGATCGAGTGTAGGCAGTGCCCCGACCCTGTCAGGGCTGTGTCAGCTCTCTCACCCCAGCCAGTGGGCCAGGGCGGAGCGGGAGAAGGCGATGGCGCCAAGACCGATGAAGCGGTGGGCCCACCAGAACACCGCCACGGCGATGGCGATCCCCAGCTGGGCCGGCCGCAGGAATTCCGAAGCGACCAGGGTCTGGCGACCATCGAGCACCGCAGCGAAGGGGATCAGCGAGGTGCTGGCACGGAGTTCTTCGAAGGCGGCCCCGAAGCGGTTGCGCAGCCGGCGATCGCCATTCCAGACGGCAAACAGATGGTGGCCGATCAGGCCGATGCAGGCCGCCACCATGAAGCTGCTGCCGATCCAGAGCAGGTGGGTGGCGCACCAGAGGATCTGGCCCACGGCCTGGGGATGGCGGCTCACGCGGATGATGCCGGTGGCGTAGAGCCGCACCTGAGGCTTCTGCAGCGCCGGAATCTCCAGCAGGTTGTAAGTGGCTGGATAAAGGAACAGAAAGCTCAGCGCCGTGCCACCCCAGACCAGGGGAATGATCCAGGGCTGATCCTGAAGGTTCCAGAGCCGCAGGCCGTCATAGCGGTGGGCCAGGAAGTAGCCGATCACCACCACCGCCGCCGGGATGCTCACCGCTGCGAACAGCAGCCGCCAGGCCCGTTCTCCGATCCGGGCGGCTCCCCAGGCCCGCAGCGAGGCGCCGCCGCTGTGCAGGACGGCGAACAGCAGCAGCAGGGCCAGCATCACCAGGCTGCTGTGGTGGAGAGCAAGGGCGGGGGGGGCTGGCGGCATCGGGCGGTACGGGAGGCATCCGTGGGCGGGGCGGCAGCGCGGGGGATGCGCCCGGATGTGAAGCACGATTCTGGGCTTCGGTCCAGCGCCCCTAGATTTTTCACCAGACACTCCCAGGCGCCGGCTCCCCCACCCCCCATGGCCGATCTGCCCTTCACCCTCGATCAGCTGCGCATCCTGCGGGCGATTGCCAGTGAGGGAAGCTTCAAGAAGGCCGCGGACAGCCTCTATGTCACCCAGCCAGCCGTCAGCCTGCAGATTCAGAACCTCGAGAAGCAGCTCGATGTCTCCCTGTTCGACCGGGGCGGCCGCAAGGCCCAGCTGACCGAGGCCGGCCACCTGCTGCTCAGCTACTGCGACCGCATCCTCAGCCAGTGCCAGGAGGCCTGTCGCGCCCTCGACGACCTGCACAACCTCCGCGGCGGTTCCCTGGTCGTCGGAGCCAGCCAAACCACGGGCACCTACCTGATGCCCCGGATGATCGGTCTGTTCCGTCAGAAATATCCCGATGTGGCGGTGCAACTGCAGGTGCACAGCACCCGCCGCACCGGCTGGAGCGTGGCCAACGGTCAGATCGACCTGGCGATCATCGGCGGTGAGTTGCCCGGCGAGCTCAACGAGCTGCTGACCGTGGTGCCCTATGCCAACGACGAGCTCGCCCTGGTGCTGCCGCCCAAACACCCCCTGGCCCGCCTGCCTGAGCTGACCAAGGACGATCTCTACCGCCTCTCCTTCGTCTGCCTCGATGCCCAGTCGACCACCCGCAAGATGGTTGATCAGCTGCTGTCGCGCTCCAAGCTCGACGTGCCGAGGATTCGGATCGAGATGGAGCTCAATTCCTTCGAGGCGATCAAAAATGCCGTCCAGGCCGGCCTCGGGGCCGCCTTCCTGCCGGTGGTCTCGATCGAACGGGAGCTGGCCGCTGGCACGTTGCATCGCCCCCAGGTGGCCGATCTGATGGTGCGGCGTCAGCTCAAGCTGATCACCCATCCGGCCCGCTACTGCTCCAGGGCTTCGGACGCCTTCCGGCGTGAGGTGCTGCCGGTCTTCGCCAGCCCCGACAGCCCCCTGCGCCAGGGCGCCAGCGTTCGCTCCGACGGATCCGCCGCCACCGTCACCGGCCAGGGGGCCGGCGCTGCCCCGGCTCCGGTGGCCCCCGCCCCCCTCAGCTCCTGAGCAGCCTGCACCCACCTTGAGGCCGCGCAGCTGCTGGGACAGGGCAAGGCCCGCGATCCGATCGATCGGCTCTGCTGATCCCTCCCCAGCCGCTGGCTCGCCCGGGCCACAGGCCTGGATGCAGCCAGGGCTTCAAACCCCGGGGGTGGGTTCAGGGGAGGCGGATCGTGAGAGCCCTTGGGCTGGTCCGGCTCAGTGGGGGCGCCTTCGGGGAGGAGCCCAGGGCGCGGCGGGGCGGCCAACGACCATCCGCAACATCAGAACTGGTCACCCTCCGGGGTGATTCCGACCGCATCATCGGCGGCCCCGGCGACACCGCGGCTCTGGAACTTATTGCCGCTGATGTCGGTCTGGTAGACGCAGCGCACCACGGGCTTGTCGCGGATGGAGCCGATGTAGGCGAAGGTGTTCATCCGCTGCTTGCAATCCCTCATCTGCTCGGCGGTCACCGCCCCCTCCTTCTGCAGCACCGACCAGTTCTCGCGGCGGATGACACAACCGGGCTGCAGGGTGGGCTGGGTCACGAAGCTGCTGCTTGGGTTCATGGTGGTGTAGAGCTCGATATCCATCACGAAGGCGCTCGCGCCCCACTGCTTGCAGAATTCGGGATCCGGCACCGCCATATCGAGCTGCTGGCTGCTGGCGATGTTGCCCTGGTTGCCCTGTGTGGTGCTGGTGACGGCGCTGCCGATGCCGATGCCAACCACCAACACCCCAGCGAGCACGGCAGCGTTGGCCATGTTGAAGCTCAGGCCGCCGGATCCGCCACCGCCACCGCCACCGGGGGGCGTGGGGCGGCCACCGCCAGGGCCGCCGTAGGGCATGCGGGGCCGGCGCTCCTCATCGCGCAGGTTTCGCTCGAAACGGTTGGCGGGCCGGTCGTAGGGATCTCCCCAGCGCCGATCGCCGTAGTCGGCTCCATTCGATCGCCCGCCTCCCCGGCCGGTTCCCGGCCGGCCCCGGTCGCGGCCGGGATCGTCGGGCTGGGAGCGGCTCACAGGGTTTCGGGGCTGCGGGGCAGGCCCATCGAATAGTTGAGAACCCGGCTGTCGGGGTTGTAGCGGAGCTTGCCGGCCTGCAGCAGGGCACGAATCTGGCCCTCAAGCTCGGAACCGATCTGGCGCAGGGTGTAGTCGTTGAGATCGGCTCCGGACCGCGAGTCCACCAGCTCGCGGAAGCGACTGCGCACCGCCTCAAGGGCGGTTTCATCCCACAGGAACTCGTTGTCGGGGTCGATGTCGAGGGTGAGCTGACCGGGGTCGGGCACCAGGTCGCCGTCCTCCACCCGGGCCGTGAACAGACGGATATGGCGGGTGGTGGACTTCAGCAGGGTGTCGGCCATGGCGGGGCGTCGCGGTCGGCATCGCCGGAACTCTAGGGATCCCCGGTCGCCCTTGGCCTGGAACCGGCGCGGTCGGGAGGGCCTGCCGATAAGGTTGCACCTTGTTCCGCCTGTCCGCGGCTATGCGCGTTGCGATTGCCGGTGCCGGCCTGGCCGGTCTCTCCTGCGCCAAGTACCTCAGCGATGCCGGTCACACCCCGATCGTGCTCGAAGCCCGCGACGTGTTGGGCGGCAAGGTGGCCGCCTGGCAGGACGAGGAGGGCGACTGGTATGAAACCGGTCTGCATATTTTCTTCGGCGCCTATCGCAATATGCGCCGCCTCTTCGCTGAGCTAGGCATTGAAGATCGGCTGCAGTGGAAGAGCCACTCGATGATCTTCAACTGTCGCGACAAGCCCGGAACCTACAGCCGTTTCGACTTCCCTGATATCCCCGCTCCCCTCAATGGCGTGGCGGCGATCCTGGGTAACAACGACATGCTGACCTGGCCCGAGAAGATCTCTTTCGGGCTTGGCCTGGTGCCGGCGATGCTCCGTGGTCAAGGGTATGTCGAGGCCTGCGACCGCTACTCCTGGACCGAATGGCTGCGGCTGCATAACATTCCTGAAAGGGTTAATGACGAAGTGTTTATCGCTATGGCCAAAGCCTTGAATTTCATCGACCCCGATGAAATCTCAAGCACCGTCGTCCTGACCGCCCTCAACCGTTTTCTCCAGGAGAGCGACGGCTCGAAGATGGCGTTCCTCGACGGCAATCCGCCCCAGCGTCTCTGCCAGCCGATCGTCGATCACATCACCGCCCGGGGTGGCACGGTCGAATTGGAGGCACCGCTCCGTCAGATCGAGTTGGCCGATGACGGTCGGGTCAGCGGATTCCGGATCGGTGGAATCAAGGGTCAGCCTGGCCGCACCGTCACCGCCGATGCCTATGTCAGCGCCCTGCCGGTGGATCCCCTCAAGCTCCTTCTGCCGGAAGCGTGGAAACAGCTCCCTTATTTCGAGAAGCTGGAGGGTCTCAATGGGGTCCCGGTGATCAATATCCACCTCTGGTTCGATCGCAAGCTCACCGAGATCGACCATCTGCTGTTCAGCCGCAGCCCCCTGCTCAGTGTCTATGCCGACATGAGCAATACCTGCCGTGAATACGAAGATCCCGATCGCTCGATGCTCGAGCTCGTCTTTGCTCCCGCCAAAGACTGGATCGGCCGTAGCGACGACGCCATCGTGGCGGCCACCCTCGAGGAGCTCGAACGCCTGTTCCCGCAGCACTTCGGTGGCGATAACCCGGCCCAGCTGCGCAAGGCGATCGTGGTCAAAACACCTCTCTCCGTCTACAAAACCGTGCCCGGTTGCCAGGCCCTGCGCCCCGACCAGACCAGCCCGATCCCCAATTTCTTCCTGGCCGGTGACTACACCATGCAGCGCTATCTCGCCTCGATGGAGGGGGCCGTTCTCAGCGGCCGTCTCTGCGCCGAGGCCATTGCAGCCGCCCTCGATGGCGGCGCCCTGCTGACCACCCCCCGGACTGAAGGCGCGACGATCCCTGTCGCCGCCGATGCCACCGGTCTGGCCCCGGTCTGAAAGGGTGTCCGTCTCCTCCCCCGCCCTGGCCTCTGATCTCGATCAGGCCTACGAGGCCTGCCGCCAGGAAACGGCCCAGTGGGCGAAAACCTTTTATCTCGGCACGCTGTTGCTGCCGCCGGCCAAGCGCCGCGCCATCTGGGCCATTTATGTCTGGTGCCGCCGCACCGATGAGCTGATGGACAGTCCAGCCGCCCAGGCCCTGCCAGCGGCCACGCTGCTGGAGCGCCTCGATGCCTGGGAGGGGCGCACCCGTGGGCTGTTCGAGGGCCGCTCCAGCGACAGCTTCGATCGGGTGATGCTCGATACTCTGGAGCGCTTCCCCCAGCCCCTGCAGGCTTACCTCGACATGATCGAAGGCCAGCGGATGGATGTTGTCAAACACCGCTATGCCGATTTCGCAGAGCTTGAGCTGTATTGCTACCGCGTTGCTGGCACTGTCGGCCTGATGACCCAGGCCGTGATGGGCGTCGATCCCGCCTACACCACCGCCCCCTGGAGCGAGCGCCCCGATCCGACCGAAGCCGCCGTGGCCCTGGGCATCGCCAACCAGCTCACCAACATCCTTCGCGATGTCGGCGAGGATCGGGGCCGGGGACGCATCTATCTGCCCCAGGAGGATCTGCTGCGATTCGGTTACAGCGAAGCCGAGCTGCTCGCCGGCACCCTCAATGACAACTGGCGCGCCCTGATGACCTTCCAGCTGGAGCGGGCCCGGGCCTGGTTCGCCCGTTCCGAAGCCGGCGTGCGCTGGCTTTCTGCAGATGCCCGTTGGCCGGTCTGGACCTCCCTGCGCCTGTATCGCGGCATCCTCGATGCGATCGAACGCCGTGGCTTCGATGTGTTCAACCACAGGGCCTTTGTACCCACCGCCGGCAAGTTGCTCGATCTCCCCTGCTCCTTCGTGCTGGCCCAGGTGCACTGATCCCGGCCATGGGGAAGCGAGCAAGCAGGCCGTTCAGCCGGCCCCGATCCAGGCGAGCAGCAGGGGGTTGACCCGTTCTGGACCCTCGTCCTGCGGGCAGTGACCCAATCCCTCCAGCACCACCAGCTCCTTGATGCAGGGGTAGGTGGCCGCCCAGCGGCGCGCCTCGGCCGGATCCTCCCAGGGGTCGGATCCTCCCCAGATCATCCGCACCGGTAAGTGCAGCTGATCCAGGAGCTGGGGAGCCAGGTGGTCGTCGAAGAGGTTGATGAAGCCACGGAAGCTCTCCACAGCCCCGGGATCGGTGCTGGGACGGTGCAGCAGCTCGACCAGGTCGTCATCGCAGTGAGCTCCGCTGGGATAGGCCCGCGCCAGAACGCTGCGGATGAAGACGGGCCTGGCCAGCAGGCCGAAGAGGGGAGTGATCAGCCAGCGCTGGCGCACCACAGCCGGCAGCAACGGACGGCTCCAACGCTCGAAGCCCTGGAGCGCATCGATCCGCTTGCGGTCGAGGGTGCGCTGGGCGCAATCGATCAGGATCACCTGGGCCGGCAGGGGGAAGCCCCGCTGCTCCAGCATTCGGGCCGCATTGAGGGCGACCACGGCGCCGATCGAGTTGCCCACCAGATGGATGGGACCCGCATCCGGGCCGCCAACCGCCGCCATCGGTCCGTTGATGTAATCGACCACCTGCTCGGCCCAGAGGTCGAAGCAGTAGCGGACCGAACCGGGTTGCTCGGCTTCATCGGCCAGACGGGACCTGGGTTTGGCGCTGTCTCCGAAGCCCAGCAGGTCGATCGCGTGAACTTCAGCGCCGGCGGCGGCCAGGGCTGCGATCGTGTGGCGCCAGTGGCCGATCGAAGCACCGAAGCCATGGATCAGCAGCAGCCGCGGCCAGCTCGGGCCAGCACCGCTGGCCCTGTCCCGGCCTGCTCCGTTTGGGCTGTTGTCTGGGCTGATCCGCAGGCTGTGGATGCTCCAACCCCTCCAGATCCAGGGGGAGCCAAGGGCTCGAATCCCGGACCCGGATGTCGGCAGCACGCTGATCAGACGCCGACGGTTTGGTTGGCGAGCAGCCCCTTCAGCTTGGCCAGCTCACCGGCCCAGCGGGGATCGGGGGCTTCGCTGTCGACCGTATCGGCATGAACGATCTTGTTGGCGGCCTTGCGGTTGGCGGTCGGGGCCGCACTACCGCTGCGGCGTTCCGCCGGAGCTCCGGGACGGCTGTCGCGACGCTCGGAAATTTCGATCCGCAGGGCGTTGCCACCGAATTCACGACCGTTGAGCTGCTCGATCACCGCCTCGGCGAGGCTGGCGTCATCGACGTTGGCGAAGCCGAAACCACGGCAGGCGCCGCTCTCACGGTCGAGGACGGCCTTGAAGCGGACTCCCTTCCCCACCGCCTCAAAGAGCGACTCGAGCTCTCGGGCTTCAAAGGACTGCGGCAGATTGCCGACGTAGAGGCGGATGCTCATGGGAGGGGGGGAGAAAAAAAACAGCAGACTTCGGCTCGCGCGGAAACACGCCGATGCGCTATGCAGTTAACCATGGCGAGCGTCCGCCCCGCCGGCGAGCCATTGGCCGGCGGCGGTCAGCGTCTGCAAATCATCGACCTCAGGTCGGCGGGGCAGGCGGCCGAAGGCCCGTTCCCGGCAGAGGTGGTCGAGCAGGGCTCCCAGCTGGCGCCCCGGAGCCAGACCCAGGGCCCGCTGCAGCGCGGCGCCATCGAGGGGGGAACGGGGGTGGAACAGGGGATCGTCGGCGTCGCGCCAGCGACGGAGGGCATCGCGGCTCCAGGCCGGGGCGGTGAGCAGCGAGAGGGCCGGCAGCTCCCCCTCAAGCTCTCGCTGCAGGGTCAGCCGCTCGGATTCGCCCAGCCGTTCCGGGTCGCCGCCCTCCGCCGCCAGCCGCAGCCACCAGTGGCGCAGCCGGCCGCAGCTCTGCTGAAGCCGGCGACTGGCCCGCAGCCGTTCGAGCTGCCTCCGCTCGAGCAGCACCGCCAGCCGCGCCAGGGGCACGGCCGTGGCGGCCTCGGCGGCGCTCAGCCCCCGGACGGTGGCGTTCTCCATCGTCAGCTCCGCCAGGGTGGCGCCCAGCGCCCCCTGCTCCGCGCCCCCCTCCAGCCCCCAAGCCGCCAGCAGCCTGGCTTCCAGCACCAGGGCCAGCCCCTGGCCGCCGGCCGGGGCCACCGCCAGCCGCTCCAGCTCCGCCAGCACCCGTTCGCCGGCCACGTCGCCCAGATGGCGGTGGTGCTGCAGGATCCAATTCCAGCTGCGGCTCTCGATCCGGAAGCCGAGTTCGCTGGCGAGGCGTACGCCGCGCAGCAGCCGCAGGGGGTCCTCCAGCAGGTTGCCCTCCGCCAGGGCCCGCAGCTGGCCCGCGGCCAGATCCGCCAGGCCTCCGGCCGGATCCCGCAGGATCGGCGCGCCGTGATCCGCTGTCAGCTCCAGGGCGATGGCGTTGGCGCTGAAATCCCGCCGCAGCAGGTCTCCATCCGGCCAGGAGCCCATCCGCCGGGCCAGGTCGATCGTCCAGCCCTGCAGCACCAGGCGGGCGATCGAGCGCTCAGGGTCCAGCACCACCACGCTGCCCCCCCGGCGCCTGGCCAGGCTCCGGGCCAGGGCGACCGCATCGGCTGCCACCACCAGGTCGAGATCCGGGCGGGGCGCCAGGCGACCCAGCAGGGCATCGCGCACGGCGCCCCCCACCACGGCCGTGCCCGCAGGCAGGTCAGCGACAGGGATGGGCCAGCGGTCCGGATCGAGGGCCTTCAGCAGGCGCAGCGCCAGGGTCTGGCCTGGGGCGGACAGGTCCAGGCCTGGGGCGGGCACAATGGGCGCCTGGCCGGGCCTGGGCGGCAACATGTGCATCTGCGTCGACTGCCGCTGGGTGGATCGCTGCCACGCCTATCACGCGGTCGAGCGCCAGCATGGCGTTCCACACCTCTGCGCCACCCCCGACTTCCAGCCCCGCCAGCCCCGCATCCATGTCCAGGTGCGCGACCTTGTCGACGGCGCCGTCGGGGTGGAGTGGGATGTGCGCCAATGCGGCGATTTTGCGGCCGATCCCGGGCGCTGGGCCCGGCTCCGACCAGGTGAGACGCTGCCGCGATGACGGACTCCTCCCCCGCCGGGCCCACCGACTTCAGCAGTCCAGCCCCCGCCGCCGCTCCGACATCGGACCCTGCTCCGGCTGGCGCCCACGCCTCCGGCCCCTGGCTGCTGGCGCTGCACAGCTCCGGGGAGACCCTCGGGGTCGCCCTGCAGCACCTGGGCGGTCAGGAGCCCCCCCGCCTGGCCGCCTTTCCCCTGGGTCGCGGCCTCTCCGGTGCCCTCTTCACCTGTGTGGAATCGGTGCTTCCGGCCCCTCAATGGTCCCGCTTGGGGCGGCTGGCGGTGGCCACCGGACCCGGAGGCTTCACCGGCACCCGCCTCACCGTGGCCCTGGCCCGCACCCTCGCCCAGCAACTCAACCTGCCCCTCGATGGCGTGGGCAGCTTCCAGTTGATGGCCCAGCGGTTGCTGCGCCAGGGCGCTGTGGCCCCAGCGCCGTTCTGGGTGGTGCAGGAGCTGCCGCGCCGCGGCCTGGTGGCCGGGCTCTATGCGCCTGGAGGTCAAGGCGGTGGTGGCAGGCGCGGTGCCGGCGGAGCCGCGGCCGGCTGGGCTGATCAGGGCTGGGGCGATCCGGCCGGCGATCCAGGGCCCCTGGAACTCGCAGCGCCCCGGCTTTACCGTGGGGCCTCCGCCCTGGCCGATGCCGAGGCGGCGCTGCTCCCCGCCGGCGAGGAGGCGCCTGCGCCCCGATGTCCCGCCGAGGTCCGACAGCCCGACGACGTGGCCGAGCTGCTGCGTTTCAGCCAGGCGGCGGCGGCCGCGGGGCGACCCGCCCCCTGGAGCCCGGTGCTGCCCCTTTACCCCACCAGTCCGGTCGACGCCGCAGGGTGAGCTCCCGCAGCGCTGCCCTGCGGCAGCGGCGCCGCTCCGGCCGTGGCGGTTGTCTGCCGCTGCTGCTGCTGTCCCTGCTGGCCGGCGGCCTGCTCTGGCTGTCCCGGGGTTGGTGGTGGCCCCGCCCCCCGGCTCCCCAGTTGATCCTGGTGCTCGGCGGCGACAAGGATCGGGAGCTGGCGGCGGCCTACCTGGCCCGCAAGGACGGGCTGCCGGTGGTGGTGAGTGGCGGCAGCAATCCCGAATATGCGCACTGGATCTTTCAGGAGCGGCAGGGGTTGCCCCGCGACCGGGTGCAGCTCGATTACCGCGCCAGCGACACCCTCTCCAACTTCACCTCCCTGGTGGATGACCTCCGCCGCGCCCGGGTCCGCCACGCCTTGCTGGTGACCAGCACCGATCACATGGAGCGGGCCCTGCTGGTCGGTCGGATCGTGGCCGGCAGCCGCGGCATCCAGCTCACGCCCGAGCCGGTGCCCTGCGGCAACCTCTGCGTGCGGGAGAGCCGCCGCAAGATCTGGTCCGACGGAATCCGGGCCGCCCTCTGGGTGGTTACGGGTCGGGATCTGAAACCGTGGGCGGCAGAGCGGCTGACTCCCTGGCTGGAGCGATTCGGTGTCCAGCCTCAATCAGACCCTCATCCAGAAGGCGGTTGATCGCTTCCTGGCAGGCCCGCGTGGTCGCCTCCAGGTCGGGGCGGCGGCGGGAGGTCGGGGGCGGGATCGGCGTGCCGATGCGGATGTGCACCGGCACCAACCGCGGCGGGCCATTGCCGGGTCCCAGGGCCCGGTGGCTGTTGATGATCGCCACCGGCAGCAGGGGGGCCCCAGCTCGGGCTGCCAGCAGGGCCGCCCCGGGCTGGGGGGCATTGACGCGGCCATTGCCCTGGCGGGTGCCGTCGATGAACACCCCGGTCGCCCAGCCCTCATCGAGGCGATCGGTGGCCACGCGGATCGCCTCGCGGTCGCTGGCGCCACGGGCCACGGGGTAGGCGCCGCAGGCCCGGATGATCGGCCCGAGCAGCGGCACCCGGAACAGCTCGGCCTTGGCCATGAAGGCCACGGGGCGGCCGAGGGCGTGCCCGAGCAGGGGGGGATCGAGATGGGAGCCGTGGTTCGCCACAACCACCAGGGCGCCATCGAGGGGAACATTGCCGTTGCCGGCGGTGCGACCGCGGAACAGCAGCCGATAGATGGGGAACACCAGCAGGTAGCTGATCGCCCGGTAGGTGAGGCTGGGCCGGGGGGTGTGGAGCAGGGCCGGTGGCTCGCTGCGCCGGCGCAGCATCACCCGCCGCACCGCCTGCATCGAGCGGCTGCCGGTGCGGCTGAGAGCGCTCGGCTCGGGAGAGGGTTTCATCGGGCCAGGGCCAGGTCGTCGGCACCGCTGATCTGGGCGGTGACGACGCCCTCGCAGCTGCGTTTGATCAGGCCGCTGAGCACGTTGCCGGGGCCGATCTCCACGGCCACCTCGATGCCCTCGGCCTTGAATTGCTCCATCGTCTCCCGCCAGCGCACCCCGGTGGTCATCTGGGCCCGCAGGCGCTCCTTCAGCACGGAGGACGCCCTGGCGGGGCTGGGATCGGTGTTGCTCAGCACCGGGACGCGGGCATCGGCGAAGGGCACGGTCTCGAGGGTTGAGGCGAAGGCGGCGGCGGCCTCGGCCATGAAGGGCGAATGGAAAGCGCCGCTGACCGCCAGGGGGATGGCCCGTTTGCAGGCCAGCTGGCCACTGACCGTTGCCACCGCATCGGGGGTGCCGGAGAGCACCACCTGGGCGCTGCTGTTGTCGTTGGCCACGACCACGCCCGGGGTGGCGGCAACCAGGACGTCCAGGGCGGCGCGGTCGAAGCCCATCACCGCCGTCATGGCGCCGCCGCCGGCCGCGGCCATGCGTTCGCTGCGGGTTTGGATCAGGGCCAGCCCGGCGCTGGCGTCGAACACCCCGGCGGCGTAGAGCGCCACCAGTTCGCCGAGGCTGTGGCCCGCCACCAGGGATGGTTCCCGGCCCTGGGCGCGCAGGGCGTCGACCAGCAGCGATTCGATCACGAACAGGGCTGGCTGGGTGTTGCGGGTGTCGTTGAGGTCCGAGGGCTGGTCGGCGGTGCCCTCCCCGGCCTCGCCGGCGCAGATGGCCAGCAGGTCGCGACCGAGGAGGGCCGAAGCGGCCTCAAACCGCTCCCGGGCCCCGGGCAGCTCCAGCACGGCGGCGGCCATGCCCAGCTTTTGCGAGCCCTGGCCGGGAAACACCCAGGCGATACCCATCCGTCTGCTCCTCGGCGCGGTGGCCAGGAGACTAGGCGCCGACTGGTCCGCGCCAGCGCAGCAGGGCCCCACCCCAGCTGAGGCCTGCTCCAAAGCCACTGCTGGCGATCAGGTGGCCGGGCTGAATGCGGCCGTCGCGCACGGCCTCATCGAGCATCAGCGGGATCGTGGCGGCGGAGGTGTTGCCGTAGTGGGCGAGGTTGGTGAGCACGTGGTCGTGGGGGATGTGCAGCCGGTTGGCCACGGCGTCAAGGATCCGCTGGTTGGCCTGGTGGAGCAGCAGCCAGTCGATGCGATCGGCCGCCAGGCCGCTGCTGCGCAGCAGATCCTCGAGCACGGCGGGCACCTCCCTCACCGCAAATTTGTAGACCTCCTGGCCGTTCATCTGGATCGGCCGGAATCCCCCCACCTGGGCGGTGAGATCCCCCAGCAGGGGCCGGTGCTCTTCGACCTGGGCCAGGGTGAGGCAACCGTTGCGGCTGCCATCGGAGCGCATGCGGAAGGCCAGCAGTCCGTCCTCACCGGCGTCGCAGGCCTCCAGGGCCACGGCCCCGGCGCCGTCGCCGAAGAGAACGCAGGTGCGGCGGTCATCCCAGTCCAGCCAGCGGCTGAGCTGGTCGGCGCCGATCACCAGCACCCGCCGCACGGTGCCGGTACGCAGGTACTGAGCTGCGGTGATCAGGGCGAACAGGAAGCCGCTGCAGGCTGCGGTGAGGTCGAAGGCCACGGCGTTGCTGGCCCCCAGGGCGGCCTGTACCCGGGGTGCCGTGCCGAACAGGTCGTCCGGGCTGGAGGTGGCCAGCACGATCAGGTCGAGGTCGGCCGCCTTCCAGCCGGCATGTTCGAGGGCGGCCTGGCCGGCGGCGGTGGCCAGGGAGGTCACGGTTTCACCGGGGCCGGCAATCCGGCGGGCGGCGATGCCGGTGCGGCTGCGGATCCAGGTGTCGTCGGTCTCGACCCGTTGGCTGAGGTCGCCATTGCTGATCCGCGCCCGGGGCAGGGCGCTGCCGCTGCCGACCAGGGCGATCCGAGGCCGGCTGCCATCACCGGAGGCTGGAGCCGCATCAGGATGCAACGACACCGGAACCGACCGCAGTGGGCTCAGTCAACCACAAGTGGTTGCCGCCTTCGTGTCCCCGGCGTTGCCCGTTGCCAGGCCGGCGCCGCCGAGGGCATGGAGGTCCTCCATCACACCGTGGCTGGCGGCGGAGTGGGCCAGCCGCAGGGCACTGACCACCGAGAGGGCCTTGCTGCTGCCGTGGCCGATCACGCAGACCCCATCAACCCCCAGCAGCAGGGCGCCGCCATGTTCTGCATGGTCGAGACGCTTCTTGATGCGGATCAGGTTGCTGCGCAGGAAGGCCGAGCCGACTTTGCCCCGACGACCACGGGGCAGTTCGGCACGGAGCACATCCAGCAGCACCCCACCCACCGACTCCAGGAACTTGAGCAGCACGTTGCCGGTGAAGCCGTCGCAGACCACCACGTCGAAGTTGCCGGAGAGCACGTCGCGGCCTTCGCAGTTGCCGGCGAAGCGGAACCGGGAGTCGCTGGCCAGCAGGGGGAAGGTGCGCAGGGCCAGGTCATTGCCCTTGCACTCCTCCTCGCCGATGTTGAGCAGGCCGATGCGGGGGCGGCGCACCTGCAGCACATCGCGGCTGTAGATATTGCCGAGCAGGGCGAATTGATGCAGCCAGGCCGGTTTGCAATCCATGTTGGCGCCGACGTCGAGCACCAGCACCTGCTGCTCGGGATCCTTGGTGGGGAACAGGGCTCCGATCGCGGGTCGCTCGATGCCGGGGAGGCGGCCGAGCCGGAAGATGGCCGAGGCCATCACGGCACCGGAGTTGCCGGCGGAGTAGACGGCGGTGGCGTCGCCCCGCTTGACCAGATCCATGGCGAGGTTGACGCTGGCGTCCCGCTTGCGACGCACGGCGGTGGCCTCGTCGTCCATGCCGATGGAGGGGCCGCTCGGCACCAGCTGGATCAACTGCCGATCGATCGCCTCCTGCAACGCCTCCTGGAGGCCCAGTTCGGACACGGCGCGGCGCAGGGGCTCGCTCTCGGCCACGAACCGCACCCGTACCGGCAGCAACTGGACCGCCCGCAGGCAGCCCTCCAGGATCGCCCCGGGCGCGTGGTCGCCGCCCATGCCGTCGACGGCCACCCAGAGTCGGCGCCGGTCATCGATCGGGCCATCGCTGCCATCGGCACCGCCGCTCCCCTGCTGGAGGCGCCTCAGGGGGTCGAAGACCAGAGGCTGGAGCACGGAACCGGCCACGTTGCTCGCGGCGCCGGCCATGTTGCCCGCCACGCTGGTGGCCGCTCCGGCCATGGTGCCGGCCACCGAGGCGGTGGCGTTGGCGGTGTCGACCAGGGCCGAGGCGGTGTCGACCAGGGTGGTGACGGCGGCGTTGCGGCGATACCAGATCACCAGCCGGCGGATGGCGCGGCTCTGGCGGGGGCGGTTCACCCGGACGCGGCCGGAGCTCGGCAGGCCTGAATCAGGCTCCTTCGGAGGCAGGGGAGTCAACGATGCGCTGGAACAGGTAGCCGGTGCCCCGGGCCGTGAGGATCAGCTCGGGGTTGGCGGGGTCGTCTTCCAGTTTGGAACGCAGCCGGGAGATATGGACATCCACCACGCGGGTATCGACGTGGCGCTCCGGGGTGTAACCCCAGACATCCTTCAGGATCTCGCCGCGGCTGAACGGCTCGCCGGAGCGGCTGACCAGAAGTTCGAGGAGGCTGAATTCCATGCCTGTCAGCCGGATGCGCTCATCACCCCGGTAGACCTGGCGTTTGTTGGTGTCGATCCGCAGCACGCCGATCTGGATCACGCCCGAGTTGGGGATGCCGGCCACCGGATCCTTCTCGACCCGGCGCAGCACGCAGCGGATCCGGGCTTCCAGCTCCTTGGGGCTGAAGGGCTTGACCACGTAGTCGTCGGCGCCAAGTTCCAGGCCCGTGATCCGGTCGGCCACGTCGCCCAGGGCGGTGAGCATCACGATCGGCACGTCCGATTCCTTGCGCAGCTCCTGGCAGACCCCGTAGCCATCCAGCTTCGGCATCATCACGTCGAGCACCACCAGGTCGGGATGGGCGCGGCGGAAGATTTCCAGGGCCTCCTCGCCATCGGAGGCGGTGACCACCTGGTAGCCGATCATCGACAGCCGGGTTTCGAGGATGCGGCGGATGCTGGCCTCGTCATCCACGACGAGGATGGTTTCCTTGGCTGGGTTGGCAACCGTCATCGCGTTCGGGCGGAGCTTCAGGTCTGGTCACCGGGCCTGGTGCCAGTACTCGCATCCGACCCACTGAAGGGGGCCGAGGGCCAGTTGATTCATCCAACGCCACCATTCTTCATACAACTTCTGCCCCGCCTGCCCTTGGCCCGCCCCACCTCCACCTACGTCTGCCAGGCCTGCGGCGCCCGCAGCCGCCAGTTCTTTGGTCGCTGCTCCGCCTGCGGCCAGTGGAACACCCTGGTGGAGCAGCGGGAGCCCGCCGCCGATGGTCGCCGCCGTCGGCCGGCGGCGGGCGAGCCCGAGGCGGCGGCTCCCGGAAGGCCCCGGCGCTCCGAGCCGATCGAGGCGGTGGGAGACCGGCCCCTGCAGCGCCTGCCCAGCGGCTACGGCGAGCTCGACCGGGTGCTCGGCGGGGGCCTGGTGCCGGGTTCGTTGGTGTTGGTGGGCGGTGACCCCGGTATCGGCAAATCGACCCTGCTGCTCCAGTGCGCCAGAGCCATGGCCGCCAGCAGCTCGGTGCTGTATGTCAGCGCCGAGGAATCGGCCCAGCAGGTGACCCTGCGCTGGCGGCGGCTGCGGGAGCAGGCGGAGGGCTGCGGGGGCCCTCCGGAGGCCCCCCCGCAGCCGGCCCACCCCCGGGAGGAGGCGGAGCGGAGCGCCCCGCCGGCAGCCCCCGGGCTGCGCCTGCTCGCGGAGACCGACCTGGAGCTGGTGCTTGAGGAGCTGGAGGCGCTGCGGCCGGCCGTGGCGATCATCGACAGCATCCAGGCGCTCCACGACGGCGCCCTGGCCAGTGCGCCGGGATCGGTGTCCCAGGTGCGGGAGTGCGCTGCGGTGCTGCAGCGGCTGGCCAAGCGCCAGCACACGGCCTTGCTGCTGGTCGGCCACGTCACCAAGGAGGGCCTGCTGGCCGGTCCCAAGGTGCTGGAGCATCTCGTTGATGCGGTGCTCACCTTCGAGGGGGACCGTTTCGCCAGCCATCGGCTGCTGCGGGCGGTCAAGAACCGTTTCGGGGCCACCCATGAGCTGGGGGTGTTTGAAATGGGCGGTGGTGGCCTGGCTGAGGTCACCAACCCCAGCGCCCTCTTCCTCGGCGCCGAAGGACCAGGCACCGGCACGATCGTCGCCTGCGAAGGCACGCGGCCGCTGGTGGTGGAGCTGCAGGCCCTGGTCAGCCCCACCAGCTATGCCAGCCCCCGTCGCAGCACCACCGGTCTGGCCGCCAACCGGTTGCACCAGATCCTGGCCGTGCTCGAGAAGCATCTGGCCCTGCCCCTCTCCCGCTTCGATTGCTACCTGGCGGTGGCCGGCGGTCTGGAGGTGGAGGAGCCTGCGGCGGATCTGGGGGTGGCCGCCGCCGTGGTCGCCAGCTATCGGGATCTGACCCTGCCCGCCGGCACGGTGCTGGTGGGAGAGCTGGGGCTGGGGGGGCAGCTGCGGCCCGTGGGCCAGCTGGAGCTGCGCCTGCAGGAGGCGGCTCGGCTGGGCTTTCGGCGGGCGGTGGTGCCCAGGGGCAGCGGCCTGGGGGCTGTGGCCGGACGGCTTGGTCTGCAGTTGCTGGAGGCCGCCACGGTGGCGGAAGCCCTGGTGCTGGCCCTGGGGGCCCATGCCGCCGCCGACGGCTTGTAGGGGAGCGGCTGGATCGCTGGGTTGGGCGGCGGAATCTGCCGGCGCCCCCTGATTGCGAGGGCCGCGGCGGAGCCTGACGATCGACCAGCCCTGGGCTGCCGATGGCGGTCGCGCGTGGTTTGCTGCCAATGACCATCAGCTGTTCATCTCGGCTTCCCTATCAGGGCCGCTCGAAGAATCGCGCGTTTCCTGTGCAGTGGGCCTGCTTCGCTGCGGCCAGACAATGACTCTCACTCACCGCCACCGGCGGGAATCAGAATTTTCCGAGGCAGCCATCCTTCGTTCAGATTTTCCGTTCGGATCAGCCGTTCGGATCGGCTGTTCAGATCAGCCGTTCAGATTCTCCGTTCAGATCGGCTGTTAAGATCAGCCGTTCAGAAGTAAACATCCACATTGCTGCGACCGGAAGATTTCAGCCAGTTCTCGATGTCAAGGTAGCCGCCTGGGTAGAGCTTCACCGCCCGGGTCCAGTGCTCGGCCGCCTCGTCAAACCAGCGATCGGCGCTGTCCTGATCACCGTTTTCAGCGGCGATACGCCCCCATTTCTCGAAGATCAGGCCCATGTTCTTCAGGCATGAGGGTGAGTTGGGGTTGGCTTCCAGGGATTGCCGGTAGTAGTCGAGAGCCTTCTCCTCCTCTCCGGTGCTCATGAAGATGATCGCCATATTCTTGAGGATCTCGCCACGGTCGATCGCGTTCTCCTCGAGCTTGAGCGCTTCTTCGTAGTTGTCGAGTGCCTCCGCGTAATCTCCGTCGTTCTGGGCGGAGAGGCCATCGCGGTAATACACATAGGCCTCCTTGGCCCTGGGGTCGATCGGCAGCAGCTTCACGATCAGGTCGGCCATCACCGTGAAGCTCTTGTCGATGAAGTTGTCGTTGCGTTGGGAGCGAGGCACGGCCGCAGGTCCGGTTCTGCCCACCATCCTGCCCGTTGCTCTCCGGCCCTGGGCCCCGCCGGCCAATGTCCCTAGCCTGATCCCCTCCGACCTCGGCCGGTGTCCATCCCCCCTCCCCCCGCAGCCCCTTCGGCCGCTCCCGAGAACGGCCCCTTGCGGGGCGGTAGCGGGGCGGCCCCGGAGGCGCACGGCCATGGCCAGCCTCCGGGCCAGGGCCGGGATCCCGCAGGGGCGATCGCTGCTTCGCCGGCCCCTCCCTCGGCTCCACCTCTGTCCCAGCAGCCCGCGCTCGCCACGCCGTCTCCGGGTCCCCCCAGTCCGACCCTGCTGCTGGAGGTCGAGGGCATGAAGTGCGGCGGCTGCGTGCGTGCGGTCGAGCAACGCCTGCGCCAGCAGCCAGGGGTGGGTCAGGTGAGCGTCAGCCTGCTCAGCCGCACCGCCTGGCTGGAGGTGGATCGGCCCGAGGCGCGCCTGCCAGCCCTGTTGGAGAGCCTGGCTGGCCTCGGGTATCAGGCCAGGCCCCGCAGCGACGATCTGCCCTCCAGCCGCCGGGAGCGACTCCAGGAGCGGGACTGGTGGCAGCGCTGGCGCCAGCTGCTTGTGGCGCTGCTGCTGGTGCTGGCCTCCGGGGTCGGCCATCTCGCCGATGCCGGCCCCGGCCCCCTCAGCGCCACCCCCCTGGGGGCCCCCTGGTTTCATGCCCTGGTGGCCACCGCTGCCCTGGCCGGTCCCGGCCGGCCGATCCTGGTGGCCGGAACCCGTGCCGCTCTGGCCGCAGCACCCGGCATGGACACCTTGGTGGCCCTGGGGGTGGGCAGCTCCTACCTGGCCAGCCTCGTGGGTTGGATCTGGCCCCAGGGCGGCTGGCCCTGCTTCTTCAACGAGGGCGTGATGTTGCTGGGGTTCGTCCTGGCCGGCCGCTTCCTTGAGGAGCGGGCTCGTTTCCGTACCGGCCGGGCGATCGAAGCCCTCGCCGACCTGCAACCCGATCAGGCCCTGCTGCTCGTCGACGACGGCCCCCCCAGGCCGGTGCGGGTGGGGGGGCTGCGTCCCGGCGATCGCATCCGCCTGTTTCCCGGCGACCGGGTACCCATCGATGGCGTGGTGCGCCAGGGCAGCTCCAGCCTCGATGCCTCCGCCCTCACCGGTGAAAGCCTCCCCCAGCTGGTGGGCCCCGGCAGCGAGCTGGCGGCCGGTTGCCTGAACCTCCTGGCCACCCTGGAGCTGGAGGTGCTGCGCAGCGGCGCCGAGAGCGCCATCGCCCGGATTGTGCGCCTGGTGGAGCAGGCTCAGCTGCGCAAGGCGCCGATCCAGGGCCTGGCCGATCGGGTCGCCGGCCGTTTCACCGTGGCGGTGCTGCTGCTGGCCCTCGCCACCTTTTTATTCTGGTGGCGCTGGGGAACCCGGCTCTGGCCGCAGGTCCTGCAGGCCGCCTCCAGCTCCCATGCCGCCCACGGCCATGGGGCGATGGGTCCGGCCGGCACCCCTCTGGCCCTGGCCATGCAGCTGGCGATCGCTGTTCTGGTGGTGGCCTGCCCCTGCGCCCTCGGCCTGGCAACCCCCGCAGCCCTGAGCGTGGGAACCGGTGCTGCCGCCCGCGCTGGGCTGCTGTTCCGCGGCGGTGATGCCATCGAGACCGCCGCCGGCCTGCGCACCGTACTGTTCGACAAGACCGGCACCCTCACCCTGGGCCGGCCGCTGGTGACCGCCGTGGAGGCCAGCGAGGCTGGAGGCCTGTCCGCCGATGCCGCCGCCGGCCGGCTTCTGCAGCTGGCGGCCAGCCTGGAGCGGGACAGCCGCCATCCCCTGGCCCATGCCGTGCTTCAGGAGGCGGAGGTTCGGCGGTTGGTCCTGCATCCCGTGGCCGGCGTGCGCACCTTGCCCGGCGATGGACTCGAAGGCCGCCTGGAGGCTGGGGGCGCGACCGGCGGGGAACCCGTGGCCGGGCCAGGAGAGCAGATCCCCGGTACGGAAGGGCTGGCCAGCGCTCCGCTGCTGCGGGCAGGGCGGCTGGCCTGGCTCGTGGACCAGGGGGTGCGGGTCGATCGGGCCTGGCAAGCCCGCCACGACGGGTTGGCGGAGGCGGGCGCCTCCCTGCTGGCCGTGGCCCTCGGGCCGGAGCTGCTCGGGCTGATCGCCGTCGAGGATCGGCCCCGTGCCGATGCCGCCGCCACCTTGGCGGCCCTGCGGCGCCGTTCGCTGGCTCTCGGATTGCTGAGCGGCGATCGGGAGGGACCGGTGCGGCGCACCGCCCAGCTGGTGGGACTGGAGCCTGGCGAGCTGGCCTGGGACCTGCGCCCGGATCAGAAGCTGGCGCGCATCCTGGCGACCCGCAGCCATGGCCCTGTGGCGATGGTGGGTGATGGCATCAACGATGCCCCCGCCCTGGCGGCCGCGGATCTGGGCATCGCCGTCGGCACCGGCACCCAGATTGCCCAGGAGGCGGCCTCCCTGGTGGTGATGGGCGACCGTCTCGATGGTTTGCCCCAGGCCCTCGATCTGGCGGAGCGCACGATGGCGAAGGTTCGCCAGAACCTCGCCTGGGCCTTTGGTTACAACCTGATCATGCTGCCGATCGCCGCCGGCGCCCTGCTGCCCGGCTACGGCATCCGCCTGGTGCCTCCCCTGGCGGCGCTGCTGATGGCCCTCAGTTCGATCACCGTGGTCGTCAACGCCCTGCTCCTGCAGGATGGGGCCAGCAGGGAGGTGGAGCGGCCGGTGTGACAGCGCAGGAATCTGCAGGGGAAGGGCGCGGCCGTTTTCTGGTGCTGGAGGGGATCGATGGTTCCGGCAAGACCACCCAGCTGGAGGCCCTGGCCGCTTGGCTGCCGGCCAGTGGCCTGATGCCCGGGGGCTCCCGCCTGCTCTGCACCCGGGAGCCGGGCGGCACCCCCCTGGGCCGGGCCCTGCGCGAGCTGTTGCTCCACCCGCCCGAGGCCGCGGCTCCGTGCCCTGATGCCGAGCTGCTGCTCTATGCCGCCGACCGGGCCCAACATGTGGCCACCGTGATCCGGCCTGCCCTGGAGGCTGGCCACTGGGTGTTGAGCGATCGCTTCTCTGGCTCCACGGCGGCCTATCAGGGCCATGGACGGGGCCTAGCCCTCGATCGCATCACTGCCCTGGAACGCCTGGCCACCGGTGGCCTGGCGGCGGATCTCACCCTCTGGCTCGACCTTCCCCTCGCCCAGTCGCAGCGACGCCGCGGTGGCCGGCCCGCCGACCGGATCGAAGCGGCCGGGCTGGATTTTCTGGAGCGCGTGGCCGCCGGTTTCGCCCATCTGGCCCAGGAGCGTGGTTGGCGGCGGATCGATGCCGGTGACGACCCCGCCGCCGTGGCCCTGGCCTGCCAGCGGGCGGTCGCGGATCAGGCCGCCGCCGGCTGGCCCGTCGTGGGGTGGGCGGAGGGGCCTGGTGGCTGATCTGTTCGCCGACCTGGTCGGCCAGCCCTTGGCGGTGCGGCTGCTGGAGGCGGCCCTGCGTCAGGGACGCCTGGCCCCTGCCTATCTGTTCAGCGGTCCTGAGGGGGTGGGGCGCCGGCTGGGGGCCCTGCGTTTTCTCGAAGGGGTTCTGGCAGCACCGGATCCTGGGAGCGCCACGGTTTCAGGATCCACGCTTCCCCATCTGGATCTCTCCGGGATCCCTCTCGCCGCATCCCGCTCCACCGTTGGGCCCGAGTCCTTCCATGGCGGTGGATCAGGCCCGGGCCAGGCGTCCCTCGCCATCCCTCCCCCAGCGCTGGAGCCGGTGCCGGCTGCCGCTCCCGGGTTGCGCCGCCGACTGCAGCAGGGCAACCACCCCGATCTGCTCTGGGTCGAGCCCACCTACTCCCATCAGGGACGGCTTGTGCCCCTTTCCCGGGCCGAGGCGGAGGGGGTGCCAAGGAGGGCTGCGCCTCAGCTGCGGTTGGAGCAGGTGCGCGAGGTCTCGTCCTTCCTCACCCGCAGACCGGTGGAGGGGGGCCGCTGCCTGGTGGTGCTGGAGGGGGCGGAGGCGATGGCCGAAGCCGCCGCCAACGCCCTGCTCAAGACCCTGGAGGAGCCAGGAGACGGTCTCCTGGTGCTGATCAGCGCTGCCCCCGAGCAGTTGCTGAGCACGATTCGCTCCCGCTGTCAGACGATTCCGTTCCGGCGCCTCTCCCCTGCCCTGGTGGAGCAGGTGCTCGCCTCCGTTCCCGAAGCCGCAGAGCCCTTGTCGATGAACGAGCCCGAGGCTGGGCCGGCGGTGCAGGTGGTGGTGCCCGACCCCCCCGAACTGGCCGAGCTGGCGGCTGGCTCTCCCGGCGGATTGCTGCAGCACCGCCGCCAGTGGCGGGCCTTGCCCGAGGGACTGGCGCCGCGGCTGCTGGCCCTGGGAACCGACCCGATCGAAGCCCTCAACCTGGCCCGGGAGCTGAGCGAGGCGCTGGATCTGCCCCAGCAGCTCTGGCTGATCGACTGGATGGAGCTGGCCCTCTGGCGTCGCCGCCAGCGACCGGCGGAACTCCGCCGTCTGGAACGGCTGCGCTCCCAATTGCGCAGCTACGTGCAGCCTCGGCTGGCCTGGGAGGTGGCCCTGCTGGAGCTGACCGGGAGTGGTCTGCCCTCCTGAGCAGGGTCGGTCTCAGCTCTCCAGAAGCCGAGGGGCCTGGGGGCTCAGGCCGCCTCGCCGCCGTTGCCCTCGGCAGCACCGACATTGGCGGTGGTTTTGGCGCCGACCTGCTGCTTGGCCAGGCGGGCCTGTTGGATCAGGGGGAGCAGCGTCTCGACCTGATCGCCGCTCGGCAGCTCCAGGCAGTATCCGGCTCCATAGACCGTCTTGATGAAGCGGGGTTTGCGGGGATCGGGCTCCAGCTTGGTGCGCAGGTGCCGCACGTGAACCCGGATGGTCTCGATGTCATCGTCGGGCTCATACCCCCAGACCTCCTTGAGGATCACCGAGGGGGCCACCGTCTGGCCATGGCGCTGGAGCAGGCAGTGGAGCAGCTCGAATTCCAGGTGGGTGAGGCGCACTGCGGCATCGAACCAGATCGCCTCGAAACGCTCGGGCACCAGGGTCAGGCAGCCGTAGCTGAGGATTTCGTTGTGCTTGCTGGAGAGGGGGGCCCGCTCGCTTCGCCGCAGCAGGGCCTTGACCCGCACCATCAGCTCCTCGAGATCAAAGGGTTTGGTGAGGTAGTCGTCGGCGCCGGAGTTGAAACCGCTGACCTTGTCCTTGGTGCCGCCCAGGGCGGTGAGCATCAGGATCGGGATCTTGGCGGTGCGCTCATCACGCCGTAGCCGCTGGCAGAGGGTGAGGCCATCGACCTTCGGCAGCATCAGGTCGAGCAGGATCACATCCGGGCTGTACTGCAGGGCCAGGGCCTGGCCTTTGATGCCATCGTCGGTCCGCTGGACATCGAAGCCGCCGTGCTCCAGATGACCAGCCACAAGCTCGCGCATGTCGCTGTCGTCCTCGATGAGCAGGATGCAGGGCTTCATGGCTGAGGGAGTCGGGGGCAGGGACAGCGGAGGGTGCTGGGGGGCTCGGCGAGCTGCTGCGGCAGCAAATGTGACGGTAGGCATTGGAATGCACGCATTGTCTCCTGCTTTGACGCCCGCTGCATGGCGCCCGGCCTGGCCCTTGGTGTCGCATCGCACAGCCAGCCGAGCAGGCCGGTCCCAGGATGGGTGGCGAGAAACCCGGAGAAAGCCTGAAGGCATGGGGATTTGCCGCCACCGTCCTGGCTCACCACCCGTGCGTTCGACCATGTCCGGGCCAGTTGATCTTCAGGAAGTCTTCCGCTCGAGTGGGGCGATCCTGGCAATCCTTGTCGGGCCAGCTCTGGCCGGTCGGCCTGCCGGTCCAGGGGGCTGAAGCCTCCCGACCCTTCCGCCGAGGCGCGCCGCTCTCATCAATGGCTGCCACCACAGCGCCGGCAGCGCTGCCCAGCCGGGATCCCAGACGCATCCATGGGCGAATGGCTGGTGGCTGGCTGCAGCGGAGCCAGATCAACAACTCAAGGATCTATTGATTATCAGAACTCCCCGGGCGGGATTCGAACCTGCGACCAATCGGTTAACAGCCGACCGCTCTACCGCTGAGCTACCGAGGAATGAAACCCTGCAACCGACTGAGGACAGATCGGCCAGGATCAAAAGCCGCTCCAGGCGCACCGGAAACCGGAAGGCCGAAGGAGAAGCATCCGTGTTGCGGACCGCGAGAGCCTACCGTTCAGCCCGCCCGGCCGGCAAGGGGGGGCATTGGCTGAGCAGCGCGGCCGGGCTCTGCCAGCCGCCCAGCTGGCCCGACTCCATCAGCGCAGCGCCATCGCAACGCTCCAGTTCCTCGAGCCGATGGGTGATCCAGAGGGCCGTGATCGGTCGACTACGGCGGCTGCAGAGGCGACGGATCAGGCCCAGCACGTCGCCCTGGCTCTCCGGGTCGAGC
The DNA here is from genome assembly GCA_903935205.1 of uncultured cyanobacterium. Classification (GTDB taxonomy): domain Bacteria; phylum Cyanobacteriota; class Cyanobacteriia; order PCC-6307; family Cyanobiaceae; genus Cyanobium. The sequence continues at coordinate 1,138 of CAIZQU010000153.1, read as the reverse complement.
AGGGCCGTGGGTTCATCGAGCAGCAGCAGATCGGCTTCGCTGGCCAGGGCTCCGGCAATGGCCAGTCGCTGCTTCTGGCCGCCGCTGAGGGTGTGGATCGGACGCTGGGCCATGCCGATGAGGCCCACCTGGTCGAGGGCCTCTTCCATTCGACGTCGGCGGGTCGCGGCGCTGAGACCTGCCGGCAGGCCCAGTTGCAGATCGCTGCCGCAGCTGGGCAGCAGCAGCTGGTGGTCGGGGTTCTGGAAGACCAGGGCGGCTTTGCCGGCGATTCGGATCGTTCCCTGGCGAGGCTGCAGCAGCCCGGCGATCAGCCGCAGCAGGGTGCTCTTGCCGCTGCCATTGCTGCCCACCAGCATCCACAAGCCGGTGTCTGGAATGGTCAGGGTGCAGTTCGCCAGGGCGACTCGGCCGTTGTCCCAGGCGAAGCCCAGCCCCGCCACCTCCAGGGGAGGGGCCTGGGCGGCTGGCGCTGCCCCCCCGGGGGCGGAAGGGGATGCCACGGCGGGATCAGCTCTCGAGGCTGAAGCCGGGGCGGCGGCCGCCGCTGCCGCCAGCACTCTTCTCATAGGTCTGCACGGCGACGATTTCACTGCTCAGCAGGCTGATGTGCTTGTGCTCGTCCTTGTCGCAGTGCAGTTCGAGCACCCGCGGTTCGCCGCTCTCCAGGGCCTGGCGGATCTCTCGGTAAAGGGCGAGGGCGGCCTCCTGGTCCTTGCGCTGCACGGCAATGGGCATGGGGCTGAGCCGGAGGGAGAGCTCGACGACGAACATGGGAGTGGGGATGGGAGCGGCGGCATCACCGCAGGTGAGGGCCGCAGTCTGGCCACTCTGGCCGAGCGAAGGTCCCGGCCGTCACGGCGGCCAGGCGAGGACCGGACCCCGGAAAGGGGGTTGCTGAGTATTTGTGCTCAAACGCTGCCGATTCGGGGTGGGGCCGCGCGATGGGGGCGCGGATGCCCGTACCATGCTCGTTGTAAAGCTTCGTAAAGCCTCTCATGACGATCGCTGCAGGGCGCTTGCCCCAGCGGGGATGGTTCGACGTCCTCGACGACTGGCTCAAGCGCGACCGCTTCGTTTTCGTTGGCTGGTCCGGGCTGCTGCTGTTCCCCACCGCCTATCTGGCGCTGGGGGGCTG
>CAIZQU010000152.1 GCA_903935205.1 uncultured cyanobacterium | reverse complement strand
CTACGGCCTGCAGCGCGCCCTGGTGGTGGCCGGCGCCCGCTCCACCCTGCTGAGCCTGTGGAAGGTGGACGACGACCTGACGGCCCTGTTCATGGCGGAGTACTACAAGCGCCTCAAGGCTGGGGAAGGCCGGGCTGATGCCCTGCGCAACACCCAGACCTGGTTCCGCAGCAATGGCAGCTCCACGTTGCGGGATGTACGGGTGTGGGGCGCGTTTCAGCTCAGCGGCGACTGGCGGCCCATCAAGACATGGTGATCGGAGTGCGCCAGTTGTTCACGCTTTTTCGGCCTGCCACGGTGGTGGCCCTGACGATTGCTCTGCGATTGGGCAGTGCCCCGGCAGCTGCCGACCCTGGTGTTGATGCTGAGCTCCAGAAGGCGGTGCAGGTCAGCACTGCCCAGTTGCGCACAAGCTGGGCCGCCGATCCCGCCACGGCCCGGCGCCCCTTCCCGGCTCTGCAACTGCTGCCCCCGGGAATGAATGTGAGCGGCGCCTGCACCCCCGGCCCCCCCGCCCGCGATCCAGCCCCCACGGCCCTTTACTGCCTCAGCCGCGGGGCGGTGCTCCTGAACCATGACCTGCTCGCCCTGGTGGCCTACCGCCTCCACAAGCAACCTGCGGTGGCCTACTGGATCGCCGTGGGCCTGGCGGAACATCTACAGCCCCCCGGCGCCACCCTCCCCCCAGCGGCCTCCAGCCTGCAGACCAGCTGCCTGGCCGGGGTGCTGCTCGGCGCCAGCGGCAGCCCCCGGCTCGCCTTGGCTGATCGCTGGGCCAAGGCTGCCGCCAGGGCCTACGGCGATCACGCCAGCGAAACGGTGGGCACCAGTTCCCAGCGTGCCTATGCCCTGCTCAGCGGCCTGGGTGCCACCGATCTCGATTGCAGCGCCGCCGCCATGACACGCCTCGCCGCGGGTCAGGTGCCGATCCCCGCCGATCTCGGCACCCGCGGCCCCGGGTCCCTCAAGCTGGAGGTGACGTGCCGCCCGCCGTCTGTTTGCCCGCCGCGGCTGCCGTCAGCTCTGGGCGGCGTCTGAGGGCTTGGCGGCGGCCATGGCGGCATCTGTCAGAAAGTTCTGCAGTGTTTCTTGCGCTTGGCAACTGAGGGGATGGTCGGGCCCCCAGGCGGCCGTGGTTAGCCATGCAGCCTGGCGGTAGTGAGCCTCCGCTTCCGTCAGGTGGCCCAGCTGCTCCGCCACAACCCCCAGATTCAGCAGCATCACCCCCCGGTTCGGATGCTCTTCCCCAAGCGCCAGGGCAGCCAGCGCCACAGCCTCCTGCCGCAACGCATGGGCCCGCTCCAGATCACCGGCGTCTTCTGCCAGAAATGAGAGGTTGTTGCGGGCGGTCACCGCCACCTCGCAGGTGTCATCCTCCAGCGTGGTCAGCACCTGCTGGTAGAGGGCCTCGGCTTCCGGGGCGCGGCCCAGACGGCGCAGGCTCATCGCCAGGTTGGTGCGGCTGATCTGCACCAGGCGATCGCCTCCATCGAGCTGCTGGAGGCGCAGGTCCAGGGCCTGACGCAATGCCTCTTCCGCTTCCGATTGGTCCTGCGCCAGCAGGGCAAGCCCCAGTCCGTTCAGCGCCTCCGCCCGCTCCAGGGCCAGCGCAGACCCCGGATCAGCCCCCTCTGCGGCCCTCGCCTCCACCGCCTCCAGCCCCGCCAGCGCCTGGCGGCACTGCGCCTCCGCCTCCTGCAGCTGTCCGCGCTCCCGGGCGATGCCGGCCAGGGCCACCCGGCAGCCGGCCTCCAGGGCCGCCTTGCCGGATCCGGCGGTCGATTCCCGCAGCAGACACAGCCCCGCCTCCAGCGCCTCCTGGGCCGGGCCATAGGCCCCCAACCCCAACAGCAACCGACCTGTTGCCAGATGGGGGAGGGACGCCGTGGCGCCCGGCCAGCGTTGCGGCGGCCACTGGCTCAGGGCCTCCAGCAACGGCAGGCAGCGCTGTTGGCGCTCCAGGCTCCGGGCTTCCAGCACATCGCTGATTCCCGCGAGCCAGTGCTGCAGCGCACCCAGCAGCCGCCCCTGCCGCTGGCTTGGCTCCCCGCTGGCTTCCGCTGCCATGCCATGGCGGGGCAGGCTCCCTCCTGGGGTGGTGCTGGTGCGGGTCTGATCCGCGAACAGGTCATGCAGCAGCGGATGCACCTGCACCAGCCCGGAGAGCGGCCGTTCGATCAGGTGCTGCTGCTCCAGCCCCAGCCGGGCCTCCCGCCAATCGTCCGGATCATGGTCGGGCGGTGCGCAGAGGGCCAGCAGCTCCCAGGGAACGGCCGCGGCGGGCAGGTCCCCGAGCAGCAGCGCCAGCTGCCGCTCCTTCTGGCCCATCCCCTCCCAGGCGAGCTGGAAGCCGGCGCGCAGCCCGCGGGCCTGCAGCGGATCGGCGGCACTGCCCTGCAATTCCCGCGCCAGGGCTCCCTTCTCCTGCAACCGCCGCTGCAGCTCCGCCAGCTCCAGGTCGCCATCGCGGGCCAAGCGCCGGCCCAACAACCAGAGCGCCAGGGGCAGCCCCCCCACCTCCTGCACCACGGCGCGGGCCCGGTGCTCGTCCCCGGCCCGGAACGGCCCCCGCTCTGATGCCGCCGCCAGCAGGTCCATCGCCTGGTCGGCGGCGAGGGGCTCGAGGGTCAGTCGGTGGCTGGCGGTGCCGAACTGGCGGCGGCTGGTCACCAGCAGCTGAAACCGCTGCGGCAGGCCAAGGCCCAGGGCCTGCAGATCGGCCGGATCCGCCAGCTCATCCAGCAGCAACAACACCGGCCCCGGTCGGGGCCAGTGGCTGTAGAGCCACCCCAGCCGCGCCGGCGGCGCCAAAGCGTCCGGTACCGCAAGGTCGAAGTGCACCAGGGCGAATTGCTCCAGCTGCTCCACCAGGCCCGCCAGGGGCCGCGGGCCATCGAGCTTCACCACGCCGCCTTGGTAGTCGTTCAGCCGCTGGCGCAGGTGATGGAGGGCCAGGGCGGTCTTGCCTACCCCGTCCATGCCCGTGATCAGCACCGGCGCGGTGCCCGTCTCCAGCAGTTGCGCCAGCCGCGCCAGGGCCTGGTCGCGGCCCACCAGGGGAATGGAGCTGCTGCTGCTCTCAGGCAGGTTGTGGGGGATGGCGCCGGCGCCGTCTCGCTCGGCCGCCACCAGCAGCTCCAGAACAAACGACCGCAACACTTCAGCAGCCAGGTCGTCGTGGCCGTTGAAGGGGCTGGCGGGGTAGCGGGCCACGCTGCGCAGACGGGCCAGGTGGGCCTGCTGCAGGGCCTGCTGGTCGGCGCTGGACTCATACGTTCCATCCCGTGGCGCCGTGTCTTGCGGGGTGGCGATGTAGAGCTTCTTGCCATGCCATAACGCCAGCCAGGCCTCCCACTGCGTGTAGGAGAGTGAGGGCCCACCGGGCTGCAGAAATTCCGCCAGTGGATAGCGGCTGGCCAGCTGCGGATAGCGCGCCGCGATCGCCGCCACCGACTGGGGTTTGGCCAGCGCCCCGGTCATGTCGCCCACCAGGTGGATCACGCCATCACACCCCTGGATGTAGGTGTCGAGCATCTCCAGGGTTTCATCGCCGCAGACGATGAAGTCCTCCTGCACCTTCACCTCCACATTCGGGCGGCTGAGGGAGTGGCGCAGCCGTTCCCGGTAGCTCAGGAACTCCGCTGAGACGGTGGAGAGAAACAGCTGAACAGGCGCCACCGCTCCGGGGCCAGCTGGGCGGATGTTACCGAGATCCGGCGATTGTTCTGTTCCTTTGCCACGGCTTCAGATCAGGGGCCGGCCGATCGGGGGCCTGCGGCGGCTGGCTGCCCAGCGGCTGAGGGCGCTGTCCAGGCCGGTGGGTTTGCGCGGCGGCGACGGACTGGTCACACCCGGCGGTTCGGCGGCCCGGCGGCGCAGAATGGGTCGCCGCCGGCAGCGGTGGGTTGTCGGATCGGCTCAGGGGTTCAGGAACCCAGCAAGGCTGTGCACTCCAGCCGCTCCTGGCAGGCATCGCGCCGTTGCAGACGCAGCGTGATCATCCGGGCCAGGTAGTCGGCATCATCGCCGACTCCGCAGAAGCGAGCGGAGCCCCAGGTGTGCAGCCAAGGCAAGCCGAGGAAATAGAGACCGGGGCTCTGGCTGATGCCACGGTCATGGGCTGGCTGGCCGGAGCCATCAAACACCGGCACCTCAATCCAGTGGAAGTCGCTGCGATAGCCGCTGCACCAGATCACCGCAGCAAGCGGTTGGGAGTGGAGGTCGAGACCGGGATCCGCTGCGGGATCGGGCTGCCAACAGGGCGTATAAGGGGCTTCTTCCGGTGCTTCCAATCCTTGCTTGCCAATCCAGCTGTCGATGCTGCTGCGGATGCGGCAGTACACCGCATCGGCCTTATCGAGACTGGCTGCAAGGTCATCGTTGAACTGAATCGATGCCGCCGTGATCGATCGCAGACGGCCATGCAGTCGCATCCCTTGCCGCGCCCGTGCCCGCAGATCGATCTCGCGGCCCCCATCGCGGCCGGTCAGGTAGTGGTTGGTCTTGGAGCGCACAGCCCGCGGGTCCTGATGTTCCGTGATCGGCATCGCGTAGTAGCCCATGCGATCCAGCCAATCCACCACATCCTTGCCCCGGTAGCGGCGGGGTGACCGTGGGGCTGAACCCACGCTCAGATGCAGCTCCCGGCCGGCCAGAAACAGATCCTCAGCGATCTGGCAACCCGATTGGCCACTGCCGACCACCAGAACCGGTCCCTCAGGCAGGCAGGAAGGGTTGCGGTAGTTCTTGGCATCCAACTGCAGCGTCGCGCTCGGCAGCCTTGGTGCATCGGGATGGCGGCGGGGATGGTGATAGCCACCGGTGGCGACCACAACATGCTCGGCGTGGATCTCGCCGGCTGAGGTCATCAGTCGATAGCCAGGTCCATGCTGCTGCAGCCGCTGCACACTCACCCCTTCCCTGAGGTCCGGGTCAACAAAGGCAGCGAAGCGCTGGACGTAGGAGACAATTTCTGCCTTGACCATGAACCCCTCGGGATCTGGACCGTCGTAGGGGAAATCCGGCAGACGGCATTGCCAGTTGGGTGTCACCAGGCAGAAGGAATCCCAGCGCTGCTGGTCCCAGGCATGGCCGACCCTGTGTTGTTCCAGAACCAGGGGACGGATCCCCCGCTTCTGCAGGGCATGGGCGATCGAAAGGCCGGCTTGACCGGCACCGATCACCACAACCTGATGCTGTTCGGCTCTCTGCGGATCGGATCTTTGTGGATCGGATCTTTGTGGATCGGTCTTGTGCGGATCGGTTTTGTTCTGATCGGCCTGAGGACCCCAGGACTGAGAGGATCCACTCACAGGAGGTTATTCCACATCACCCTTCACAATCACCCGGCTTCCCGCCACGGTCCGTAGCGGTTCGTACAGATCGATGGATCATTCGGTCGCCCTCGCTGCGGCCCTGGCTTTGGTTGCATCGGCGACATATTCAGATCCGCTGGCAGGGCGATGCTGCCGCTGCTTTCGTTCTTCTCCATCTGCATGCCTGCTGTCAGCCGCCCTTCCAATCAGCCAGGCGACTTTCTCGTTGATTACGAGGAGAAGGTGTTTCCCGATGTCAAAGCGGAGCCGGGTGAAAAGGCCTTGATCACCTTTCACACCGTGGCCTTTGAGGGTTCCATCGGTCTTGTCAATCTGCTCCAGGCCAGCCGTCTGATCAACAAGGGCTTTGAAACCTCGATCCTGCTCTATGGACCCGGGGTCACCCTCGGCGTGCAGCGCGGGTTCCCGAAGCTTGGCGATGCGGCCTTCGACGGCCACCTCAACTTCAATGCCCGCCTGCAGAAGTTCATGGACCAGGGCGGCAAGGTTTATGCCTGTCGCTTTGCCCTTCAAGCCCTCTACGGCCATGGCGAAGCTGCGCTGATGCCCGGCATCCGGCCGATCAATCCCCTCGATGTTCTCGATATCGTGCTGATGCATCGCAAGGACGGTGCCTTCATCCTCGACACCTGGACCCTCTGAGCAACCGAGCCCGTTGCCGCCATGGCCAACACAATCAAGGTTGCGGCGGCCCAGATCCGCCCGGTGCTCTTCAACCTGGAGGGCTCTGTTCAGCGGCTGCTCGCGGCCATGGCGGAAGCAGCGGAACAAGGGGTCGAGCTGATTGTTTTCCCGGAAACTTTCCTTCCTTACTACCCCTATTTCGCCTTTGTTGAGCCGGCCGTGTTGATGGGTCGCTCCCATCTCGCGCTCTATGAGCAGGCCGTCACCGTGCCCTCCCCCGCCCTCGATGCCATCACGGCAGCGGCTCGGCAACACCGCTTGCATGTGCTGCTTGGTATCAATGAGCGCGATGGCGGCAGCCTCTACAACACCCAGCTGCTGATCGACAGCAGCGGCGCGATCATCCTCAAGCGTCGAAAGATCACTCCCACCTACCACGAGCGCATGGTCTGGGGCCAGGGGGATGGTGCCGGGCTGCAGGTCGTTGAAAGCAGGTTGGGCAGGATCGGCAGCCTGGCCTGTTGGGAGCATTACAACCCCCTGGCCCGCTTCGCGCTGATGGCCCAGGGGGAGCAGATCCATTGCGCCCAGTTTCCAGGCTCACTCGTCGGCCCGATCTTCAGCGAGCAGACAGCGGTGACCATGCGCCATCACGCCCTGGAGGCCGGTTGTTTTGTGATCTGCTCCACCGCCTGGCTCGACCCCGACGATTACAGCGCGATCACCGCAGACACCACCCTCCACAAGGCCTTTCAGGGCGGCTGCCATACCGCTGTGATCAGTCCGGAGGGGCGCTATCTGGCCGGCCCATTGCCGGATGGTGAAGGTCTGGCCGTTGCCGAACTGGATTTTTCTCTGATCACCAAACGCAAACGCATGATGGATAGCGTCGGTCATTACAGCCGCCCCGATCTGCTCAGCCTGCGCATCCATCAGTTCCCGCTCGCTCAGATCAGCACGGCTGCATCCATCCATGATCCAGCCGCTGCGCCCCAGCCGATCGTTGTCGCCCAGGAGTTGAGCGATGTCTGATCTTGGCCGCCTGGTGACGGAATTGCAGGTCCATGGCGTCGCCGTGCCCGCCCTGGCTGGCAACCGTGGTCGACGCGGCGGTGCGGGACCCTCCGATCACCGCGCCCTGACCATCGATGGCGCCACGGTGATGGTGCCGGTCTACAACGCCGCCTCCCAGGCCTCTCCCTATCGCCTTGAGGCCGATTCGGCCGGGGCACTCTCGCTGTCCAGCGACCTGGAAGGGGAGCGTCATAGCGGCGTGGCCGTGACCGGTGAGCCCGCCTTTTACAGCCTGGCCACCGCCGACGGCATTCCTTACCGCTCCATCGCCCTGCTCCACGGCCGCGATGTGCTGGCGACCACCCTGCTGCAGACCTGCATTCGTTTTCGCGACAGGCGTGAATCCTGCCAGTTTTGTGCGATTGAACAGTCCCTCGATGATGGCCGCACCCTGGTGCGAAAGACGCCAGAACAGGTGGCTGAGGTGGCCGAAGCTGCCGTCCGTCTTGATGGTGTCAAGCAGCTGGTGATGACGACAGGGACACCCAACAGCGACGACCGCGGTGCCCGGCTGATGGCCGAGACCGCTGCGGCGGTGCAGCGGCGGGTGGCCATTCCGATCCAGGCCCAGTGCGAGCCACCCCAGGATCCGATCTGGTACGAGCGGATGCGAGAGGCCGGGGTCGCCAGCCTCGGCATGCACCTGGAGGTGATTGAACCGGAGGTGCGGCAGCGGGTGTTGCCCGGCAAGTCCGAACTCTCCCTCGACCAGTACTACACCGCGTTCAAGCAGGCCGTTGCCGTCTTTGGTCGCGGACAGGTCTCCACCTATCTGCTGGCCGGCCTTGGTGACCGTGCCGAATCCCTGATTGCCTGCAGTGAAACGTTGATTGGTCTTGGCGTTTATCCCTTCATCGTGCCCTTTGTTCCCATCTCCGGCACGCCGCTGGAACATCACCCCGCCCCATCCAGCGAGTTCATGGTGGAGGTCTATGGCGCTGTGGCCGAACGGCTGCGTCAATCCGACATCAGTGCCGAGGCAATGGCCGCTGGCTGTGCCAAATGCGGCGCCTGTTCAGCCCTTTCCCTGTTTGAAAAAGACCGTTGACGGCGATGTTCTGCATTGATCCCAGCAGCCATGAGATTGGACAAAGCCTCAGTTCCTCTCCTGCCTCGTTCACGCCGTCGGTGCGGTGGGGCATGGCGATTGATGCCGATGATTTTCGTCTGTCGCCAACCGCCTGCTCCGATCGGTTCTCCTTCCATCTGTTGCGTCCGACCAATGCTCTGATCAACGGCTATTGGCAGTTGCGCAGCCAGATCTTCTGCGAAGAGCAACATCTTTTCGAAGCCTCCGATCGCGATCAGCTCGATCCCCATGCCTATCCGATCGCTGCCATCCACCATGGTTCCAGTTTTGCTGGTCAGGTGGTTGGTGTGGTGCGGATTGTTGAGCCAAGCCCCAGGCTTTGGTATGGGGGGCGCCTCGGTGTCCATGCGGACTTCCGCCGCCATAATCAGATCGGTAAGGGGCTGATCTGGAAGGCGGTCACCACCGCCCATGGTTGGGGCTGTGATCGCTTTCTGGCCACGGTGCAGATCCAGAATGTGCGCTTTTTCCAGCGGCTGCACTGGGCTTCGATCGAGGAGCTGGAGATCATGGGAATCCGCCACCATCTCATGGAGGCCGATCTCAACTACTACGCCCCTTCGCTTGAGCGCCGTCCCTCCTCCGTGCCTGTTGCGGCATGAGCGCGCAGGATCTTGACGACCTTGTCCAGCAGCTCAGTCAGCTGAGTGGCCTGAAGGCTAAACGCGACATTCAAACTGCCGCTGCCGCCTTTCCCCACCACCCCTTTGCTGAACTCGGGCTGGCCAGTTGTCTTGGCGATGACGCAGCCGTGGTGCCAGGTCAGACTGGCAGCCTGCTCCTGGCCTGCGAAGGGATGCAGCCCGAGCTTGTCCGCGACGACCCCTGGTTTGCCGGCTGGAGTGGCGTGCTGGTCAATCTCAATGACATCGCCGCCATGGGAGGGCGTCCCCTGGCCCTGGTCAACAGCGTCTGGAGTGCTGAGGAGCAGTCGGCCGCGGCCCTGCTGGAGGGTCTGCGGTTGGCCTGTGACACCTTTGCGGTGCCGATGGTCGGAGGTCACATCAACAGCCACAGCCCCTATGCCGCCCTGTCCGTCTCCGTGCTCGGTGTGGCCGATGGACCTGTCCTTTCGGCGCGCGCCGCCCAGCCTGGTGATGAGCTGATGCTGCTGATCGATGCTGATGGCCGCTTCTATCGCCACTATCCGTTCTGGGATGCGGCCACCGCAGCGGAGCCATCGCGCCTGCAGAACCAGCTGGCCCTGCTGCCGCGCCTGGCCCAGCTTGGCCTTGTCCGCGCCGCCAAGGACATCAGCATGGGTGGCCTGGTCGGCACTGCGGTGATGTTTGCAGAGGCCTGTGGTCTGGGGATCACAATCGATCTGGATGCGATTCCACGCCCTGCGCAGATTGCCGAACCGGCCTGGCTCAGCTGCTTTCCCAGTTTCGGTTTCCTTCTGGCGGTATCCAGTGCTCAGATCCAGCCCTTGGCTGAGCAGATCAGTCGCCATGGCCCTCTGATCGGTGCTGCGATCGGCCGTTTCAATGCCTCCCTCGATGGGGTATGGCTGGAGCGCTCCAGTCAACGCCAGCAGCTCTGGTCTGGCACCACCTCCCTGACCGGCTTTGCTGCAGTGGCTCGCTCGTAGCCACTGGCTTGTTCCTCCATTCCAGCCATGCCTGAAGTCCTGTTGCAGCTCCATTGGCCCGACGGCGAAGCCAGCCGCTTTTATTCGCCTTCCACCGTCGTCTACGACTATCTCCAGCCAGGTCAATCCCTCACCATTGCCGAACTCGAGCACAGGGGCCTTGCCGCCTTGCGGGAGGCCTCGGAGCGGGTTCGGGCCCGCTATGGATTCGCCTGCACCCGCACCGATGAGGAGGCGAGCAAGCTTCGCCAACGCCTCGCCAGGTTTGGCCCTGCGGACACGGTTGAGGTGAGAGCCCTCAGCCGTTGATCCCGCCCCCCATCTTCTTGATCTCCCCCACCATGACCAGCAAGCCCCCTTTCCCCCCCTTCACCCTGGAGACAGCGATTCAGAAGGCACGCATGGCCGAGAATGCCTGGAATGGCCGCGATCCCCAGAGCGTGGCCCTGGCCTATACGGAGGATAGTATCTGGCGGAATCGTAGCGAGTTCATCCAAGGCCGCGACCAAATCCTGCAGTTTCTTCAGCGCAAGTGGGCCAAGGAACTTGGCTATAAGCTGATCAAGGAGGTCTGGGCGTTCACTGACAACCGCATTGCCGTTCGCTTCCAGTATGAGTGGCATGACGACTCCGGTAACTTCTTCCGCTCCCACGGCAATGAAAACTGGGAGTTCTCAGAGACAGGCCTGATGCGTCGCCGTGAGGCCAGCATCAATGATGTGCCGATTCGTGATGCCGATCGCCTGTTCACCTGGGGGGATGGACCACGGCCTGTCGATTTCCCTGGCCTGACCGAACTCGGGCTCTGAGGTGGTCATTCGGTGAGCGTGCAGGCATTAACCATCCAGAGCCTCCCCCAGCTACGGCTGTTCATGGAACATCATGTCTTTGCCGTCTGGGACTTCATGCTGCTGCTGAAATCTCTGCAGCAGCATCTTGCCCCCTCTGGCATTCCCTGGTGTCCACCGCCCTACCCGCGGATCGCCGGGCTGATCAATGGCCTGGTGGCCGAGGAGGAGTGCGATCTCCTGCCCGAGGCCTTCGGTGGTCCTCTATCTCTGAGCCATTTCTCTCTGTATCGGCTGGCGATGCAGCAGGTTGGTGCTGCTACGGGACCGATCGATGCTGTGCTGGCGCTGGCTTCCAGCCAAGGTCTCGACGCGGCTCTTGCGCACCCGGACATCCCTGAGCCGGCGCGGCGGTTCATGGCCTTCGATGTTGATCTGATTCGAACCGACGATCCCTGTCTATTGGCTGCTTCCTTCTGTTATGGCCGCGAACTTCTCGTCCCTGATCTCTTCAGCGGCCTGCGCGATCAGCTGCTTCGCCACCATCTGGATGCACCCCTGTTGATCTGGTATCTGGAGCGCCACATCGCCCTCGATGGGGGCAGCCATGGTCCACTGGCTGAATCCATGGTCAGCGAGCTGTGTGCCGGCCGGCCGGCGGCTCTCAAGGCCGTAGCGGCCCTGCGGCCGATGGTTGTGCGCGAGCGGCAGCTTTTCTGGTCATCGATCGCCGAGGCGATCGGCCGGTCGGCTGGCGATCAGCTGCTGATGGTTGCAGGCCTGAATTCCAACCGCCACCCGGCCCCTCATGCTGCGGTTCCCATGCCCTGACCGATCGACGCGGTCTGTCCTGGGTCGTGGGGCTGAGGGCCACGACCCGGCCTGTTCTGGCCGTGTCTGGATGCTTCGACGCCTTCAGCGAGCGCCCTGGCGGGTCCGGAGGCAGCCCTCCTGCCATCCACGTGAATCGGCCCTCGCAAGCTGAATCCAGACAGCAAAGCCCAGACCCCTCCCTGGCCGTGTCCGCTACGCCTTTTCCTTCTTCCGCCAAACCAACCGCGCCCCGTCGCTGGGAGGGTTCCGGTGTTCGCCAGGCCCTCGCCGCTGTGATGCTGGCTGTGCTGGCGGTTCCGCTGACTGCTCACGCGGCTGTTGCCACAGCGGCTGACCAAGCGACCGGTGATCGCTACGCCACAGCCCGCCGGGAGATGGGTGTCCATCTCTACCCTGCCTATCGCGTTCTCGAGCGATTGATGCAGGCCAATCGTATCGCTACTCCCATGGCGATCAGCCTGCGCAGCCCCAACCTCAAAGACTGCCAGGCCACAACGGTCCAGTCAGCAACGGTCCAGTCAGCCCCCTGCCCCAGCGACACTGCGCTCCCCGGCGATTTGCCAAAGGATGCCACCCTGGCCTGGGCGGTGCAGCTGATTGCGGCCAGCAACGTCCTGGCCAGCAGTCAGGCCCTCACCAATGGGGGCTTCCTGCTTCGCATCGACAAGGCCATCATCGACCGCCTGGCCCTGAAACCGACGCAGTTGAGCTGCGTGATCGCCCAGGAGCTGGCCCATGCCACCCTTGATCACCCCAGGCGATTCCGCACCAGAAGCCACGAACTCGACGTCAAGACCGCAACTCTGATCAACTCTGCTGTTCGCAATGCCAATACGGCCCAGCTCAACCGTGACGCCTGGCTGTCCTTTGCCATGGGTCTCAGTACCGTGGGCAGTGGCCTGAGCGCCGCCTCTGGCAACCTGGCCCAAGCGAATCAGGCGTTGATCCAAAACCGTTTAACCTCCCTGACCCTGCGGGCTGCTGCCAAGGCCGGCGGACAGGCGTACCAGAATTACATCACCGCCTATTACCCCATTCTGAGCACCAACGCACCTCGTTCCCTGGCTGCCATCGCCGGCATGGATGGCCTGGATATTCATTTCTGGAACCGTACTCACAAAGATATCGATCTTTATCTTAAAAACTACCGCCAGCAGATAGCTGCTCTCCAGTTGCAACTTCAACTTGAAGCCGATGCGCGTAGCATCGAATACGTCGCCAGGGCCAGCATCAACCCTCAGGCCTGCCTGGAGGCCATCTTCCCCGACGCGGTCTCGGAAGCTCTGGCTGGGGCGACCACCTCCACCACCAGCTCGGCCACCGCCTCCACCACCAGCTCGGCCACGAGCCAGCGGCGCTACGCCATGCAGGCCGCCATCAACTTTTTGCCAGAAAATCTATTGCCAGTAAACCTATTGCCACAAAACCTACGGAAAGGCGAACCGAGCTCGTCGGTAACGTATTCACCCATGGCCTATGGCTTGGATCTCAACAGCAACACGGTGAGTGTGTTTCCCGCTGGAACGCTGCCGCCGCGCCGAACGGCTGAGGACAAATTCCGACCCGTGGAAGGCCTGTTGGGTCGATAAGCCAAGCAAGCCACTTGCTCGTGCAGCAGGGTGAGGGCGGCCAGCCTTTTCTCCCCGTTTCTGGTTGACCAGCTGCCAGCCCCGCCAACGCCGCTGCCCGGGGGGTCAGGTTCCGATCGCATGGCCATCCCTGCCCCATCGCCCCAATGGCCCCCACCGCAGCCTTGCTGGTTCCAGCTGCCACCACCAACCCCTGCCGCTGCTGGTTCATGCGCTGGAGCCAATCAGCAGGGATCCACCAACCAGCTCTGCGCCGCTCTGTGCCGATCGTGCCGCTGATCCTGGGCTGGCGAGGCTTCGGATCGCTCCCTGTCACCTCGCAGGCTTCGGCCAGGACAATGATCAGGGGCGACCAGTGGCCGTCATGCCGGCACGATCGGCTGAGCCCTTCGCTGGCGCCAGCGTGTCCGCCGCCTGCGGCGATCGGTCTGCATCGCGGCCATGCTGACCCACCACCTCATGGGGGCAGGGCCGTTCACGCTCCTCGGCCCGCTCAGCGCTGCTGGCTGCAGCACTGGCGGGGTCCCGCCGGAAGATGGTGCGGCCCTCCTTGATCGTTTCGAGCACGGCGATGGTTTTGATCGTGGTGGGATCCACCTTGAGCGGATTGCGCTCCAGGATCACCAGATCCGCCAGCTTGCCCACCTCCAGGCTGCCCTTGTTCTTTTCCTCCTTGATCTGCCAGGCCGCATAGGCCGTCACCGCCCGCAGCCCCAGATAGGGGCTCACCCGTTGCTCCGGGCCGATCACCTGGCCCGAGGCGGTGCGGCGGTTCACGCCCGCATCGATCAGCGGCAGGATCCAGGGCTGGGGGGAGACGGGAGCGTCGTGGCTGAAGCTGAACGGAATGGCGCTGCGCTCCATGGTCATCGCCGCCATGGCCTGGGCCGCTCGCTCCGCTCCCCAGAGCTTGAGCACCGTGTCGCCGCCCGGCAGGATGCCACTGGTGAGGAAGGTGGGTACCCCGCCCACGGCCTTGAGTCGCCGGATCTGGTCGGGCCGCAGATAGCTCGCATGCACGAACACCGGTCGGTGATCGCTCATGCCGTGCCTGGCCACCGCCTTCTCGATCGCCCGCAGCGCCTGTTCGGCGGCGGCATCCCCATTGATGTGCATGTTGATCTGCACCTGGCTGGTCCACCAGCGATCAAAGGTCTGATCCAGCACGGCATCGGGGATCTGCTGATAGGAGCGGAAACCCGGCTCGGTGCCCGGTGGGTTCTGGCTGTAGGGCTGGCTCATCCAGGCGGTGGGGATGGATCCATCCAGCCAGAACTTGATCCCCCCCAGCCGCACGCGGTTGACATAGCGCTTGTCGAGATCGGCACGCCCCTGCAGCAGCAGCTTCTGGATGTCTCCCGGCCGTCCGGCCGCGGCCGCGATCAGCTGTTGCCGCTCGAAATCACCATCGGCCCGGGGGGTGAGCTGGCCGTAGTCCCGCTTCACCCGGGCGGCGGCGGCGGCCACCCGTTCCACATGGGAGTCCTTGGCGCAGAGGTAGAGATCCACCGTCAGCAGGCGCCGGTCGATCGCATGGCGCACCAGGGCGATGTCATCGCTGCCCAGCCCCACGCCGCATTCCTGGGCTGTGGTCTGGCCGTAGCTGGCCCAGAGATCGCTGGCCCGGGTGATCACCGCATCGGCGGAGGCGCCGCTCAGGCCGGGCCGCTTTTCGCGCACCAGATTGAGGGCTGTTTCTTCCGCCTTTCCCGCCAGGCTGCGACCGTCGGCGCCACGCTCAAACCGGCCGCCCTCCGGATCCGGCGTCGCCGCCGTGATCCCCGCAGCCCGGAAGGCGGCGCTGTTCATGGCGCCGGCATGGCCCGAGCTGTCGACCACCATCACCGGTCGATCCTTGGCCACCGCATCGAGTTCGGCGGCGCTCGGGTAGCGCGCCAGGCCATTGCCCTGGAAACCGAAACCGACGATCCATTCGCCCGCGCCGACCTTCGTGGCCTGCAGCTTCATCCGTCGCACGATCTCCTCGACCGTGGCGGCGCCAAACAGATCCGCATCGATCAGGTTGCGGCCGAAATACAGGAAATGGCCGTGACCATCGATGAAGCCCGGCAGCAGCGTTCGGCCCGCCAGATCGACCCGCCGGGCAGCGTCACCGGCCGCCTGCACCGCGCCGGCCAGCGGCCCGACATACACGATCCGCCCGCCTCGCTCGACCAGGGCCTCGACATAGCGCGGCGTTGGACCCTCCATGGTGAGGATGTCGCCGCCGCTGTAGAGGGTCGGAACGACAACCGGGCCCGTGGCTGGCATCGGCTGGGCGAACGCCTGGGTCCAGGGAGTGAGGGGCAGGGCGGCGGCGATCAGCGCCAGAAGGCCTGGCAGAACCATCGTCCCGGCCATCGACCCGGCCCTCGTCCAGCCTCGCCGCTGCCGCCAGGGTTCGCTGCCCCGGGGCGATTGCAGCGAACCCTGGCGCAACACCCCAGGGGTTCCGGCAGTGCTCCGCAACGGCTTCAGCGTCCCCGGATTTCTCCGAGGCCCCGGGGGGACCAGAGGCCCCAGAGGCCGCTGAGCCTCGGCCAACTCGGCCGCCGGCACCCCCCCCACGGCGGCAACCGCGCCATCGCCGGCGATGGCGCCACCCCCGCCATGCTCCCCGCTTGCGCTCCAGGTGAGCAACGCCTCAACCGCCGGCCGCGGGGGGAGGGGGCTTCTCCACATCGGCTCTGCGTTGCATGGCGAGCGCAACGTAGGGGTGCCTGATGCACGGCGCAGCGCTTGGTCGGTTTCAGCAAAACTGTGCGCCGCTTGTGGATGGCCCGGTGGCGGTGCATCCGGGATCATCCCGTCAATCTCCCCTCCCCCTGGCGCCATGGCCGATTTCGCCGCCGCTTCCGCCCGTGATCTGCGGTTGCCCTGGCGGGCCAGGTGGCGAGGGGTCCCCCTCGAATCCGGCCAGATGCGCCGGGGATCGGCTGGTGCCAAGGGGCAGCTGGTTCAGCCTGCCCCCCTGGCCCACGGCCTGTGGCCACGGGCCAGCGCTGCTGCCGGCGGTTCTGCTCTGAGGGAGTGGCGGCCCCTGGTGGCCGCCGCCCTGCTGGCTCCGCTGGCCGCCGGCTCCGCCGCCCTGGCCGAGCCGCTGCTCCATCCACCCCTGGCGCCATCGCGGGCCGGGGGTGGGGCGCCTGCCTCAGCAGCAGGGCCGGGCCCTGCCGCCGCGGCCACCGCCGCCGCGGCCAGCCTTGATCAGCCGGGCTGCCGCGCCGCCCTGAGGTTGTCCCCCTCCCTGCTGGCGGAGCAGGCCCTGCGTGCTGACCCCGGCCTGGCCGCCAGGGTTGCCGCCACGGCCGCCTGCCGAGGCCCCCTCGATCCCCTGGCCCGGCTGGAGCGGCTGGAGGCCGAGCTGGCCGCCTCCCGCCAGCGGATCGCCGCCCAGCAGGCCCAGCTCGCGGCTGAAACCGCACGCCAGAACAGCCTGGCCCAGGATCTGGCGGCGCTGCGGCACCAGTTCGAGGCCGCCACCACCACTGCGGCCGCCTCCGGCGCGACGACCGCCAGCAGCGCCGCCAGCCCCAACGCCCCGATCGCAGGCCGCGCATCGGCCCCCAGCCCCAACGCTTCATCCAGCGCCGCCATGGCCAGCCCCGCCGTTGGGGCGGCGACTCCGGTGGCCACAGCAGCCTTTCCCGCAGCTCCCGCCAGCCGATCAGCGACCGCTACCGCCGCCGCTTCCACCGCCGCCGCCACGGGCCCCGCCTCCGCAGGCGCCAACGCCCCAACCCCCGCTCGCGCCACAGCCTCCGCTCCAGCTCCCGCTCTCGCCAGCGTCGCCGCCGCCCCGGGCGCTCCGGCCGCCGCAGCCCCTGCCGGCGGGCCCGCAGCGACCACCAGCTCCCTTCGCTACACCCCCGGGCGGGGCTTCAACCTGCAGGCCGGCGATGCCAGCTTCAGCCTCCGCGCCGAGGCGCGCCTGCTTGGCTTCTCCAGCAGCCGTTATGTGTTCAACCCGGGCCAGCCCCTGGTGGTGAGCCCCAAGGATCCGGACGTCTCCTACGACCTCTCGGCCCAACAGAGCACGGTGACGGCCGCGTTCCAGGGGCCGGCCTGGGGCCGCTGGACGCCCGCTGCCTACGCCATGTTCACCCTCCAGGACAATCTGCTGGCGGAGGGTTACAGCTTTACGCCGGTCGTTTATTTCGGGGAGATCAGCGCCGGCCGCTGGCGCATCGCCGCCGGCCAGAACTTCGATGTGTTCGCTCCCCGCGATCCGGACAACCTGACCAGCGGCAAGCTGGCCGCCGGCGGCAACCCCGGCTCCTACCGACCCCAGTTCCGGGTGGAGCACAGCCTTGGCGGTGCTTCGCAGGACTTCGGCGGGGCCGTGCAGCTGGCGGTGTCCTCGCCGATCACCACCGCCCTGCCCAGCAACGTGGACCTGGGCAATCTCCAGACCCAGGAGGTGGTGGAGGACAACGGCTGGCCGAATCTGGAGGCGCGCCTCAACCTCGGCTTTGGTGCCCTGGCCGAGCGGGCCGGCGGCCGGCGGCTGCGGCCGGTGGAGCTCGGCGTCTCCGGGGTGCTGGGTCAGCTGCGGGTGCTCGACAACATCCGCCCCAGCGATCCGCTGACCCTGGTCGCCGATCGCTCCACGGTGAATGTCTGGGGCGCGGCCTTCGACGGCCAGATCGCCCTGGGCCCTCGCTTCGGCCTCAACGGCGAGCTCTACACCGGCCAGGGCCTGGCCGAATACATGGGCGGCATCCTGCAGAGCTACAACCGCAACAGCAACCAGGCGGTGCCCACCGCCGGCGGCTGGGGCCAGCTTTATCTCTATCCGGCCGATAATCTGCGTCTCAACGTTGGCTACGGAGTCGACCATGCCCAGGATGCCGGCGCCTTCTCGCTCACCCTCAACAGCGCCGCCTTCGCCAACGTGATCTGGGATGTCAACCCCTGGTTGCAGCTGGGCCTGGAGGGCAACTACCGCTTCACCACCTACGACCGCTTCGGCGACAAGGACGCCTGGGTGGTGATCAGTCAGCTGCTGTTCCGGTTGTGAGGATGGCTGTGATTCGATCAGTCCCCCCTTCCCCAAGTGGTCGCCAGCGACAAGCTGTTCTTTGGGTTGTTTCTACAGCGCCTCCAGCTTTTGATCGCCATGCTGCTGGTCGATAGGAGGGGCTATGGCTTCTCGTTGCCGGTGATCATCTGGGAAGCCAAGATGGCTGCCTCTCAATGGCCATGAATCCGCTCCTCCGCCAGCAGCGGATTCGCCGCCACCCGGCTGGCGGCGCGCACGGCGGCCCCATCGATTCGGTCGATGCCGCGCCGGTAGATCAGCCGACCTTCCTTGATCGTGGCCAGCACCTTGATGGCGCCGATCGTCTCCGGGGGAACCCGCAGGGGATCCTTCTCCAGGATCACCAGATCAGCCAACTTTCCGGGTTCAAGCGTGCCCTTGCTCCTCTCCTCGAAATACTGATAGGCAGCCCAGTCCGTCATCGCCCGCAGGGCTTCATAGGGCGAGAGGCGCTCCGCCGGACCCAGCACGAAGCCGCTGCGGGTGGTGCGCTGCACCGCGGTCTGGGCCAGGCGCAGCATGTCGGGCGGCACCACCGGGGCGTCGTTGTGGTTGGTGAAGATCACCCCCTGGCGGCTGGCGTAGCCGGTGGGGCTGATGCCGGCCGCCCGCGCTTCGCCGAAGCTCTGGCGGTGCCAGTCGCCCCAGTAGAAGGTATGGGCTGTGAAGAAGCTCGGCACGATGCCCAGCGCCTTGATCCGCTCCACCTGGTCGTGGCGGGCCAGCTGGGCGTGGATCGCCACCGGCCGCAGATCCTTGGCGCGATAGCTGGCCCGGGCCTGCTGCACCGCCACCAGCAGCTGGTCGAGGGCGGCATCGCCATTGGTATGGGTGATGATCTGGATGTTGTTGCGATAGCCGAAGGCCAGCCAATCGCTCAGCTCCTGTTGCGTCATCACCGCATAGGCGCGGTAATCGGCCTTCTGGCCCGGTGGCGGTGAGGCGTAGGGCTGGCTCATGTAGGCGGTCTTGCCCTGGGGTGAGCCATCGCCGGTGAGCTTGATCCCGCCGATCTTCAGGTGGTTGGTGTAAGCCCCCACCTTCAGCCGCTCCACGGTGCTGGCCCCATCGACCGGGGGCGCCATCGCTGCGCCGCCGCCGCCGGCGAATTCCCGGCCAGCGTTCGCCAGCATCGAGCTGATCGGAGCCGCCGTCGCCGCTCCGGCGGCCCGGGGGTCGCTGCCGGGGGTGATGATCTCCACCCCCTTGGCCCGTTGATCGAGGCTGGCCAGATCGCCGAGCACCCGGTAAAAGGGATAGCTCACCACATCGAGGATCAATCGGCCCTGGCGGCCGGCCTCCCGCAGCAGGGCCAGGTTGTCGGGGTTGCTCAGGCCATCCTGGGCGGTGGTGATCCCATAGCTGGCCCACCATGTCTGCACCTGATCCAGGCGGCGCAGTTTCTCGGCCTGGTCGGGCTGGGGGATCAGGGCCATGAACGGCAGCCCGGCCGTCTCCTCCAACACCCCATTGGGCTCGCCCGTGGCTGGATCCCGCTGGATGTGGCCGCCGGCTGGATCGGGGCTGGCCTTGCCGATCTTCACCAGGGCCAGGGCCGGACTGTTCGCCACCACCAGGTGGCCGGAGGCGTGCATCAGCAGGATCGGCACCGACGTGCTCACCGCATCGAGGTCGGCGCGGGTCGGGTGGCGCTTCTCGGCCAGCAGGCTGTCGTCATAGCCGACGAAGAACTGCAGCTGGCCGGCCGGGGCGGGATGCTTGGCCAGCCAGTCGCGCACCGTGGCCTGGATGTCGGCGATGCTGCGGATGCCACCCACCGGCGGCGGGCTGAGATCGGGACGGCCCCAGGTGGCCACGTAGTCGGGCAGATGGCCGTGGGCATCGATGAAGCCCGGCAACAGGGCGTGGCCCTTCAGGTGCAGCAACTGCGCGCCGCTCCCCGCCGCCCGGATCGCGCCGGCCAGGGGACCCACATAGGCGATCCGGCCCCCCCGCTCCACCAGGGCCTCGGCATAGCGGGGCGTCGGCCCGGCCATGGTCAGGATCGGCCCGCCGGTGTACAAGGTGGCAAGCGATGGGGCCAGGGCTCCGGCTGGGACTTTCGTTGCGCTCCGGGCGCTGGCTGCAGCCGAGGGGGCGCCGACGCCGGTCCAGGGAGCAGCTGCGCTGCCGCCCGGGGGCCGTGCGCTGGCCTTCGACCCTGCGGCGGCTGTCGGGGCGCCTGCAGGGGCCGGTGCCGCGGCCATGGCCGGTGCGGCGCCGGGGTTCCCCGGCAGAACCGTGGCGGCGGCTGGGAGCGCACCGCCGCCAGCCAGCAGCCCAACCCCGAACAGAGCGGCGCTGCGCTGGCCCCATCGGCTGCTGGCAACGTTCTTCCGGTCCATCCGTCGGGGAGGGACGGCTGTAGAGGCGGTGCGGGTGGTTGCGGGCATCGGGTCGGTGGAACCAGCTCTCCATCCCGTTTCTAGGGGTGATCGCAGCGGCGGTCAGCCTGGTGTTGCCGCGCCGCAGGGGGGCGATCGCCAGCCAGCCCTGCGGCGCACCGTCTGACGCCACGGCTGGCTTCCCGCCCGGCTCAGAGGTAGACCTCTTCGCGCGGATACCCCACCCGGGGGTGGCGACGGCGGCCGTAGATCGCCGAGAGCAGCAGCAGGATGCCGAGCCGGCCCACGAACATCCCCACCATCAGCACCAGCTGGCCCCAGGGGTTGAGCTTGGCGGTGATGCCCACATCCAGGCCCACGGTGCAGAAGGCCGACATGCAGGTGAACAGCTTCTCCAGGAAGGTGGCGGCAGCTACTTCTCCCTCGCCGCCGGGGGTGGGACCCAGGCCGAGCACCAGGGTCATCGCCAGCACGAACAGGCCTGAGGCCAGGGTCACCCCCACCGCCCGCAGCACCAGCTCGCCGGAGACGGTGCTGCGGTGCACGATCGCCTCATCCCGGTCTTCCAGGGTGGAGCGGGTGGCCCCCATCAGGATCGCGAAGGTGGTGGTCTTGATGCCGCCGCCGGTGCCGCCAGGGCTGGCGCCGATGAACATCAGCCCGATCATCAGCAGCAGGCCCGCATCGGAGAGGGTCTCCAGAGACAGGGGCACCGTGTTGAAGCCGGCGGTGCGGGTGGTGATCGACTGAAACAAGGTCACCTGCAGCCGATCCCAGAGCGAGAGTTTCTGGAAGACACCATCGGGGGCGAACTGCTCGGTGAACAGCAGCCCCACCGCACCGATCACGATCAGCAGGGCCGTGGTGCGCAGCACCAGGCGGGTATGGAGACTGAAGCGGCGGAAGCGCCACCAGGTGCGGCGGTTGCTCCACACCTCGTTGGTGACGCGCCAGCCGATCCCCCCGATCACGATCAGCGCTCCGATCACGCCGTTGACCACCGGCTGGCCGCGATAGGCCACCAGGTTGTCGCTCCAGAGGCCGAAGCCCGCGTTGTTGTAGGCGCTGATGCAGTGGAACAGGGCCGCCCAGAGCCTCTCGCCCGGATCGGCGATGTCGGTGAAGCCGAAGCCGCAGAGGATCGCGGTGCCGGCGATGATCGTCAGCACCGCCGTCAGCAAGATGCGGTGAAAGGTGGGGCCGATGCCGCCGACCCCGAATTCATCGAGGGCGCGGCCCTTGTCAAGCCGGTGGCGCAGACCGGAACCGCCCTGCACAAACCCCTGCAGAAACGTCGTGATCGCCATCAGGCCCAGGCCGCCGGTGAGGATCAGCAGCGCCAGCACCCCCTGGCCCAGGGGCGTCAGCTCCTTGCCCACATCGATGATCGACAGGCCCGTCACCGTGATCGCGGAAGTCACCGTGAACAGGGCTTCCCACAGCCCGACGCTGGCGGTGGAGCAGAGGGGGGAGGCGAGCAGCAGCGTGCCGGTGGCGATCACCAGCAGTCCGGTCACCACCGTGAACTGGGGCACGGTGAGCCTGTTGCGCCACTGCCGCAGCAGGGCGGCCAGGGAGCCGGGAGCGGCCCCGGGCGCCTGGGCTGCTGCGGAGGTTCCAGGGAGCTTCAGCGGCTGCCGCACCATCAGCCATCGCAGGTCAACAGCCGCCAGTCTGCTGCCAGGCCGCGGCCGCCGCCGCGAGGGGAGCCCTGGGCCGTCGGTCGCCGATGTTCAGGGGCCCCGGCCTGGGGGGTTCCCGGCCCGGCGGCTCAGGCTCTGACGTGCGGGCCCGGGATTCCCGCTGCGGCGAACGCGCTGCTCGGGCCTGGGAAGTAGGACAGGGCCCGATGACCCTTCGCGCCAGCCCCTCCGGTGTCCGGCAACCCTTCGCTGCTCACCACCCTGTTGATCCTGCTGCTGGGGGTGGGGCTGGCGCGGATCACGGCCGGCCGCCTGGCGGCCTGGGCGGTGCCGGCGATTTTGCTCGAACTTGGCGTTGGCGTTCTGCTGGGCAACAGTGTGCTGCCCCTGAGGGCGATCGCCCCCCTGGAGGGACTGGCCCAGCTTGGGGTGCTGGCCCTCTTCTTCCAGGTGGGTCTGGAGGTGCGCGGCGATCTGCTCGCCTCCCGCCGCGGCGCGATCGCCCGCACCCTGGCGATCAGCACCCTGGCGCCGTTGCTGGCCTACGGGCCCCTGCGCCTCGGCTTCGGCATGGCCCATCCCACCGCCCTGCTCTGCCTGGCGGTGCTGAGCGCCACCGGCACCGGCGTCACCCTGCGGGTTCTGGCCAGCCGGGGGGCGCTGCAGAGCCCCTCCGGCCGCACCTTGGTGGGAGTGTCGGTGCTGGATGACCTGCCGGCGATCGCCCTGCTGGGCCTGGCTTCCGCCGGTGGCGCGGCGATGGGCACGGCGACGGGCGGTCCGCTCAACCTGGGTCTCGGCCTGCTGGTGGCGGCGCTCAGCTGGCTGGGATTCGATCGCTGGGCACGGCGTCAGCCCGACCAACGGCCTGCGGGTCCTCTGGCCATCCTGCTGTTGCTGATCGGCAGTGCCTGGGTGGGGGAGGCCACCGGTTTCACCAGCCTGCTCGGGGCCCTCTGGGGTGGGGTGCTGCTGGCCCGTTTCTCGCCGCCGGAAGTGGAGTTGCGGCAGGTGTTGATGCTGATGTCGGAGGTTTGCTTACCGCTTTATTTCATCGCCGTCGGGATGCGGCTGCCCGCCAGCGCCCTGGTCGATCGCCGGGCCTGGGTGCTGGCCGTTTTTCTGATGGTGGTGGCCCTGCTCACCAAGTTGCTGTGCGGCCTTGGCATCAGCCGGGCCGATCGAAGGGCCGGGGTCGATCCCTGGGTGGTGGCCTATGGCCTGGTCCCCCGTGGCCTGCCCGGTCTCGTGTTCGCCACCACCGCCCTGGCCGCGGGACTGATCGATGCCGTTCAGTTCGCGGCCCTGGTGGTGATGGTCAGTGGCACCACGGTCCTGGGCCTGCTGCTGCTCGAGCGACGCCTGACGCGGCTGGAGGGAATGGCTACCAGCGCCGGGCCGGCAGGGGGCGGCCCGCCCGCCGGTTGAGGCCGGGGCGGACCGCTGCCGCCCTTCGGTTCGAGGCGCCGTTCAGGAGCCGAGCGGGGTGTCGCGGAACTGTTCGAGCAGCAGACCCCGCTGGTATTCGGCCGACAGGCTGGCCAGGTGGGCGCGGGCCTGCTCATGGAGCTGGGGATCGACCAGCTCGAGGGTGGTGGCGCTGGGCACCGACATCCGCAGCACCAGGGCCATGGCATCGAACAGCCGCACCTGGTCGTTCTGCCAGCCCTGGTAATCGGCGGCCAGGGAGGCCAGGGCCTCCGGCTTCTCCTCCCCCCGCTCCACCCGCTCCCGCACGTGCTGCACCTGGGACAGGCGGGCAGAGGTGACCAGGGCGTGGGCGGCGCCAAGGGCGGCCAGGGAATCGCCGGCTTCGCGCTTGAGCAGCACCATGCTCCGGGTCAGCACCGCATCCTCCACCGAAAGCGGTTCGCGGCTGGAGGGGCTGAACAGGGCCAGCGGCGCGTGCTGGCTTGCCCGTGGGGCCGGGGCTGGCCCAGGGGCTGTCCCCGGCAGGGGGGCGGTGGTCACGGCGGTGGAATCGCGGCGACCTGGAGGCGGCGGCATGGAGGCCGGCGCTGGAGCGGACAGGTGGGTGGCCCAGGTGATCAGCGTCCGGCTCAGCCAGCCGCGCAGGCGATGCAGAGTGGCCATGAACGTGAGGATCCAGCCGGATCCGCAGGAGATGCCCTCCACTCTGGGCCCGATTCAGCGGGACGGCGAGGTCGAAGGGTCCGAAGCGCCGCGGACGGTTAACCGATCGCCTCAGAACCTCCGCCCTGCTGGAGAGCCTGCGGGGAGCCGCCTGGCGGGGGCTCCGCCTGGCCGCGACGGATGCGGATGCGGTAGGTGATGTGGGCGGGGCCGAGGGAGACGATCAGGGCCTCGCGGGCCTCGTGGTGCAAGGCCTCCAGGCAGGTGGCCTCCACCCGCAGGCCGCGCTCGCTGGCGGCACAGATGTGACCCCGCGCCTCGCTCAGCACCTCGAACACCATTTCGCGCATAGCGCCAACCCAGGGCCGCTCAAAGCCTGGATCGTCCCCGTCCGATCGGCGGCGTTGTCCACCACAGAGGCGGGTGTCGCCGGATGCAGGGAGGTTGCGGCCGGCTTCCAAGGCCAGGTGCGCCCCACCAGCCGCAGCTCACGTCAGGGGAATGGCAGGCGCAACGCCAAGGGTCGATGCGGGCACAATGACCGGAACCGGAAGCGGTGCTGCGGCCTCGGGCCGAGTGCTCCTGATCCTTGGCCCCATCGCCGCGCCGGTTACCGGCCCATTCCGAACCCCCCGCTGTTGCCGCCATGAAGGTGATCGCCGAGCTCTGCGTCATTCCGCTGGGGGTGGGGCCCTCCCTGGCCCCGTACGTCGCGGCCTGCGAGCAGGTGCTGCGTCAGGCGGGTCTCGAGGAGGTGGAGCTCCATGCCAACGGCACCTCCGTGGTGGGGGAATGGCGGCAGGTGGCCGAGGCGATCGAGGCCTGTCATCAGGCGGTCCATGGGATGGGCTGTGATCGAATTCACACGCTGGTGACGATCAGCAGCCGCACCGACCGTGATCAGAGCCTGGCGGAGAAGGTGGCGGCGGTTGAAGCGCTGCTGGAGTCTCGGGACTCCTGAGTTCGCCAGGGCCTCTCCCCTGTTCCTGGCGACGCGGGCCGGGTTGGAGCCATCCAGACCGGTCATCCCGCCGAAGCCCAGCCGCGCTGGCCAGTCCCCGGGGCCGCCGCGGTTTCGTCAGATGCCGGCGAGGGGGCGTCAAACAACCAGGGAACTCTGGCTGTGCCGAAAAAAAAGCACTGCGCCGGAGCACAGTGCCTGTGAGTGATTTGGGCCGATAGCTGGGTGTGGCTGGGGGGTGGATGGTGGTTGCTGGGATGGGCTGGGATGGTTGGAGTCAGTTGTTCTCGCGCAGCACCGTTGTGCAGACCGTGATGCACTCCGCGTCATCGAGGGAGCAGGTGCTGATGCATTCGAAATAGGCTTCCACCGCATCACCATCCCTGGACGCCTCGGCGATTCCGCTGGCGGCTGGGCTGAAGTCATGCCCGTGGCCGGCCAAGCCGCTGGGGAGGGTGTTCCAGGTTGAGTTCCAGGTCGTCATGGCCGGCAATGTGTGGGTTCTCAAACCTTACCCGGATTTCTCAGGGCTCCACCATGAATTGAGCACCTTTACTCAGCTCGATGTATCGCTGTGTAAAGCTCCCGGGTCTGGCTTGCCCTCTGGCTTGCCCTCTCAGTGGAGGCGCTGGGCGGCGATGAACACCGAGTTGCCTGCCGGCAGGGGAATGCCGCGCCCGAGCAGGCCGTTCTCCAGGCTCGCCAGGCTGCCGAACAGGGATTCGATCAGGGCTGGGTAGGGCTTGACGTCACTGCTGGGCTTGGCAGGCACAAACAGCTTGCGGCGGGCGATGATCAGCGGGAAGACCAGCAGCACCGCATAGCTGCAGAGGGTGATCTCGAAGCCATGGCGCCGCAGCAGAGCCGCCAGTTCGCTGCGGCGGAAGCGGTGGCGGGTGCCGATCAGGTCATCGTGATACGACCACATCCATTGGTAGGCCGCCGTGTTGATCGCCAGGATCCCGCCTGGTCGCAGCACCCGTGCCCATTCGCGGACAGCCTGCTCCGGGTCCCCGACCATGTAAATGACATCGGCGTTTGTTACCGCATCGAACCGACCCGCCTCGAATGGCAACGCTTCCACCGATCCCTGCAGAATCGGAACCTGGGTGCGCTGGCGGGCAAAATCGCAGGCGATCGCTGAAACATCCACCCCGCTGATGGACCAGAGCGGTTCTCTTTTGTGCATCGCCCGGATCAGGCCGCCCGTGCCGCAGCCGGCATCGAGAATCGTTGCCGGCTTGCCGATCAGCGGTTGCAGTGGCAGCAGCATGCGTTGGTGCAAAGCATGGAAGTACCACATCGAATCCTCAATGGCGGCCAGATCGCGATAGTCCTCGAATTGCATGGTATGGCGGGAATCTGGGCGCGAACCAGAATGATCGGCTCAGATGCAGCCTAGCCTGGCAATAGCTATCCATGGCCCTGGCCAGTCGCTCCCGATCGCCTCCAACTTCAGCTGCAACCCCAGCCCCAACCTCGACCCCAACCCCAACCCCAACCGTAACCGTCAAGCCCTGAACGGCTGAGCGACACTGTTCGTCGTTATCCCCGTTGTCAGACGCGTCGTCATCCTCGTTGTCAGCGGGCTGTTCCGCTCGGTCAGCCGATGCTGGCTGAGCAGCAGGAGATCGGCGTTATCCCTGAGGAAGGAGGTGATCAGCCATCCCTCGCAGGCCCCGCCCACCGTGATGCGGCTGCCAATCCGCTGAGCGTGCATCTCTGCTGCGCGTTGCATCTCCAAGGATCGATTCGTGGCGGCAGCGGATGCCAGACGATCGCGATGCGCTCTCGATTCAGCCAACTCCCTGCATGGCTCAGCTGCGCTTTGCAGGGCCCTCGGCCATCGCCCCAGCTGATCCGGCACGCTCTGGCTCCGCCGCTGCGTTCCTCAGGTGGCCCTGGCGCCCAGGGCGAGGCCCAGGCGCCCAGGCGAGAGGCTGTGTTGAGGCCCGCGCCGCCGGGCTGCAGCGGACACGGATCTCCAGGAACCCGCCAGCTCGTTGAGGATGGGGCCTGGAGCTGAGATGGCCATGCCGCCGGGTTAGGGCAACAGGGGCGATCATGCCGGCTTATCGGAGCGATCAGCGATGATTCGCCAAGGGATTCGTCAGCTCCGCTGACAGCTCCCTAAGGTCTGGCCATCTTTTGCGAGCTATCCCCCACCGGTGACATCTGGCCATCCCTAGCCACTGGTCAGCGCTTCCAGCGGGGAGCCTGGGCGGTGGCCGTCCCACCCACATCTCCTGCCCTTTCACCCCTCCCTGTGGCCGTCACCCCGGGGAGTTCCATCATCCAGTGCTTCCCTCTGCCCCGGGCGATCCAATGGGGCGGTCGTTCTCTGGTCGGCAGCGAGTCGTTCCGCCATTCCGTGCCCGCTCAGGCCCCTCCTGATCGTGTACTGCGCCCGTCTGCTGCGCTCTGAATCGCCCTGGGCTGTTCAGTTCCGCTGGCTTGGTTCCGCCCTGATTTCCGACAACGAAGCTACGCTCTCCCCAGCCATGCAAAGACCCAGGACGGCTTGTCAACGGCATCAGCCTCCAGGCTGGTGCCCACATGGCCAGCGAGCTCTGCTGGCGGACCGGCGGGGGCGATCGGCGGATCAGCAGCGGCTGCGATCGCGCTGAAGCCTTCACCCTCGTCATCTCTGACCCGATCCATCTGCATGGCCCATCCCTCGCCTGTGGGTTGTGGAGATCCATTCCACCCAGCGGCGGCTCAGCTGTGCACACCCGGCAGCGTTCCGCGTGCCCCAACGGTTGCTCTGGCTGGGGGGAACGCTGCAGCAGTGTCGGCGAGCGCGGCCTGAGTCTGAAGGTTGCAGCCACGACATTCACGCCTCGCCACCAGGTCGAGATCTCTGGATGAATGCGGTTGTCAGTGACTACGACTCTCTGATTTGTGTCACGACGACCCTCTGATCAAGACGGGGGATGACAATCTGTTCTGGCGTGATGTCCTGCTGCACCTGCAACGGGCGAAGGGCAGTGTTCGAAGCTCCCGCTGGCTCTGATTGGGCCGCGGCATAGCGCAATGCTGGCCTGGATGCGGCCGTGCAGGACGGATCCCGACGCCATCAGGAATGATCACAAACCCTTATTGCGTAGATGCTCAATCCTTAGCCAATGCTCAACCCGGCTGCCAGTCCTATTGCCTAAGGTCTGCCAACTCCCGAGCGGGGGTGATTGAAGCCCTTTCATCCATCTCTCAGCGATCCATTGAACCCCTGTTCAGCGTTGGCCTCATGACCAGCTGCGCTCAGCCCATGCCTCCGTCTTCTCGATTTTGATCCCGGAGGTTGTGGTCGGCTGACCATTTCTTGCGGTTCTTCCTCTCTCCTTTGTTCCTGTCCTTTGTCTGCACCATGGCCAAGCGACTTCGTTTCATGGCTCTGCTCAGCGGCGCCATCTCCAGCGCGCTCATCCTTTCCGGTTGTCTCGGTAATCCTCCGAGCTCCACCTCAGATTCCAGCGCTACCACCCCTGTCGCCACACCGGTGAACAAAAATGCTGGCCTGGAGGTGTCAACCATCAACCTTGGCTATATCCCGATCCTTGAGGCTGCCCCCCTGGTGATCGGTGTGGAGAAGGGTTTTTTTGCCAAGCATGGACTGGCCGTCAATCTCGCCAAGCAAGCCAGCTGGGGCGCCGCCCGCGACAACCTCGTTCTCGGATCAGTCGGCGGCGGCATCGATGGCGGCCAGTGGCAACTGCCGATGCCCCAGATGATCAGCGAGGGCGCGATCACCAACGGCAACAAGGTGCCGATGTATATCCTCGCCATGCTGATGAGCCAGGGCAATGGCATCGCAGCTTCCAATAATGTCAAGGACGCCAATCTGAGCATCAATCTCAAGACCTCCTCCCCCGGCCACTTCGAGACGTTCAACCAGAAGCACGGTCGCAGGTTCAAGGCCACCTACACCTTTCCCAAGGCCAACCAGGAGATCTGGATCCGCTATTGGCTGGCCGGCAATGGCGTGGATCCTGACAAGGCGGTGGAACTGCTCAAGGTGCCGGCACCGGAAACGCTGCAGGGCATGAAGAATGGCACGATGGAAGCTTTTACGACCGGTGATCCCTGGCCGTCACGCATCACCAAGGACAACATCGGTTATCTGGTGGCCACCACCTCCCAGATCTGGAAGTCGCATCCAGAGGAATACCTCGCAGTGCGCGCCGACTGGGTCGATCAACATCCAAAGGCGGCCGTGGCATTGATCAAGGGTCTGATCGAAGCCCAGATCTGGCTTGATAAACCAGAGAACAAGGATGCAGCCGCCAGGATCCTCAGCTCCCGCAAGTGGTACAACGTACCCCTGCCGGTGTTGCAGCAATCGCTCAAGGGTCAGTACAAGATCGGTAGCGCTGGCAAGGTTGCGAGCGATCCCGCCATGGGGCCGCTGTTCTGGAACAGCGACCGCGGGGTGATCTCCTATCCCTATAAAAGCCTCACCCTATGGTTCCTGCTCGAATCGATGCGCTGGAAGTTCTTTCCTGGCACCGTCGACACGATCGAGCAGGCCAAAGCGATCAATGAGAAGGTCACCCGCGAGGACCTCTGGAAGCAGGCCGCCAAGGAGGTTGGTGTGCCTGTGAAGGACATCCCCAGCGGCTCCAGCCGCGGCAAGGAGATCTTCTTCGATGGTGTCGTCTACGACCCCGAAAAGCCCCAGGCTTACCTCAGTTCCCTGACGATCAAGAAGTGATCGTCGAGCAGAAGCCGCCCGCCCCATGCGTTCGGCGGCGACTGTTCTTGGCAGTGCGAAGACGCCTGACCCCTTTGTGGTGGCCTGCCACCGCTTCTCCTCCCCTTCAACCCCCGGATTTCGATCATGACCACCAGCATCAATCCCAGTCCGAATCGTGAACAGCGGCCCGCCCCCTCTGGGCTGGCACTGTGGTGGAGAAAGAACGGCAAGCTCATTCTTCCTCCCTTCTTCGGTACGGCCGGTTTCCTGCTCTTCTGGCAACTCAGCGCCAGCCTCGGTCTCACCAAGCTCGCCGGCCCTTTGAGCCTGTTCACCGAGGAACGCACCCGTGAACTGCTTTTCTATCCCTTCTTCGATCGCGGTGGTCTTGATAAGGGCCTGTTCCTGCATGCGATGAGCAGCTTGAGCAGGGTGGCCCTTGGGTACAGCCTCGCTGCCATTGTTGGGATTGCGGTCGGCATTGCCGTGGGCCTCAACAAGACCCTTGACCGCGCTTTCGACCCGCTGTTCCAGTTCCTGCGAATGGTGGCGCCCCTGGCCTGGGTGCCGATTGCGCTGGTGCTGTTCCAGAACAATCAGCCAGCCGCCATCTTTGTGATCTTCATCACCTCGATCTGGCCGATTCTGATCAACACCGCTGAAGGTGTGCGCCAGATCCCTCAGGACTATCGCAATGTGGCGCTGGTGCTGCAGATGTCAAACCGTCGCTTTTTTACCAAGGTCCTGCTTCCATCGGCTCTGCCCTACATCTTTACTGGTCTTCGCATTTCGATAGGCCTTGCCTGGTTGGCGATCATCGCAGCCGAGATCGTGATGCCTGGTAGCCCTGGCATTGGCTTCTTCATCTGGGATGCCTATCAGAACAGCTACGTTTCGGAGATCGTTCTCGGTGTGGTCTGGATCGGTGCCATCGGTCTGATCCTCGACCGCCTGATGACCTGGCTCCAGCGGCGGATTTCGAAGCAGTGACGTTCTCATCCCACTCGCCTCTCCAGTTTCATCGCTGATGTTTAGCCGCAGTCTTCTCTCTCCACTCCGTGCATTCCAGCAGCGAGTCGATGCCTTTGAAAAGCGGCTGATTCGACCTGCCAGCATTCTCAGCTTCCTGGTCATCCGGTTTGTTCTGATGAGTGCCATGGTGGTCGGTTCTAGCTGGTATTTCCTGAAGCACAGTCCCTGAATCCCCCTGCTTACTGACCATGACAAAACGTGTAGAAGTCCAAGAGATCGAAAAGAACTTCCCGCTCAGTGGTGGCGGCCATTATCTGGCCCTCAAGGGCATCGATCTCGACATCCGCAAAGGCGAGTTCATCTCCCTCATCGGCCACTCCGGCTGCGGAAAAAGCACCCTTCTGAACCTGATCGCTGGGCTCGATGCCCCCACCGGCGGGTCAGTGCTCATCGATGGTGAGACCGTCAAACTGCCAGGGCCGGACAAGATGGTGGTGTTTCAGAACTATTCGCTGCTGCCCTGGCTGACGGTGCGCCAGAACATCGCTCTCGCCGTCGACGAGGTGATGCCCGGCCTCTCCCGCGATGAGCGCGACGGCATCATCGCGGATCACATCGCCATGGTCGGCCTCGGCCACGCCGGCGACAAACTGCCCAGGGAGCTCTCCGGTGGCATGCGCCAGCGGGTGGCGATTGCCCGCGCCCTGGCGATCCGGCCCAAGCTGTTGCTGCTGGATGAACCGTTCGGTGCCCTCGACGCCCTGAGTCGCGGCAATCTCCAGGAGAAGCTCATGCAGATCTGCAATGAGCATGCCCTCACCGCCGTGATGGTCACCCATGATGTGGACGAGGCGGTTCTGCTTTCGGATCGGATCGTGATGCTCACCAACGGTCCTGGCTCCAGGATTGGTGGCATTCTTGAAGTGGATATCCCGAGGCCGCGGGAGCGGATGACGGTGGTGCACCACCCGAGCTACTACAGCCTGCGCTCGGAGATCATCTATTTCCTCAACCGCCAGAAGCGGGTCAAGCAGTGGCAGGCCAAACCCCATAAGGTGCTGGCCCGCCATGGCCTGGAGAAGGTCAATCTTGACCTTGGCTTCGTGCCGCTCGCGGCCTGTGCCCCGCTGGCGGTGGCTGAGGCCAAGGGACTGTTCGCCAAGCATGGCCTCGATGAGGTCACCCTGGTGCGCGAGAGCAGCTGGCGTGGCGTCACCGACGGCCTGCTCGACCGCACCCTCGATGCGGCCCTGATGCCCTCGGGCATGCCCACCTGGATGACAGCCGGCGGCCACGGCGGTGATCCCCTGCCGGTGGTCACCGCCCTCACCCTGAGCCGCAACGGCAACGGCATCACCCTGGCTCGTCGATTGGCCGATGGTGGCGTCCAGAGCGTGGATGATTACCGCGCCTGGCTGCAGAGCCATGAGCGCGAGCCCCATACCCTCGGCATCGTGCATCCGGCCTCGATGCACAACCTGTTGTTGCGCTACTGGCTGGCTGCCAACGCGATCGATCCCGACCGCGATGTCCATCTGCAGACCCTGCCCCCCGCCCAGATGCTCGCCGACCTGAAGGACGGCAGCATCGATGGCTTCTGCATCGGTGCCCCCTGGCTCGACCGGGCCGTTGCCGAGGGCCATGGCTTCACGGTGGCCGGTGATCTGGCGATCTGGCGCGACCATCCCGGCAAGGTGCTGGGGGTCCGTGAGGACTGGGCTCTCGCCTACCCCAACACCCACATCGCTCTGGTCAAGGCGCTGCTTGAAGCCTGCCGCTACTGCGCCCAGCCCAGCCACTGGCCCGAACTCAGCAGCCTGCTCAGCGATCGTCGCTATCTGGGCATGAAACCCGAGCTGATCTGGTTCAGCGAGACCAGCGCCGATGGCAACAGCACGGTGCCCCATCACCTGTTCTTCGGTCCCGGCGTCAACCGACCCAGCCGCAGCGAGCACCTCTGGATCATCACCCAGCTGGCCCGCTGGGCGGAGATCCCGTTCCCGCGCAACTACGTGGAGATCCTCGAACGCATCTGCTCGGTCGGGGTGTACAGCACCGCCGCTCGCGAACTCGGCCTGAAGGATGTGACCTATCAGCGAGCCGCGATCGCGTTGTTCGATGGTCGCCCCTTCAACAGCGACGATCCGATCAGCTATCTCAACGAGGTATCGCTGCACCGTGATTTCAGCGTCGCCGAAATCCCGATCGGTGCGCCCCGATCCCTGGCGGCCTGATCTGCTTTCTCCATCCCTTTCTCGAGCGTCAAGCACCCATGACCTACGCCCCACCCCTCGCCTCCGCCGCGCAAACCACTGCGGCCTCCGCACCACCGCTGCTTCGCTTCGACGAGCTCAGCATGGTTTATTCCACCCCACGGGGGCCCTATCCCGTGCTGGCGAACATCAACCTTCAGGTCAACCAGGGTGAGTTCGTCTGCGTGATCGGCCATTCCGGCTGCGGTAAGTCGACCCTGCTCAACATGGTGTCGGGCTTTGCCACCCCCACCTCCGGCCAGGTGCTCCTCAAGGGGCAACCGATCACCCGGCCCGGTCCGGATCGGATGGTGGTGTTCCAGGGCTATGCGCTGCTGCCCTGGCTGACCGCCTATGACAACGTGCATCTGGCGATCGATTCGGTCAAGCCCACTCTCAGCGAAGCCGAGAAGCGGGAGATCGCGATCGAGCATCTCGAGATGGTCGGCCTGGGCGCGGCGGCGGAGAAGAAGATCACACAGCTTTCCGGTGGGATGAAGCAGCGCGTTGCGATTGCCCGCGCTTTGGCGATCCGCCCGGAGGTGTTGATCCTCGATGAACCTTTTGGTGCCCTTGATGCCATTACCAAGGAGGAGCTGCAGGAGGAGCTGCTCAAGATCTGGAACACGCAGAAATGCACGGTGCTGATGATCACCCACGACATTGACGAGGCCCTTTTCCTCGCCGATCGACTCGTGATGATGACCAACGGCCCCTCCGCCGGCATCGGCGAGGTGATGACGATTGACTTCCCCCGACCTCGCGATCGAGAGGTGATCATGGAGGATCCTCGTTACTATGAACTCCGCAACAGCGCCCTTGATTTTCTTTACAACCGCTTCGCCCACGACGCCGACGAAGGCTGAGCCTGGCTGGAACCATCGCTGTCCTTGAACCTATCGTTGCCCCTGGGCATCACCCAGGGGCCGGCTGTCCAGGGCCCATGATTTCTGGCCATGGTTTTCGGCCATGGTTTTCGGCCATAGTTCTAGGCCCTGGTTTTCATCCCAGGCCGCTCAGGGGCAATCGCTCAAGGGATGGCTTCCCCGGTCAGCCCCCAGCACAGCCGCCAGGGTCCGCTCCAGGGTGACGGTGGGGGCATCGCGAAGCGCCGCCGGGTGCGCCAGGGCCAGGCTGGTGAGGAAGCCCGTGGCCATGGCGGTGGCCAGGGCCTCCAGGGCATAGCGCCGCAGCCGTCTCCGAGCTGCGAGGCGCTCAGCGCCCAGGCGCTCTTGCCAACCCTGGCAGGCCGTCGGCCGACCCAGCGGCCAGTGCCGTGGCCCCAGGGACACCATCGCCCGAGGGCGGGGCCGGTGGATGGCCCCCGTCTCGATCGAGCGGCTGGTCGTGGAAGCCGTGGTACGGAAGGACACCGGCGGGACTGCCTTGGAAACGCCTCGTCTTGTTATCGCACGGGTTCTCTCCCAGCGCGTCCTGTCCCCTGGACATCTGAACAGAACCTGACAGGCCCGGGGAGCAGGCCGGCAGCCGTCATCGGAGCAGCGCCGCGGCCCTGCCCTAACTTGCCCCGATCACCTTGGCCCTCCGGGGCTGCTCAGCCGTTCGAGCTCAGATCCGCAGCGGCTTCGATCCGCCCCCATGCAGATCCTGTTCATTCACCAGAACTTCCCGGGCCAGTACCGCCACCTGGCCACGGCCCTGAGGGAGCGGGGCGACCGGGTGGCGGCCATCGGCGGGCCCACGGCCAAGGCGGTTCTGAAGGGTGTGCCCCTGCATCGCTACAACCCGATGCCGTCCACTGGGGTGCCCGCCTGCCATCCGCTGGCGGCCGATTTCCAGACCAAGGTGCTGCGCGCGGAGGCGGTGGCCACGCAGCTGCACAACCTCCTTGAGGCTGGCTTCCGCCCCGATCTGATCGTGGGCCATCCCGGTTGGGGCGAGCTGTTGCTGGTCAAGGATCTGCTCCCCGAGGTGCCGGTGCTGCACCAGGTGGAATTCGTGTATCAGATGCAGGGTGCCGACACCCTCTTTGATCCCGAATTTCAACAGGACAACTGGCGCGATCGCAGTCGCCTGCGCCTGCGCCGCAGCCCCCAGCTGATGGCGTTCCACGATCTCACCTGGGGCCTGGCGCCCACCCACTGGCAGGCCTCCACGGCCCCCGTTGAATTCCGCGATCGCTTGAGCGTGATCCACGAGGGGATCGACACCGTCACGATCGCGCCCCGTCCGGGTTCGCTGGTGCAGCTGCAGAAGGCTGGTCTCACCCTGCGGCCCGGCGACGAGGTGGTCACCTATGTGGCCCGCAACCTGGAGCCCTACCGCGGCTTCCACCGCTTCATGCGGATGCTGCCCCAGCTGCAGGCCCTGCGCCCCAAGGCCCAGGTGGTGATCCTCGGCGGCGATGGCGTCAGCTACGGCAGTCCTCCCCCCGGTGGGGCCGGGTCCTGGAAGCAGCATCTGCTCCAGGAGCTGGAGGGGCAGCTCGACCGCAGCCGCATCCACTTCGTGGGACCCGTTCCCCATCCGGTCCTGCACGACCTGTTCCGGGTGAGCGCCTGCCACGTCTATCTCACCTATCCCTTCGTGCTCAGCTGGAGCCTGCTGGAGGCGATGGCCTGCGAAGCGCTGATCGTCGGCTCGGCCACGGCGCCGGTGCAGGAGGTGATCGAATCCGGCGTCAACGGGCTGCTGGTGGATTTCTTCGATGGCGATGCCCTGGCCACCACGATCGCCGCCGCCCTCGCCGATCCCGCCGCCCACCGGCCCCTGCGCCAGCGGGCCCGGAGCACGGTGGTGGAGCGGTTCGACCTGGCCAGCCACTGTCTGCCGGCCCAGCTCGCCCTGGTGGACACGCTGCTGGCGGGGCGATGGCCGCAACCTGCAGGCCTCGCCTGAGGGGGGCATCCCGGCAGGGGGTGACGCCGGCCGCTCCGCTCCGCCAGGATCCTGAGCCGGGCCCCGGCCCGGCCCCGTCACAACCGCCGCCGATGTCGCTGGATCAGCTCAAGGCCTTCCTGGGCCGCATGCAGCAGGACGACACGATCCGTCGCCAGGTCCTGGCTGCCGCCACCGCCGATGATGTCGCCCAGATCGCCCTGAAGCTGGGCTATGAATTCTCCGGCGATGAGCTGCTGCGCGTCTCCGGCCAGCGCTTCGATCGGGTCACGGTGCACAAGAACGACATCCCGGGCGAATACAACTGAAGCCTCGCCAGCTGCCTCGCTGAACCCTCGTCGGCCCGACGCCGCGGCGGTCCACCGCCTCGGCGGCGTCGCCACCACCGCCCCCGATGCTCCGTTTCCTCCACAGCGCCGACTGGCAGCTGGGCAAGCCCTATGCCCGCGTCGCCGATCCCGATAAGCGGGCCCTGCTGCGCCAGCAGCGGCTGGCGGCCATCGGCCGGATCGGGGCGGTGGCGCGCCAGAGGCAGGCTGCGTTTCTGCTGGTGGCCGGGGATCTGTTCGATTCGCCCCAGCCCACCCGCCAGGATGTTTCGGCCGCCTGCAGTGCCATCGGTGCCCTGGAGCTGCCGGTGCTGGCGATCCCCGGCAACCACGACCACGGCGGCCCCGGCAGCCTCTGGCTGGAGCCCTACTTCCTGCGGGAGTGCGAGCAACTGTCGCCCAACCTGACCGTGCTGCTGGAACGCGAGCCCTTCGCGCTGGAACGCCTCGGCCTGGGCGACGGGGTGCTCCTGCCCTGTCCCCTGCTGCGGCGGGCCGAGCCCGGTGATCCGACCGCCTGGCTGCAGGGGTGTGATCTCTCCGTCTGGGGCGACCAGCCGCGCCTCCTGCTGGCCCATGGTTCGGTGCAGGGCTTCGGGGGGCAGGAGAGCGGCGACGGCGACGATGAAAATCCGCCGGTGGCCAGCAACCGCATCGACCTGGCCGCCCTGCCGGTCGATCAGCTCGACTACATCGCCCTCGGCGACTGGCATGGCCTCAAGCAGGTGGGTCCCAGCGCCTGGTACAGCGGTTGCCATGAGACCGATCGCTTCCCCCGCGCCGTCGACTACCGCTCCGGCCAGGTGCTGCTGGTGGAGGTGGCCCGCGGCGCCGCCCCCAGGGTGGAGCCCGTCGCCAGCGGTGCCATCGGCTGGCATCAGCTTGAGCATCGCTTCGGTGCCGACGCAGACCTGGAGCGGCTGGAGCTGCGCCTGCGGGAGTTGATCGGCTCCCGCAGCAACGAGGACCTGCTGCTGCTGACGCTCGAGGGCAGCCTCAGCCTGGCGGCGGCAGCCCAGCTGCAGGCCCTGCTCCAGCGCCTGGAGGCCCGCCTGTTGCGGCTCAAGCTGCGGGACCACACCAGCGTCGCCCCCGATCCCCTGGAGCTGCGTCAGCTCACCGAACGGGCCGGCGATCCCCTGGTGGCCCGGGTGGCCCTGCGCCTCCAGCAGCTCGTCGAGCAGGGGGATGCCAGCAGCGATCTGGCCCGCCTTGCCCTGCGCGAACTGCACCGCGCCTGCATCAGCCCCTGAACCCAGCCGCCCCGGGTCGCTCCAGCCGCTCCGGTGGCGTTGCAGCCAGCTGACGCCCGTCCGTCTTCCACCTCCCCGCCATTCCGCCCCGCACGATGCGCCTGCTCTCCGCCCGGGTCCGCGACTATCGCCTGCATAGCGATCTGGCGGTGGTCTTTGATCGCCACCTCACCGTGATCAGCGGTCCCAATCAATCGGGCAAGAGCACCCTGGTGGAGGCGCTGCATCGGGCTCTGTTCCTGCCGGTCAGGACCGGCGGCGAGGTGCTCAAGGGGATGCAGCCGGCCCCGTTCAGCGGCGATCCGGAGGTGGAGCTGATCTTCGAGGCCGCCGCCGAGCGCTGGACCCTGCGCAAGCGCTTTGCCGCCGGCCGCGGCAGCGTCGCCCTCCTCGATGGGCGGGGCCGGGGTCTCCAGGGCGATGCGGCGGAGGAGCGGCTGGCCCAGCTGG
This sequence comes from uncultured cyanobacterium, assembly GCA_903935205.1. Taxonomy (GTDB): domain Bacteria; phylum Cyanobacteriota; class Cyanobacteriia; order PCC-6307; family Cyanobiaceae; genus Cyanobium. Next base: position 79,893 of record CAIZQU010000152.1, on the reverse strand, counting down.
TCGGCACCGGTGCCGTGGCCCGGAACCGGGCCGCGGCCGATCAGTTGCGCGAGCGCTGGGGGCATCTCTGGGTCTGGCAGGGTTCGGCCAGCGGCAACCCCCTGGCCCTGGGTGCCGCCGCCTACGACCACGACCGGTTGGTGGAGCGCCTCCAGGCCGCCGCCGATCAGGGGGTGATCTCGGCCCTCGATCAGCGGGTGCTCGAGGACATCCAGAGGCGCTGGGAGACCATTTACACCGCCGGTGGCGTCAACCGGGCCCCGCAGGTGCGCAGGGGGTCGGATCTGCAGAAGGCCCAGGCTGCCGAGGCTCAGGCCGCGGCGGCGCTGGCGGCGATCGAGGCCTCCCTGGCCGACCAGGGGGAGGCGGAGCGGGACCACCAGCGGGCCGTCGCCCAGCTCCAGCGCTTGGCCCTGGTGTTGCCCCAGCAGCGGGGCGAGCGCCGGGCCCTGGCGCAGCGTCTGGCCCGCAGCCGCGAGCTGGAGGCGGAGATCGGTGCTCGTCAGCCGCTGCTGGAGACGCTCCAGCCTCAGCTCGCAGCCCTGGAGCGCGACCGGCTCCAGCTGAGTCAGGAGCTGAACGCTGCCGATGCCCTGGAGCGGGCCCAGGCCCCGGCGCAGGGGCAGTTGGCGCTGCTCCAGGCGCGGCTGCCGGCGCTGGAGCAGGGGCGCGGCCAGGCCCAGCTGGAGCTCGCCGCCCTGCGGCAGGCCAGCGAGGGCGCCGGCGAGGCGGTGCGGCGGATCGAGGCCCGGCTGCGGCGGGGCCGCTTGCTTCAGGAGATCAGCGAGCTGCAGCAGCGGCAGGGGGCTCTGGAGCAGCTGCAGCGGCAGCGGCTGGCCCTCGATGCCGACCTGGCGGCCCGTCCCCCGATCGATGCCGCGGCTGTGGAGCACTTGCGCAGCCTGGAGGCGGCCCTGCGGGCGGCGGAGGTGAGGGCCGAGACCTTCGCCGCCGCCATCACCGTGGTCCGGGCTGGCCAGCCCGTGCGGCTCGATGGTGAGCATCTGGAGGCGGGCTGCACCGCCCTGCTGCAGCGGCCGATGCTGCTGGAGGTGGGTCAGGACGTGACTTTGCGCCTGAGTCCCGGAGGGGGGGATGGTCCCGGTGAGGCGGGTGAGGCGGTGCTGCGGGCCCGTCAGGCCCTGGAGGTTGCGCTGCGGCCCTGGGGATGGTCCACGGTGGAGGACGCGGCGGCGGCGGAGCGGTGCCGTGGCGATCGACTGGCGGAGCGCCAGGGGCTGGAGCGCCAGATTGCCGCCGCCGGTGATCCCGCCCGCCTCGCCGCCCGCCTGGCCCGCCTCCAGGCCGACCTGGCGGCCCTGCCGCCCCGGCCCGGCACCAGCACCGCCACCGCCCCGCCAGCGGCACCCCCGGCGGCGGCGGCCAGCCCAGCCCCCGATGCCGTTCAGCCCCCCGCCCAACCCGAGTCGGCTGCCGCCAAGACCGCCACCGCCGCCGGCGGGGACCCTCCGCTGCCTCCGGCCAGCTCCCTGCCCGATCCGGAGCAGTTGCGCGATGGCATCGCCCGACTGGAGATCGCCCTGGGCCAGGCCCGCCAGCTCCAGGACCAGGCCAGCCAGGCCCAGGGGGTCGGCGAGGCCCGGCTGCAGCAGCTGGCCGAGGAGCTGGAGACCCATCGGCAGGCCATCGCCCGGGCTGAGCAGGACCTCCGCGCGCGGGAGAACCAGCTGCTCGCCGGCCGCACCCGCATCGCCCAGCTGCTGCAGCGCCACGGCTCGGCCGAGGCCCTCGACGAGGCCTGTCGCCAGGGCCAGGTCCAGCGCGATGCTCTGCACAGCGCCCTGGAGGCCCTGCGGGCCGAGCTGGCGGCCCTCGATCCGGCGGCCATCCGCGCAGAGGATCAGCGGCTCGAGCAGGGGATCGCCGCCCTGGAGGCGGAGGAGCGTCAGGCCAGCGAGGCCCGCCTCCGCGCCGAGATTCAGCTCCAGGTCGATGGCCAACGCAACCTGCTGGCCGATCAGGAACAGAAGCTCTCGGAGCTCGAATCCTGCCGCCAGGAGCGGGAGCGACTGGAGCGGGAGGCGGCCATGCTCACCCTGCTGCGGCGCCTGCTGGAGGAGGAGCAGAACGCCATGGGCAGCGAGTACGCCGCCCCGCTCTCGGCCCGCATCGGCCGCTATCTGGCGGCGGTGTTTCCAGAGCCGCCCCGGGCCAGCCTCCGCTACGACGCCCGGGGTGGCTTCCAGGGGCTGGAGTGGCGTCTGGGAGAGCAGGCCGCCTTCGATTTCGCGGTGCTCAGCACCGGTGCCCGTGAGCAGTTCGCCGCGGCCCTGCGCCTCGCCATGGCGGAGGTGCTGGCCGAGGCCTACGACGGCTGCCTGCCCCTCGTCTTTGATGACGCCTTCGCCCACTCGGATCCGGAACGCCAGCGCGGCGTGCACCGCATGCTGGCCGAGGCAGCGGAGCGGGGCCTGCAGGTGATCCTGCTCAGCTGCGACACCGAGCGCTCGCCGGCGATCGCGGCGGCCCGCCAGATCCGCATCGAGTCGCTCAGGCGTGCAGCGGGCAGTCCGGAGGAACCGGGAGGCCTGAGCGCAGAGCCCGGCGGGGACACCGCCGCCGAAGGTGTTGCGCAGGGCTCCGGTGACCGCTCCCCGGTGAGCTGATGCGTTCGCCTGCCCCCTGGTTGATCCACGCGCCGGCGGCGGCGAGCTCGAGCCGAGCCGATCCCCACCAGGCGGAGGGTCCGCCCGCCGGCCTCGGTGCCGCGGCCCCTCAGCTGCCCGGCAGCCAGAGGGCCTGCCGCACCGGCTTGGGCAGGATCCGCAGGGCCATCGTGCGCCCATCCACCAGGGCAGGCCGGGCCGGCTGGCGGGGGTCGCGGCGCAGGGTGAGCAGCAGCTGGTCGCCCACCGGGTCGTAGACCATCGGCATGCCGGGTTCCGGTTCCCACGGCCCCAGATCCAGGCGAGCATCGATCCGGCCGCTCCGATCGAGCCGCACCAGTTCGTTGGCGACGGCGGCTTGCCAGCGGTTCAGCAGCATCCAGGCCCGATCGCCGTTGGGGTTGCAGCTGGCCGCCATCACCGCCTCGCTGCCCAGCCAGAGGCGGATCGGGGCGGAACCGGGCTGAACCCGCTCCAGGGAGCGGCGGAAGTCGGGCCAGTGGCGCACCAGCAGCGCCTGGCCGCTGGCCGGGCAGAAGGCGGCCAGCATGCGGCTGCCCGGCAGCACCTGGGGCCTGTCCGTTGTCCCCGCCAGCGCCCCCCGCAGGGAGCGCAGTTCGAGGCCATCGGGAGTGGGCACCACCATTCCCTCCCCCTGCGGCAGCAGCTGGATCGGACCGGCCACCGGCAGCTTCAGGTCGTGCTGCCGGCCGTCGGGTTCGATCCAGCGGGTCACGGTCGCACCCGGTGCCTGGCGGCCCAACTGAATCAGCAGATCGCCGCGGCGGTTGCTGCTCAGGTGCGCGAAGGTCAGATCGTTCGGCTGCAGCGCCTGGAGGGGCCCCAGCTGCGGTGGGGCCAGGTTGGCGGGCTGGCGCACCAGCGATCGGGGCCTCAGGCTGCGCTTCCAGAGTTGCAGCTTCCCCTGGTGATCGGCGGCCAGGGCCATCACCCCCGAGCCATCGGCCAGCGGTTCGACGTTGGGGATCCGCCGCCACACCGGACCGATCGGCTGCCAGCGGCCGTCGTGGTGCTGGATCTGCAGCTGTTCGCCCCCCTCCACCTCCGCCACCACCAGCAGCAGCGGCCGCGGGTCCCAGTGCCAGCGCTGGGGGGCCAGGCTCCGGCCGCGGCGGTCCGCACCGGCCAGCTCCAGGCTCAGGGGGCCGCGCAGCTGCTGACCGGGCTGCAGCAGCAGGCGCAGGTTGGTTGCGCTGCCCAGCCAGCGGTGGGCCAGCGGCGGCTCCAGCCGGCTTCGGGCCTGGAGCGAAGCGCGTTCCATCGGCCGGCTGAAGCGCAGGTCCAGAGCGGCCGGGCCGGAGCTGTGCACCTGGGGTTCGAGGCTGAGCAGGCGCGGCGGCCGCCGCTCCAGGATCTGTTGCTGCACCCCCACCAGCAGCGCCCCGCCCACCAGGGCGGCCAGCAGGGGGCGAGGGAATAGGGCGGGCAGGCCGATCCTCATGGTTCCAGGGGGCGCTGCGGTCGGGGAATCGGGGTGATGCGCTCCGGGATCACCACCGAACTGGCCTCCCCCGCCAGCGTTGCGGTGGCCATCCGGCCCTCGATCGCCAGCCACTGGTTGGTTACGGGCCGGTAGCCCTGGGGCCAGGCCACCGGCACGCCCATCGGGGTGGCATCGGCCAGGCAGCAGCGCACCTGCAGGCGGGCCAGCAGCGGCTGGCCCTCGGGCACGGGCAGCACGAAGCCGCTGATCCGCACCGCCTGGCCGTCGTAAAGGGAGGGATCCGGGCGGCTGCGCAGCAGCCGCACCCATTCGCTGAGGCTGCGCTGCTCGGGCGGCAGCAGGAAGGCGAGCCTGGGCGGATCGGGCAGCCCCTGGGTGCGGCCGGCCGCGAGCAGGGAGAAGGATGGATCCGGGGGGAGCAGCAGCACGGCGTTGGCGACCACGGCACTGAGCAGCCAGGGCAAGGGCAGCCGCTCGACCGGCCGGTGCCGCCCCCGCAGCGCCAGCAGCGCCGCCACTCCGAGCAGCAGCGCACCGGCTCCGGCCACCAGCCCATGGAAGGCGGGATGGAGCAGCAGATGAAGGCGACCGCTGAGGCTGCTCACCAGCAGCACCAGACCCCAGAGGCTGAGCAGGGCGGCGGCGATCAGCATGGTGCGATGGGAATGGATCCAAGGCGGCCGTGCGGATGCAGGGGAGTGGCGAGCATGGCCGTCACAGCAACCAGAGATTGACCCATTGGCCGATCAGCAGCACCGCCAGCAGGGCGGTGGCGGCGGTGATCGCGATGGCAGCCGGGCGCAGCAGCACCGTGAACAGCCCGGCCAGCTTGAGGTCGACCACCGGTCCCAGCAGCAGGAAGGCCAGCAGGGCGCCAGGGCTGACCTGGGCGGCGAAACCGAGGGCCAGGAAGGCATCGACGCTGGAGCACACCGACACCACCAGGGCCAGCAGCATCAGGGCCACGATCGAGAGGGTGGGATCGGAGCCGACCGACAGCAGCCAGCTGCGCGGCAACCAGGTCTGGACCACCGCTGCGATGGCGCAGCCCAGGAGCAGCAGGCTGGCGAGATTGAGAAACTCGCCGCTGGCGTGCTCCAGCTCGGCCCCCCAGCCCGCCCGGGCCTCGGGGGCCGGCGCCGGCGGCAGGGGTGCTCCGACCAGCCCGGAGGGGCGCTCCAGCAGTCCGACCTGGCTCAGGGGTTGGGAGAGGCGGCGCTGGGCCAGCAGCTCCGGCACCAGCAGCCTGGATTCCGGCAGCAGGCCCAGAACACCGCTCAGCAGCAGCGCCAGCAGGAAGGCTCCCAGGGGGCGGGCCAGCAGCAGCCAGGGCTGGTTGGGGAAGGCGGCCCAGGTGCTGAGCAGCACGATCGGGTTGAGCACCGGGGCGGCGAACAGAAAGCCCAGGGCGGTGCCGAGCGGGGCGCCTCCGGCCAGCAGGCGACGGGCCACCGGCACGTTGCCGCATTCGCAGGCCGGCAGGGCGAAGCCCAGGAGGGCGCCGGTGCTGGGGGCGAGCAGGGGATGGCGGGGCAGGCGGCGCATCCAGAGGCCCTGGGGTGCCACCAGCCGGGCCAGGGTGGCGATGGCCACGCCCAGGAGCAGGAAGGGCAGGGCCTCCAGCAACAGGCCCTGAAACAGGGCCCAGGCCGTCCGGATCCGTTCCACGCGGCAAGGCGGCAAGGGGCCGGTGCCATCCTGACCCGCCGGCTGAGGGATCGGGGTGGCCCTGGGCTGGTTACTGGGACCGGCCCGCTTCCGCCGGAGGTGGCGGTGTGGCCTGCTCCTGTGGTGGGGGTGGCGGGATCGCCCGGAACAGACCCACATCAACGCCGATGTGCTGGTCCGGGCGGCCGGTGATCAGCAGCGCCGTGCGTTGGCGGGTGGCGATCTGCCACATCCATTTGCTGAACAGGGCGATGCGGTTTTCGGTGTCGGGGATGAAGGCCAGATGGGCCAGGGCCCACACCAGCCAGCCCGCCAGGCCGGTGAGATGCAAGCCGCGCAGATCGGCCACCGCATACCAGGGCCCGATCACGGCCATGCTGCCCAGGTCCAACCAGCGGAACGGGGGGCTCGTCTCGCCCCGCAGCCTGGCCAGGATGTCGCGGGCCACCCAGCCGCCGGCCTGCACCGCCGGTCCGGCCAGGCCCGGCAGGGGGGTGGATTCGGGGGTGTGGGTGTAACAGCAGAGATCGCCCACGGCCCGGATCTCCGGATGGCCGGGGAGGGAGAAATCGGGTTCCACCACCAGCCTCCCGCCCCGATCCACGGCGGCACCCGTGGCATCCGCCAGCAGCCGCCCCAGCCGCGAGGCCCGCACCCCTGCCGTCCAGCAGATCGTGGCCGCCTCCAGCCGCTGCTCCCCTGCGGTGCCGTTGAGCTGCACGAGCCCGGGCCCGATGCCCTCCACCCGCTGCCCCAGCCGCAGTTCCACGCCAGCGGCTGCGAGGTAGCGGGAGGCGGCAGCGGCGAGCGGTTCGGCCATGGTCGGCAGCACCCGGTCGACCGGATCCACCAACACCACCCGGCAGTCCTGCTGGCGCAGCTGTTTGAAATCGCGCTGCACGGCGCGGTGCATCAGTTCGATCAGGGAGCCGGCCAGTTCGCAGCCGGCGGGGCCAGCCCCCACCACGACGGCGGTCTGCAGGAAGGCGCGCTGCTGGGGATCGATGCTTTGCTCCGCCTCCTCGAGGGCCATCAGCAACCTGCGGCGGATCTCATCGGCGTGCTCGAGGATCTTCATCGGTGGCGCCAGGGGCCGCCACTCCTCGCGTCCGAAGTAGGTGCTGCCTGAGCCGGTGGCCAGGATCAGCTGGTCATAGCCGTAGCGGCGGTCGTTGAAGACCACCTGCCGCTGATCCGGATCGATCGCCACCACCTCACCGAGCAGGATCTGGATGTTCGGGGCGTGGCCGACCATCTGGCGCAGGGGCGAGGCCACATCCGCTTCAGAGACCAGGCCCGACGCCACCTGGTAGAGGAGGGGTTGGAAGAGGTTGAAATTGCGTTTGTCGATCAGCGTCACCCGCACCGGCTGACGGGCAAGGGCGTGACAGGCCTTGAGCCCGGCGAAGCCACCACCCACGATCACCACATGGGGCCAGCTCGCCAGGACCTCCGCAGGCGGATCCAGCTCCAGGTAGAAATGATCCATGGGCCGGCCCCAGGCCAGGTGATGGGCTCACGCTATGGCTGTGGCCATGGCAATCCCGGTAGCGCAACCCACCAAAACCGTCGGCCTGCGGCGCCGCCAAGCCTCAGATCCGGCCCCACCGGCAGCCAGTGGCGCCGCGGGAGCAGGCCGGGCGTGGATCCGTCGTTCCGGGCCCTGGTGCTGGCGGCGGTCAGATTGGGTCCATGGTGGGACGTGTGATTCCTGGGATCGTGATGGCGGTGCTGGATCGGCTTGTTTAGAAGGAAATGTCAGCCATCGGGATTGGATTCATGACGTCACATGCCCTTGATTCTTGCGCCCATCCTGGTGGGGTTGCCCACCCCAACTCTCCGCAGCTGAAGCTGCCGTTGCGGTCGCGCAAGGCTCAGCGCCGCACGCTTTCCCGCTTGCTGCTGGCCTTCTGGATCACGCTGCTGGATCCCCAGCTGGGCCGGACGGATGATGCCGGCGGCTCCGATCACCACGACAACTCGGCAGGGGGTTCCGTCTTCGACCTGATCCATTCCTTGGCTGCCGTACCCCGAACCAGGGGAAGCTATGAGGTCTGGTTGAGCGATCAAGCCAACACCCAGGGCATCTCCCTGGCCTCGCCGAATGGCACACACGGCGGCAAGATCCGCATTTACGATTCAGCCGATCTCGACCTTCCCACGCCGATCAATAATCCGTTGGTTCTCGATGTGAGCACCGATCTGTTCCCGGATGCCATGGCCACGACCGCGGCACCCGTATCTCGGATGCACGGCATCCTGACCAGCCCCGATAGCCGCTATATGGCCCTGAATTTTGTGGCCTCTGGCCACCTGGGCATCGTCGATGGCAGCTCGAAGCGATCGGTTTGTCTGTTTCGCACCACCGGCACCAGCACCGGCCGCCAGAACCACATGAGCTTCTGGACGCCCAATGGCGATTCACTGATCGTGGCCAACCAGAACGGACGCATGTTGGAGCGGGTTGATGTGGTGCGCAATGGGGCCGGGCAGATCCAGGAATTTGTTTTTAACGCCAGTGCGAGCTTGGATTTCGTCGGTGGTTCTGGGCGCATTCTCAGTCAGCCGATTGCCGTCGACATGGATCCTGGTAACAACATCGGTTGCCGCATCAATGGCAGCGTACCCGACAACCAATCCCTGTTCACGCCGAGCAACACGCCAAAGCAGGATCCATCGCGGCCCCTCAACACGGTGATCTGCCCGATCCCATCCAGCAATGGTCGTCATGCCTATGCCACCCTCGGCGGCGGCGGCATGTTCGTGGTCGATGTTCAGGCAACGCCGATGGCGATCGTGGCCGACTACACCAAAAATGTGATCAACGCCGCCGGTTGTGGTGGCGTTGAAGCGGAGGGTTACATGCATCTGGCTACAGGTACATCGGGACCAGGTATCTCTGAATTCACGGTCTATCGTTTTGGTCGCGACTATCCCTCTGCTCCTGCTTTCAACGCCACCGACACGCCGGCTCCTGTCGCTGTCTGGGGGGATCCGGACAATGGCAGTCTCATCCCCGCCAACAACCGCGATGCCCATGGCATGGTTCTGGTCGATGATGCACTGCATATCTTTGATCGCGTCCGCAATAATGTTGAGGTCTTCAGCATGCACGAGCCTTGGGATGTGCTCCATCCCAGCTCCAGCTACGACCTGACCAGCAGCGGCGCCTGTGGCACCACCTTGGGCACTGCCCGCTCCAACGATCCAACCCCGGACCTGGGCACCGTCTCACCCCTAGGGGACACCATCTACATGGCCCTGCGCGGACCTTTCCCGCTCACCGTCAGCCATGCGGCGGAGGGCAGCTGCCCCGGGCTTGGCCTCATCCGTCGCAACCCAATCACCAGCACCTGGGAGCTGGCCCATGTGCTGCCGGCCAGCGTGATCGATGGCACGGGCCTCAAAAACCTCAGCGATCCCCATGCCGTGATCGTGCGGATGAACACCGACATCCAGAACGTGCCTGGCCCCCTGCCCCTGGCCGGCAGCGCCATGGCCCTGGCCTGGAGCCGCCGCCTTCGGCGCCGCCTGGTCCAGCAGCGGCGCCCCTGAGCGGCGGAGCCTCTGGATCGCCGCCAGGCGGATCGCCCGCTCAGGGGCCTGTAGCGCGTTGCTGTATCGCCCCGGATCCAGCTGGCGATCCCGCCCTGGCGCGGACAAGGGTCTCATCTGGGTCTTATCCGTATCGAGATCGTGGCGTTGTGCCAATGGCCAGGCTGCGCCAATGGTCAGAATCATGGCGCCACAACAGATCTCGAGATGAGGGTGCCGAGCTGCTCCTGATGCCCTGCCTCGGAGCATGAGGCCGTGATCGGCGCCCGATCGGGTCTGTCTTTGTTCGGGACCGGCTTTGTTCGGGCCGGGTCTGCCGACCTCTGGGCCACAGCTTCCTCCTCGGCCCGGCAGCACCTGGCAGGTCAGCGCCTGCCGAAGTTGCCGGGAGCGACCCGACAGGCCCCATAGCCCATGGGTTCCCGCAGCCCTGAGCGCCCCAGTTCCTGGGGCCCTGGCCCGCTCCGCCTGGCAGCCTCCAGGTCCTTTCTCGGGGCCCGGGGCTGCTGGCTGCCCGGGATCGGCCGCAAGCCAGCAGGCGCGGCCCGCCCGCCGCAGGTGGTGCCTGCCGTTGTTGTGCCTTTTGGCACAGTCTCCAGCAGCATCGGTACCGGGGCCTCCCGCCCCGCCTGGGTAGCTTCCGGCTGTCCCCCCGTCCCTGCCGGCCCACGGATGCCTGTTCCCCTGGATCCTCGGCCCCTGAGGTGCCGGCCGCCCGTGCCCCTGTCGCCCTTGTTCGCCGCTCTGCCCCGTCGCCTCCGCCCGCTGCTGCTGGTGGGTCTGGGCCTGCTGCCCCTGGTCGCCGGCTGCCGACCCGGGCCCGATTCCGCCGCCACGGTGACCCTGGGGGTGTATTCCGGCCGCCACTACAACACCGATCAGGCCCTCTACGGGCGCTTCACCGCGGCCACAGGCATTCGCGTCAAGGTGCTGGAGGGGAAGGATGACGCCCTGATCGAGCGGGTGCGCAGCGAGGGCAAGGGCACGGCCGCCGACCTGCTGGTGCTCGTCGATGCCGCCCGTCTGGTGCGGGCAGCCGATCAGGGGGTGTTTCAACCCCTGAACTCCGAGGCGATTCGCCGCGATGTGCCGCCGCAGCTGCGCGACACCGCCGGCCGTTGGACCGCCCTCACCCGTCGGGTGCGGGCCGTGGTGATCCATCCCCGTCTGGTCGATCCCGCCCTGGTGCGCCGTTACGACGACCTGGCCAGGCCGGAGCTGCGCGGCAAGCTCTGCCTGCGCAATGGGCGCAGCGTCTACAACCAGTCCCTGGTGGCCGACCAGCTGATCCGCCATGGGGAGGCCCAGACCCGCCGCTGGCTTCAGGGCCTGATCGCCAATCTCCGCCCCCCCTTCTTCAGTTCCGACACCACCCTGGCCCGGGCTGTGGCCCGGGGGGAGTGCGGCGTCGGAGTGGTCAACAGCTACTACGCGGCCCGCATGCTCTCCGGCGAGGCCGGCAGCGAGGATCAGCGGTTGCTGCAAGGGGTCAAGGTGGTGCTGCCGGATCCGGCCCATGTCAATGTCAGCGGTGCCGGCGTGACCCGCCATGCCCGCCACCCTGAGGCCGCGCGCCGCCTGTTGGAGTTTCTCGCTGCACCGGAGGGTGGCGGCGTGGGCTATGCCCAGGCCAATCATGAATATCCCCTGCGGGGCAGCGGCAGCGATCCGGTGCTCCAGAGCTTCGGGCCGGTCCATGGCGATGGTGTTCCGATCGAGCAGCTCGGCGCCCGCAATGGCGAGGCCGTTCGGTTGATGCGCGATGCCGGCTGGCCATGACCCTGATGACCACCCGCAGCCCCCGGGATCCGACCCAGCGCCGTCGGCCTGATCCGGTGGCGCTGGGCGGGGATCGCGAACCGGGATCCGGTGGCGGATCCGGTGGTGGCGCGTCGGGCGGCACCGGATCCGGCCGTGGTGTGGCCGCCGGCCTCGCCGGCCTGGCCCGCTCCGGTCGCTGGCCGCTGCTGCTGCTGCTGCTGGCGGTGGCCCTGCTCGCCCTGCTGCCGATCCTTGGTCTCGCCCCCTATGCCCTGCTGGGTGGTATCCCCAGCTCCGGCGCCAGCGGCGGCGGCGAGGCCCTGGGCCACACCCTGGCCCTGCTGCTGCTGGTTGGACTCGGCTCGGCCCTGTTGGGCACCGCCAGTGGCTGGCTCACCGCCGCCTGTTCGTTTCCGGGGCGCCGCCTGCTCCGCATCGCCCAGCTCCTGCCCCTGGCCGCCCCCCCGTACCTGCTGGCCGCCACCCTGATCGACAGCGGCAGCCGTGTCGGTGTGCGCTTCCATGGCGATCTCTGGGCTGCGGTGGTGCTGGTGCTGGGCACCTACAGCTATGTCTTTCTGCTCGCCACCGAGAGTTTCTCCGCCGGCGGCCTGCGGCAGATCGAGGCCTGCCGCAGCCTCGGGGTCGGCCCCTGGGGAGGGTTCCGGCGCGTGGCCCTGCCGATGGCCGCCCCGGCGATCGGCGCCGGGGTGGCCCTGGCCGGGATGGAGGTGGTCAATGAACTCGGTGCGGTGGAACTGCTCGGGGTTCCGACGCTTTCCGGCACGATCCTGCAGCGCTGGCAGAGCGATGCCGATCCCCGCGGTGCCGTTGGCCTGGCCCTGATCACCCTGGTGATGGTCAGCCTGCTGGTGGGGTGTGAGCGGCAGCTGCGGCGGCGCAGCCGTCGCTGGCTCAGCGGTGGCGACAGCCAGGCGGCGACGCCCTGGCCCCTGCGTGGCTGGCGGGCGTGGCTGGCCCAGCTGATCACCCTGGTGCCCCCGCTGCTCAGCCTCGGCCTGCCCCTGCTCTGGATGGTGTTCAGCCGAGACCAGCTGGGTGACGAGGCTGGGTCCGACCTGCTGACCCTGGGCCTGCGCAGCCTTGGCCTGGCCCTGGCGGCGGCCCTGTTCACCGCCATGGCGGGCCTGGTGCTGGCCCTGGGCCGTCGCTGGTTTGCCGTGCCCTGGTTGAGCCGTCTGGCCTTTGCGGCCGGCATGGGCTACGCCGTGCCCGGCGCTGTGCTCGCCCTGGCCCTGCTGCTGTTCGGGGCGCCCCTCGGTCTGCCGCCCCTGCTGCTGCTGCTCTGGGGCTACACCGACCGCTTTCTGGCGGTGTCCCGCCAGGGCCTGGATGCCGCTCTGGAGCGTCTCCCCCCCAGCCTCGATGAGGCGGCCACCGGCCTCGGCTGCGGCTGGTGGGCGGTGCTGCGCCGCGTCCATCTGCCGTTGCTGCGGGGGCCGCTGTTGGTCGGCGCCCTGCTGGTGTTCGTGGATGTGGTGAAGGAATTGCCGCTGAGCTTTGCCCTGCGTCCTTTCGATTGCGACACCCTGTCGGTGCGGGTGTATCAATACGCCAGCGATGAACGGCTCGGTGCCGCCCTGATTCCGGCGGCCCTGATCCTGGGCCTCGGTCTGGTGGCCTCCCTGGCTTTGGTGCCCCAGTTGGAGCGTCGCCGCTGACCCCGTTCGGAATCACGGCCCAGAGCCGGGGCCAGACCTGATCGGGACGGGCCTGGGTCAGGCACGGCCGAGACCCGGACCGGGGGATTGTGGAGGTCTCCGGCGGGCCGACCGCGGCTCAGGCCGCCGCCAGGGGAGCGTTCTCCACCAGGGCCGGCGCCAGCTTCAGGCCGGTTTCGCCGCTGGGGACCAGCAGCAGCTGCTCCCGGCGGATGCGGGAGATCAGCCGGGTGGTGGTGACCCGGGTGGTGCCGATCAGTTCGGCGATGCGTTCGTGGGTGAGTCGGAACGGCAGGTCGCACCAGGCACCGCGGCGGTGGCCCAGACGCCGCACCAACAGGGCCAGCAGGGCGTGGAGCCGCTGTTCGGCACTGCCCAGATGGCGGATGCGAAGCAACTGAAGGGTCCACTCATTGACCGGATCGAACCCCTGTCCCGGCAACGGTTCGGCATCGCTGCGGAAGCTCAGGGGCGTGAGGGCTTCGACGCAGACCCCCTCGCTGCAGAGGCGATCAGTGCGCAGCTGGTCGCCGGCCTGAAGAAAGGCCAGGGTCATGCCTTCGGTTTCCTCGCAGGGGCAATAGACCCGGGCGATGCCCTCCAGCACCTCCAGACAGCTGGCAGCGCCACTGCGGGCGGCGGGATCGAGCAGCACGCACTGGCCGGCGGAAAGGCGCAGGGCGGCCAGGGGACGTTCGGGCAGGAAGCGGAACTGCATCGGCCTCGCGACTAGGGCGCGTTATTGCGAATGACTCGCAATCTTAGCTGGTTCTCTGGCTGCTGCGAGCAGTTCGCAACAAACAGGGCGTCCTCTGGGGTCGCCACTAGGAGCCTGTTGCGCGTGGGTCGACAGGCCAGGCCCTGAACAATGACGGACCCGAAGCGGCGCCGATCGCGGACTCATCCTGAGACAAAGGGCATCAAGCACATCTCTGCACCGTCATCGCAAGATCTGCTGCCGTGCCATCCATCTGCCTTTTGGCACGACGCCGCAATCGCAATGCGGATGAGATCCATGGGAGATCCTGTTCCGTTGTGTCGCGGGATCTCCCCAGGGATTTGCAGCCATTGCGGCCACGCGCAACAAGCTCCTAGCGATCGGCGCCGACCGCCAGGGGCGGTGCTGCCAGCGCTGGGGATCCCGCTCGCGCTGGTGCCTGCGGGATCCCGATGGGCTTGGGACCAGGCTGGGTCTGGCTCCAGGCTGGATCAGGGGCTGGTGGCGGCAGCGCAGCTGGGGCAGAGGGAGCGCACATTCAGCACGCACTCCAGCAGCTGAAAACCATGGGCCTCGGCGGCGTTCGCACCCGCCGACAACACGGCTCCATCCTCAAATTCCTCGGTCCGCCCGCAGCGCACGCAGACCAGATGGTGGTGGTGGCGATGCTGGGCATCCCCCGCCAGCTCGAAGCGGCGCCCGCCATCGGGAAGTTCCAGTTCCTGCAGCAGCTCCAGGGAGCTGAGCAACCGCAGGGTTCGATACACCGTGGCCAGGGAGACGCCGCCCGATGGGCTCGTCGAACCGACGGCGGTCTGGGTGCTGCGCAGGCGCTGGTGCACGTCTTCGGCGCTGAGGTGGCGGCCCGCGCCGATCTCCTCGAACAGGGCCAGCACCCGCTCCCTCTGGGGGGTGAGGCGCTGGCCCCGCTCATGCAGGCTGCTGCGCAGACCCTTCACCCTGGCTCCCCCGGCACTTCGCAAGAGTAAGGGCTATTGAGAAGTGCTGCCAGCTTGATCGGGGCCTGCCGGGGCCGGCAGGGGGCGGCGGCTGTCAAGGTCGGCCAGCAGGGCAGCCAGCAGGTCGCCGATGGTGGTGATCAACCGATAGCTCAGGGCCACGGCCAGGAGCTGGGGCGCCGGCACCAGGCCGCCGAGGCGCAGCAGCAGTGCCGCCTCGAACACCCCCAGACCGCCGGGGGCCCCAGGCACCACCAGCCCCACGGTCCAGGCCTGGGCGAAGCCCGCCAGCCAGATGGGCCAGGCGAGGGCCAGCTGCAGATCGAAGGCCCACACGCAGCAGGCAAACCCGGCAAAGCGCAGCAGCACGAAGGCCGCTTCCGCCAGCAGCGGCTTCCAAGGATAGCCCGGCAGCACGGGGGTGGTGGCGATCGCAGGGTCGAGCGCCGGTGGCCCAGCCGCGCCGATCGCATCCTGGCGCTGCAGCTCCCTGGCCTTGCGACGCTCCAGCTGTCCCAGCAGTGGCGCCAGCCAGCGGGGCAGCAGCAGGGCCAGGGGCAGCAGGCCGAGCAGTCCAAGACCTCCCTGCCAACCGCCGGCGGCAGCCAGGGCGAGGGCGGCGCTGGCCGCCAGCAGCGGTTCGAGCACCACCGCCAGCAGGGCGCTGCCGCCATCGATCGGGGTTGGCAGGCCGGCCTGACCCCGGCGCAGATCCTGGAGGCGGGTGCTGAGGTGCCAGATGCCGCCGGGTAGAAACTTGCGAAGGTTGGTGACCATGTAATGGGCCACCGCCTCCAGACGACGCGGTCGCTGGCCCAGCCAGGTCAGCAGGACCGACCAGGCCACCCCGTTCATCACCACGCTGAGCAGGCAGAGGCCCAGGCCGATCAGCAGCCACAGCCAACCCTGGGCGTCCACTCCCAGCTGCAGCAGCTGGCGGCCGTGGCTGAACAGCGCCGCGAACAAAAAGGCCAGGCTGGCGAGGGTGATCCAGGGGCGAAGACCGCCCGGCAGGGAGGGCTTCCAGGAACGCATTCGCAACGGTCGCGGGCCGTCATCTCGATCGGTTGCGGCTGGCGCGCTGGGACGGGCCAGGCCTCCGGCCAGAGCGCCCCGGATGGCCTGGGCTCCGCTGCTGAGGCGGGCGGTGAAGGCCTGGAGACGGGCGCGCAGGCGGTGATTCATGGGAGGGATCATGGCGTTTCCAGCCCCTCCGGGCCCAGCCCAGCCTGAGCTGGGCCGCAGCCGGCTCCCGCCCGATCTGGAACCGGCTCACCGGGATCCGCAACCTCGGGAGCCGGCCCAGCGTGATCCCGATCGCTCCCCCCGGCGAGATCCCTGCCTGCCACGGCCTCGGTGACGAGCTGGCGGATCTGATCGAGCCCCAGGCCATGCCGACGGGCCAGGGTCGCCAGATCCTCGTATTCGGCCTTGGCCCGGCGCCGACCGTCCGGCAGGGAGACCCAGCGCAGCCCCACGTCCCCGAGGGGTGTGCTGACCCTCTCAAGCTGGCGGGGCAGGCGCCAGCGGCGCTGCAGTGACTCCCTCACCCCCAGGCTGCCGCTGTGGCGCCACCAGACCTGCCGCAAGGCCGGTCCCAGGGCCGGGGGCATCAGGGCGGTGACCAGGGTTCCCAGCCTCCCCTTCTTCATCAGCACCGCCTGGCTGAACACCTCGACCGCGCCGGCCTGGCGGAGGGCCTCAGCCAGGAATGCCAGCTCTTCGGCGCTGGCATCATCGATCTGGGCCTGTTGTCGCAGCAGGGGCTCGGCGGTTTCGCCGTCGCCGCCGACCTGGGCCGCTGCCGCCGCACCCGTCTCGGCCGGCTCCGTCCCAGGGGGATCCAGCCAGGGGAGCCCCCCCTCCCCTGGAATCCGTGGCTGCGGATCGCCGGGGAGCCGGGGCTGGGAGGTGTCGTCCTGCAGGGGCCGGGCCAGGGTGAAGCGCAGCAGGTTGGGTCGGTCCAGCTGGCGGCTGCCCAGGCCCACCCCCAGGGCCAGGGGAACGGCGGCGGGGGGGGCTCCGAAGCGCTCCGCCCAGCAGGCGATCAGGGCCAGCCCGGTGGGGGTGGTGAGCTCCCCGGCGGGAAAGCCCTCGCTGCTGCCCAGGGGCAGACCGCGGCGGCGGGCGATCTCCAGCACCGCGGGCGCCGGCAGGGGCAGCAATCCGTGGGCGGTGCTGACGCTGCCATGGCCGGCGGGGGGAATGCCGCAGATCAGCCGCTGCACCCGCAGCTCCCGCAGGGCGGCACACACCCCGACCACGTCCACCAGGGCATCGAGGGCGCCGACTTCATGGAAGTGCACCGCCTCGGCGGGCTGTCCATGGACCGCCGCCTCGGCCTCCGCCAGCAGGCTGAACACGGCGATCACCCGCTCCTTGAGATCGGGTGGCAGGCGGGAGTCGGCCAGCTGCTGGCGCAGGTCCCCCCAGTGCCGGTGGGGGGGATCGGGCTCAAGGCTCTCCACCGCCAGATGGAGGCCCCGTAGACCATGGCTGCGGCGCACCTCCAGCTGGAGCCGGTAGCGATCCTCCAGGTCCAGGCAGGCAAGGGCACGGTGCACCACCTCCTCGGCCACCCCGAGGTCGAGGAGACCGGCCAGGAGCATGTTGCCGGCCAGACCGGTGGGGCAGTCGAGCTGCAGCAGCGTCATGGTTCTGGAACGCGGGCCGGCCCGGCAGCGGGGCGATCCGGGCCATCCGGGTCGGAGCCAGCGTCGCCGGCGGGGGAGTCCGACGCTGACGATCCCCCTGGTTGGGGCCAGCCCAGTCGGGGAGCACTGCGGGCGAGCCGGTCGGCCTCCGCCTCGAGCTGGGGCCGCCGCTGGCGAAGAAACTGCTCCACTTCCCGGCGGGCTCGGCGCTGCTCCATCTGGGCCGTGGACACCTCCTGGCCCGAGAGCCCCCAGAGGCGGCCCAGCAGGGAGCGGTCGTCGGCGCCGCCTTCGCTGGAGCCATAGATCACGGTCTCGGCCGCCATGCCCGCCAGAAGCACCCGGCTCCAGCGGCGCAGGTCCTCGAGGGGAAGGCGGGCGCTGGCCGGGGGGTCGAGCACGGTGGTGCCGCCGGCCGCCAGACCCGCCCGCAGGCAGGCCAGGCTTCCCACATGCACCGCCGCCACGGCCACCCCCTCTTCGGCCGCCACCAGGGCATGGGCAGCCTCGTGCAGGGCGATGCGGCGCAGGCGTCCCAGTCCGCCGGGCAGGGCCTCGGCGAGGAGATGGCCGCCGCGCCCTCCGAAGCGTGCGGCATCGAGGCTCAGGCCGCCCAGGCCGAACAGCACCAGCAGGCTGGTGATCCAGGGGGAGAGGCCCACCAGGGGCCCGAACAGCGCCATCAGGGTGACCACAAGCACCGCCAGACCGGCCGTCAGGGCCCCTCTCATCGGCCGACTCCAGCCCTCAACGGCCCGGTCGGGTCACGGCCCGATCATGGCTGCGGACAGGTCCGCCGCCGGAGCGCTCGGCTGGTGCCTCGCCGGAGCGCCGATCCGCGGGACGGCGCTCGGCTCCGCGGCGCTCACCGCCACCGGCCCCACTGCCGCGACGGCCCTTGCCGCCCCGACTGCCCCGCTGGGCCAAGGGGCCGATCACGTCGACGGTCTCGACGCTGAGTTGCTGGCCGTGGCGGCGCAGATCGAGGGAGACGAAATGGCGGAGGTGCTCCAGGGGCACGATGCCGCGGAGCTGCAGCTTGAAGGGGATGGGGCGGTTGCCATCAGCCCGGGGTTTCTGCCTCACCTTGACCACCAGGTCGCCCGTCTCGGGTCTGGTGTAGACGAGCTCACCCCGCACCGAAAACCAGCCATCACCCTCCTGGGGTTCATCCTCCATCGGCCCTCCGGCCGTAGGGCTGTCAATGGGGTCCTGGCCGGCGGCAAGGGTGCTGGGTTCCCAGACACCCACCATCTGCAGATGCAGTTGCTCGCAATCGCGGTTGCGGGGATACACCACCCAGAGGTGGGGCTCAGCCAGGTCCAGGTGGCGGCGGATCAGGGTGAGCAGGCGGCCCAGCACGACCGCTTCCAGCTCGCTTCCATCCTCGCAGCGAATCAGTCCCCGGCTCAGTTGCTCGGGGTCGGAGGGCACATACACCCCCCGCACCAGGCCGATCGCCCGGTACTGCATCGGTTCGGTGACCGGGGAAATGGGGTGCTGGCGCATGGTGGGGGAGAGGAGGCCGCGGCGGGCAGGCAAAGGCAGGAATCCGGGTCAATGTAGCCAGTGCGGCGGGTAACCTCCGCTCAGATCTGGCGCCATCCGGTCCGGCGCCCCCTCTCCGCTGGTTGCCCTCGCTCGGCAGCCAGCTCCTTGACGGGCTCCAGGGCCGGCCTCCCTTGGGCCTGCCCCCCTGGTGTCAGCCCCCCTGCTGCCAGCCCCGACCCGGCCCGTCCCCCACCGGACTGCCCTGACCCTGATGCCCACCCCCACCCGCAGCCGCGCCGGTCTCCTCTGGACCCTGGCTGGCGCCCTTCTTCTGGGGGGCCTGGCCCTGGGGGGGGGCTGGTGGCTGGGACGCCACCAGGCAGGGCCGGTGGTCGAGGATGGGCGACGCAGCGGCCTGGCCCAGGAGGCCGAGCGCCTCCGGGGCAAGCTCAACCGCGGCGAAGCCCAGGACGGGGATCGGCAACGGCTGCTGGAGCTGCTGGTGGGCCTCGATCGCAAGGACGAGGCGATCGCTCTGCTGGAGCCGATGGCCGACCAGGAGCCTGAACGCTGGTCCTTGAGACTGATGCTGGCTGAGCTGCGCCGCCATCAGGGCGACCGCAACGGTGCCGAGCGGGAGCTGCGCCAGATCCTCAACAGGCAGAGCGACCAGGTCGAGGCACTGCAGCTGCTCACCTTGTTGAGACTGGAGCAGGATCAGGCCGGTCTGGCCGAGGCCCAGCTCAAGGCGCTCTACGGACGCCTGATCCGCCCGGATCCGAAACCATCGGCCCTGGGGGTGGGTTTGCTGCTGGCGGAGTTGCAGCAGAAGCGCCAGTCCCCGGCCGCTGCCGAACAGACCTACCGGGAGCTGGCCGATGCCTTCCCCCAGGATCAGCGTCCCTTGGTCGGTCTGGCGCTGTTGCGCCACACCCGGGGCAATGGAGCCGGCGCCCTGGAGGCCCTGAGGGCCGCCCGCAATCGCGGCCCGGACCCCGACCGCCCGGATCCTCGTCTCGATGCGCTGGCCGCCAGCTGGGGGCTGGAGAAGCTCAGGGCCCAGCCAGCCCAGGGGACACCGTCGCCGCCGGCGTCCGCCCCGGAGCGGGGGACGCCTCCAGCGCCTTGAGGGCCTGGTCCACGGCGGTGGCCGGTGGGGTGGCGTCGTCGAGGGCGGTGCTGCGTCGCAGCTGGTTGATCAGATCGATCGGGTTGCGTGCATCGATCGGCCCGCCCCCTGGCCCACCGGAGCTACCGCTGCCGTAGAGCTGGCGCTCCTGGGGGGTGGTGCCGAGGGTCTGGCCGTAGCCGCTCTGCTGGGCGAAGGCAGCGCCGGCGGTCAGGACCTCGCCGGTGGCCAGGATCAAGGCCAGGCCCGCCACCGAGACCGGAGCCGCCGGAAGGTGCCAGGACGGAACAGGGACCATGACCGGTTGCGGATGGAGGCGCTGGAGGAGTCTAGAAGTGGTGCCCAGTTGCAGCCGACCATGCGGATCGCCACCTGGAACGTCAATTCCGTGCGCACCCGCCTCGATCAGGTGCTCACCTGGCTGGCGGAGGAGCGGCCTGAGGTGCTGTGTCTGCAGGAGACGAAGGTGGCCGACGCCCTGTTCCCCCGGGAGCCCTTTGAGGCCCTGGGCTACGGGGTGGAGATCAGCGGTCAGAAGGCCTACAACGGGGTGGCGATCCTCAGTCGCCTGCCGCTGGAGGATGTGCAGGTCGGCTTCTCGAGCCTGCTGAAGGACGATCAGGAAGCGACGGACCTGGAGGAGCAGAAGCGGTTGATCAGCGCCCGCATCGAAGGCATCCGCATTCTCAACCTCTATGTGCCCAACGGCTCCTCGCTGCAGTCGGATAAATACGCCTACAAGTTGCGCTGGCTGGCCTGCCTCGGCCGGTATCTGCAGGCCCAGGAGCAGCAGGGGGAACCGCTGCTGATGCTGGGGGATTTCAACATTGCCCTTGAGGATCGCGATATCCACGACCCCAAGCGCCTCAGCGGCGGGATCATGGCCAGTGAAGCGGAGCGCCAGGCCCTGCGCCAGCTGCTGGCGGACCGGCTGGAGGATGGTTTTCGCCTGTTCGAGTCGGCTTCGGGCCACTGGAGCTGGTGGGACTACCGCAGCGGCGGCTGGGAGACGGGCCGGGGCTGGCGGATCGATCACCTCTATCTTGACCAGGAACTGCGCGACCGGGCCCTGGCCTGCACGATCCACAGCCGGGTGCGAGGCAACAGCCAGCCCAGCGACCATGCGCCGGTGCTGCTTCAGCTGGCCTGGCCCCCCGAGGAGTCCGGGGAGGAAGGGGACGACCCTGAGGCCGATGACTCCGCTTGGTTGTCCTGAAACCCTCTGCCGCCCAGAGCGCCCCGCCGACTTCTCGGGAGAGCGTTGCTGGTGGCGTGGCATTCCTCTCGGCCTGGGCGGTGCTGTGCAGGCTCCAGCTCCAGGTCCGCTGCTGGGTTCTGGATCAGGCGGCCGGGCGAGGCTCACCACCAGCATCTGGTGATGGTGGTGCGGCCGGTCTGGCAGCTGAAAGGGCGGTCGGGCTTCTGGCGGCGATGGGGCGATGGGCCCCGAGCAGATCGAGCAGGGCGCGATGCCTGATCTCGATCACTTCGGCCAGATCGGCGGCCAGCCGTGGGGAATCGAGCTGGAGTTCCAGAAGCTGGTCCGTGGGGATGAACAGCACTTCAAGATCGTCGCAGGCGCGAACCTCGGTGTCGGCGACACGGCCGTGGAGCAATGAACTTTTTTCACCAAAGAATTCGCCTTGGAGCAGAACGCCGAGGCTGATCGTCATGCCCTTGGCATCGGCCACCAGCAGCTCGGCAGAACCTTTGATGATCAGGTAGAGGCCATCAAGTCTGCTGTGCTGCTGCAGCACGCTTTCATGGGTGGCATAGGCGCGGATCGGGCAGGTGTCGAGGATCTGCTGCAGCCGGTCGATCGGCATGGCAGCGAAGCCGGGCGTGCTGCGCAATAACCTGAGACAGGCTAGGCGCTGCTCTGCCGGGGAGTCCACGGCAGAGGCATAGGGAAGGGTCTGCTGCACCGGATAGGGCATGGTCAGGCCATGGCGCCTGGCTACATACCAGATGCGAAGATTCATCTCGTCACGGATGTTTTCTCCACTGTTGAAATCATTGGCATATATTTGTAGTAAATAGCTGATCGCAAAGTCTCCGTAGTTCACGACCACCACATTGGGGGCCGGTTTGTGCAGAACTTCAGGGATTTCAAGGGCGGCACTGATCAGGAGTTGGCGCACACGATTGGGGGGATCATCATAGGAGAAGGCGATCGGAATCTCAAGCCGATGCAGCGAGCTGGGACGGCTGAAGTTGGTGAATTGCCCCTTGGCCAGTTCGGCGTTGGGGATGACCACCAGATCATCGTTGCTGGTTTGAAGATGAACGGAGCGCCAGTTCACCTCCACCACCTTGCCCAGGCTGTCACCGATCTGGATCCAGTCGCCCATGCCGATCGGCTGTTCAAACAGCAGGGCGACCCCTGAAAAGATGTTGCCGAGGCTGTCCTGCAATGCCAGGCCCAGCACCAACGATCCCACCCCCAGGGCGGTGAGGAAGCCCCCGAGATCAGCGCCCCAGACACTGGAGAGCACGATCGCTGAGCCGACGAGCACCAGAAGAAAGCTGCCCAGATCGCGAAAGAGTTTCGGAACCCTGGCCTGCCAGCTGCCCTGGACGGCGCCCTCGAACAGGATCACGTTGAGCAGCGTCAGGGCCGCCAGGATCAGGGTGATCCAGATCAGCGTCTCGCTCAGGCGCACACCGATCGCCGTGCGCGGCCGGCCGAGCAGCTGAACCAGCACCAGATACAGAGCCAGAACCGGCAGCATCCAGTTGCGCACGATCGCCAGCGGAGCCAGGTAGTGCGAATGGCGTTGGCGCAGGGATCGCAGAAGCTCCTCCAGCACCAGCATCAGCAGTGGGAAGCCGATCACCAGAACGAACACCCAGATGGGGTTCAGACGGTTGATCGCGGCGGCGCTGCTGGCACTCAACTTCGCGACCATGCTGCCGGCGGACGCGGCGAGGAGATCCACGATGCTCATGGCACAACGGTGGTGGAGGCAATGGCGATCGGGGCCTCGAGGCGGTGCAGCTCCCAGATCGGAATCCTGCCCTCTCCTTTCACTTCGATCGCCGCCAGGGGGATGAAGGTGTAGAGCCCATCCAGAGCGCGCACCAGCGGTTCTGTGACCTGGATCACGTTCTGCTTGGCAGAGCTATGAATGGCGCGGGCGATGGTGATCGTTTCCCCCCAGACGTCGTAGTAGAACTTGCTGCTGCCCACCACACCGGCCGCCAGGGCGCCGGTGTGGATGCCGATGTCGAGGCTCAGATTGAGGGCGTGCTTGGCACTGAGCCGCTCGACCACCTGCAGCATTGCCAGGGCCAGCTCGGCGGTGCGCTTCTCGTCATCAATGCGCGGTAAGGAGAGGCCGCAGACCGCTAGATAGTTGGAGCCGGTGCTGCGCAACTTTTCCACGCCGTAGCGCTCGGCAGCATCATCGAAGGCGCCGATCATTTCATTGAGAACTTCGATCGCTTTCTCCGGGTCAAGGTCGGCTGATACGGACTGAAACCCCTCCAGATCGGCATAGAGCACAGTGACGCTTGGGAACTGTTCGGTGATCGAGCTCTCACCGCGCTTGAGCCGTTCAGCCGTGCGTGCAGGAAGAATGTTGAGCAGAAGTCGATCATTTTCCTTGAGCTGGGCGCGGATCGACTCTTCCCGCTGCTGGAGGGTGCTGGCCATGGCATTGAAGGAACGGGTTAGTTCGCCGTATTCATCATCCGATTCAACGTTGACTTGTACTGTGCTATCACCAGCAGCGATCGATTTGGTCGCTTTCATCAGGCGCTGAATCGGACGGATGAATGTGCGTGCCAAAGCCAGGGACATCATCGTCAGAAGCGGGATCAGAATCGCCGCCAGCAGTAGCAGGGTGTCGCGCAGACGCCGCACACCCCGCAGGGCCTCGTCCTTGTCGATCTTGGCGACAAGACCCCACTGCAGATTGCCGAGACGGATCGGCTGATACGAGGCAATGGCCTCCTTGCCGCGATAATCAACATATTCCACCTCGCCGGTCTGATCGTTCAATGCACGTCGCGCTGCTTCGGTGCGCACCGCCTGAATCAACACCGGACTGCCGGTGCGTTTGATCCAGTCGATGCGGTCCTGGGGCGTTCCCTGGCGGCGAAGGAGTTGAAAATAGTTTTTGGGATTTTCAAGAAACTCACGGGGTGAAGAGCGAAACTTCAAATCGTTTGCGACCAGATAGGATTCGCCCGTTTCTCCCAAGCCTTGTTGAACCCAGCGGTGGTCATCGGTCATGACCATGTCAATAGACTCGGGATTGATCTGATAGATCAATGCCCCCACAAAGCGATCGCCGTCGAAGACTGTTGTGCCTACAAAGAATGCTGGTTCGCCAAAACTGGCTTTGTAGTGTTCGATGTCTGATATGTAAATAAAATGAGGATCCCTCGATCGCCGCACTTCTTCAAAGGTCTTGGCAAGGGCGCTGTCAGAGAAGGGCCCCGTTTTGAGGTTGGTACCCGTGTCAACCTCCTTGGAAACTGTATAGAGAACGGTGGTCGTATCAATGTCGACCAAGAAAACGTCTCTGAGATTAAATAATTCACTCATCCGCCGAAGCTTGGGATGGTACTTTTTGTGAAATTGGCTGTATTCGCTGCCGTCTCCTGGATCGTCGAGCTTCTGTCTGTCCGCAGGAAATGGATTGTTGACCGTGTAATGATAGGTCAGGTACAGATCCTCTGGCGTCTGTGGGAAATAGGTGGCTGCCACGGGATTCCCCTCGATATTCTTGCGCAGCTTGGGAATGAATTCATCGTTATAGTAGTTTGTCAGCTTTTGTTTTTGCTCGGTGTTTAGTTTTGAATTGGTCAGTTTGGGATAGCTGGCCTTGAAATCCCTGATGCCTTCAATGGCAAGAAACCCCTCGCTCATGGTCATCACGTGGTTGCTGAGCAGTTCGAAGTAGCCTTTGATTGCCTCCGCCCGGCTGTTGCGCAGCACCACCAACTGGTTCATGGCAGCTTTGGTCAGCACGCGGCTGCCGATTGCGTAGCTGACGATGCCCGTCAGCAGCAAGCTGAGCAGGCTGGCCAGCAGCACCATCGAGAGGACCTTCGATTGGACGCCAAGGCGTCGGAAAAGCTTGAGAGCCATGGCTTCAGCAGCACGGGTCGGCTAAAAAGGAATGAGGCACAATCAGGGGAGCGCCTGGCCCGCAAAACTCAGCTCTTGAGGGCTCGGTCGCTGTCTGCTGTTGCTGTCAGCAGCCGATCGCGGCAAGCGCAGAGGCCGCTGAGATCGACATCGACCGCCGAGCTGCCGTCGTACTGGAAGGGGTTATCAAGATCTCGAATCAGCAGCAGCAGATAGGTGAACGATGTGAATAGGAAGCAAGAAACAACTACATTTTCCGTGAATCGCTCCGACCCGATCAGCAGCAGTGCCATCACTGAACCAGCAAGAAAGACTTCCAGCATCGCATAGGCTGGACCCAGGAAATCACTGTTTCGATTGCCTGCCATTTTCGTTAATGTCAGGCGAATCTTGGCCAGTTCTGGCAGGGCACGTTCACACACTGAATCATCGCTCTCTCGACGGCGATCGGCGAGGCTTATGTTGAGCTGATCCAGCTGCCGCTGAACCTGATCGAAGCTATCGGTGTTCAACAGCCAGTGCCTAACCTTCTCCACAAGATCGGCCAGGGTCTGGCTCAGATTTGCCTGATTGGGGTGCGGCTGAATGCGGCCGAGGTAGCGGTTGATGTCTTCAATCGCTTCCACCGCATTGATCAGCTGCAGCATCAGTTCTTCGCAGGCGTTGTAGTCCGATAGGGTGCCACTGAGCACGAAGGCGATCACGAAGGTTGCCGCTCCGAACAAGGAACCCGTCAGCGAGTTGAATTCCCATGGTTCCAGGCCACTGGCGTGAACCGCCAGCTTGGCCAGGGCGAACAGGGCGGTGAGGGGCAGCACCTTGAGGAATAGTCGCCACTTCATCGGCGCTCCTGCTGCGGTTGTGGCCGAATCGGCTGCTGCATCCATGCGTTGACGCTGCAGGGTCTACCAAGGCTAGACAGCCGCTGTCGGCTTGGCATCGCCCTTTTGGTGGTTTTGCGCTCTGAGCGCAATGGGCGATCAGCCCAGTTCGCTCGCAGCAGGCGCACCCACCGCAGCGCTGCTCGGCGCGTCCGCAAACATCTCCTCAAGATGCAGATCCGGGCGGCGCACCAGGGCAAACAGGGTGCCGGCATTGCCGCGGCAGACGCGCAGCTCGTCGTCAAGGACCGTGATGTCCAGCCAGGCGGGGAAGCTTTGGCGCACCTCCCGCAGCAGCTCCAGCCGCTGCTGCCCCAGCCGCGGTCCAAGCCAGCCGCCCCGAACGAAGCGCACGCTCACCCGTTGCGGCCCCTCCACAGCGATCCGTGCCTGGACGGCGATCCCCCCGGCCGGGCCGAGGGGCCCGGCGAGCCGCAGCAGGTTCATCGCCCTGCCCCGCTCGGGATCCAGCACCTGCAGATTCTCCACCCACGGGGCCGCCAGCAGATAGGGCTGACGGCCGTTGCTCCAGCGCAGGTCCCACACGCCCCGCAGGAGCGCACTGTCGGCGAGAAGGTTGGCGGGTCTGATCCGCTCCAGCCGTTCCACCAGCTCCTGGACGCGCGGGGCCTCGCTCGCCGCCGTCGCTCGCCCCCGCTCCCTCAGGCGGCGCAGCAGTTCGCTACGGCAGTCCTCAGGGGTGGGGGATGGTGCCGCCATGGGGTAACGCGCTGATGCCCATCGCATCGTGGCGGATGGCGGTCATGGTCGGCGGTGGTTTTTCAGCCCAACAGCCAGCGGCCCAGCAATGCCGCCTCCCGTCCCTGCAGCCCCATCAGCCCCCAACGTACGTCCCAGGGGGCATGGCCATAGAGCCGCACCATGGCGGCCAGCACCTCGGCGGGGCTGAGGGTGTTGGTGAGAAAGCCATACCACTGGCGATCGGGCAGCTGAAAGAAGGTATGGAAGTGATGGCGCAGCTGGGTTTCATCGAAACGCATCAGCTTTTCCAGTCCGAACCGGTAGAAGCCATGCTTCCAGCGCAGTTCCGCCGGCCAGAGCCCATTCCAGGCGGCTTCGGCCAGTTCGGCGCCGTTGCGGCCCGCCGCCAGTGCCGTGGCGATGGCGCTGGCCAGGTCGGGCGCACGCCGCAGCAGCCCCCCCACCATGTACCCGGAGGCGGGATGCACCAGCCCGCCGGCACCACCGAAACCCACCACGGGTTGGCGACGATCGGGGAGAAGCGGGTTCATGGGAAACAGACAGAACTCCTCATGGAGAACCTCGGTCACCGTCACGCCCCGGTGGGCCAGGCGCAGCTGCAGGCGTTGCTGCAGGGTGGCGTAGGGCACCGCCGGGGCCAGGGCCAGGGAGGTCTCCTCGACGAAGAAGACCCCATCACCCAGGTCCATGGCGTAGAGGAAAGTGGGCGGCTGGCGCCGTTGCTCAGGGCTGAGGTGGTCGGACCGGTAATCCATGAACACGAACTGTCCGGGCCCGATCGGCGGCGCGCTGAACCGGCCGACGATGCCGTAGGCGGCCTGGCCCGCCACCGGACCATCGCTGCCGCGCCTCACGAACACCGGTTCATGGCCGCTGGCATCCACCACCAGGCGGGCCGCCAGGGTTTCGCATGCTGCCGTCGCGATCCGGGTCTCCTTGCCTTCATGCTGGAGGCTGATGGCCCGACCCCGGTTCCAGCGCACCCCGGCGCGGCCACAGCGATCGAGCCAGTGCTGCTGCAGGGCGGCCTTGTCAAACAGGCCATAAGCACGCTTGTGCTCAATCCTGCCATCGGGATCTTCGTCGGAGCCAGCGTCAGCCGAACCCTCGCTGGGGAGGCGGGAATCAGGCCCGCGGTTGGAGCCATCGCGGCTGTCCGCAGCCTTGCCGCGGCCTGGACCGAAGTAGCTCACGCAGTTCTCCCAGCGGTGGGCCAGCAGGTGGCCAAGGCCGATCAGGTCCACCTCCTCCGCCCAGATCCCGTAGGTGTTGACCCAGGCCGCCGCCGGATCGCCGGGGGCCAGGCCAGCGACCTCCAGTCCCCGCTCCCCGAGTTCTGCGGCGATGGCCAGGGCGGCCGGGCCGGCGCCGATCACCAGAACGTCGTGCAATGCCACCTCCCCGACACCCGTATCCTGAATCGTCGTCGCCTCCGCTGCGGCCAGGCGACGTCTGAGCCCAGCTCTTTGCCTGGGGGGCACCAACCGGCGGGATCAGGACGACGGATCTCTCGCCAGCCGCGATCTCATGGTTCCAGGTCAGCGGAGCCAGCATTCATCGATAGCCCCGTGGTCTCAAGGTCCGTGGGCGGATCAGCCCTCATCATCCGGCTCTGCCGATCCTTGCTCCATCGTCGTGGCTGAGGATGATGGCGCAGGGAGTTCGCCGGCGGCTGAGGATGTCGCCGGGACATCGGGCCGGAGCGAGCCCTCCGCATCTGCCCCATCTGCGTCGCTTTCGGGCTCCGCCGCGGCCGGTGGCACCAGCACCACCTCAGCGAGGTGGTCGCCGGCGTCGAGCCGCTGCAGGCGCACGCCGGTGGCGGCCCGCGATTGCTGCGGTACGGCGTTGGACTGCATCCGCACGATCACGCCGCGTTCGCTGACCAGCAGCAGCTCCTCGCCGGCGCCGAGCACCTTCAGGCCCACGAGGGCATCGCCGTCGCGGCGGAACTTCATGCAGCGCAGGCCCATGCCGGCCCGCTTCTGCAGCCGGAACTGATCCACCGGCACCCGCTTGCCCAGGCCGCTGGCGCTCGCCACCAGCACCCAGGGTCCCTCGCTCGGTGCCACCTCCTCGCTGTCCTCGTCGTCGGCGCCCTCGCTCTCGGCGCTGCTGGCCACCTGATCGGCGAGTTCGGCGGGCAGCACATCCATGCTCACCAGCCGGTCCCCATCGCGCAGATTCATGGCCCGCACGCCGCGGGCCGTCCGGCCCAGGGGACGGAGTTCCTCGTCGCTGAGCCGGAAGTGGATCGTCATGCCCCGCCGGGAGCCGATCAGCACGCTGTCGCCGGTCAGGGCCAGCCGGACCCAGCGCAGGTCGTCGCCCTCCTCCAGGGAGATGGCGATCAGTCCGTTGGAGCGGATGTTGGCGAAGGCTGATAACAGGGTGCGCTTGATGAATCCGCCACTGGTGAGCATCACCAGCTGCATGGCGTCGTCGAAGGCGGCCACGGAAAGGAGGGAGGTGATCGCTTCCTCTCGCGGGATGGGAAGCAGCTGCACGATTGGCGTGCCCTTGGCGGTTCGGCTGCAGAGGGGGACGCGATAGGCGGGCAGGGAATAGACCACTCCCCTGTCGCTGAACAGCAGCAGAGCGTCGTGGTCGTTGCAGCTGATGAACAGCTTGACGGCTTCTTCACCCTGGCTGCGGGTGCCAGCCTTGCCGCGGGTGCCGCGACTCGTCGCCTCAAACTCGCTGACCGGCATCCGCTTGAGGTAGCCATTTTCCGTGAGCAGCACCACCGAGCGCTCATTGGCGATCAGGTCGATATCGTCAAGGCCGCCCTCGAGATCGAGGATCTCGGTACGGCGGGGTGAGTTGTAGCGAGCCCGGATCGCCTGCAGCTCTTCGCTGATCAGGCCGAGGACCCGTTCCCGCCGGGAGAGGATGTCCTGGTAGTCGGTGATCTTCGCCACCAGATCCTCGTGCTCGAGGCGGATCTTGTCTGCCTCCAGGGCGGTGAGGCGACGCAGCTGCATCTGCAGGATGGCGTCGGCCTGGGTCTCGCTGAGGCCGAACTGGTCGATCAGCCCCTGGCGAGCTGTGGCGGTGTCGGCGGCGGCGCGGATCAGGGCGATGATGGCATCGAGATTGTCGAGGGCGATCAGCAATCCGAGCAGGATGTGATCGCGTTCCTCGGCTTTGCGAAGCAGGTAACGCGTGCGCCGCTCGATCGTCTCGATTCGGAAGTCTCGGAAGACCTCCAGCAGGCGTCGCAGGGTGAGCAGCACCGGCTCTCCCTTGACCAGCGCCAGCATGTAAGCGTTGAAGTTGCTTTGCAGCGGGGTGAGTTTGAACAGGTTATTGAGTACCACCTGGGGATAGGCATCCCGGCGCAACTCGATCACGATCCGCATGCCATCGCGGTCGCTTTCGTCGCGAATGTCGGCGATGCCCTCCAGCTTCTTGTCGTTGACCAGTTCGGCGATTCGTTCGATCAGGGCTGCCTTGTTGGTCTGATAGGGCAGCTCGGTGATGATGACGGCATCGCGGTCTGGTCTTCCCTTGGCCTCGATCGTTTCGATCGCTGCCACACCTCGCATCGTGACCGAGCCCCGCCCCGTGCTGTAGGTCTCGCGAATGCCGCGGCGCCCGAGGATCTGGCCGCCGGTGGGAAAGTCAGGACCGGGGATCAGGGCCATCAGGGTCCTGTCGTCGAGCTCTGGATCGGCGATCAGCGCCAGCAACCCGTCGATCAGTTCGGTGAGGTTGTGGGGGGGGATATTGGTGGCCATCCCCACGGCGATGCCGGTGGAGCCGTTCAGCAGCAGCTGGGGGATCCGCGCCGGCATCACCGTGGGCTCCTGTTGGGAGCCGTCGAAGTTGTCGATGAAATCGACCGTTTCGCTTTCGATGTCCTCCAGCAGGGCGTCGGTGGTGAGCGATTGCAGGCGGGATTCGGTGTATCGCATCGCCGCCGGCGGGTCGTTGTCGACCGAACCGAAGTTGCCATGCCCATCAATCAAGGGCATGCGCATCGAGAAATCCTGGGCCATGCGCACCAGGGCGTCATAGACCGCCGTATCGCCGTGGGGGTGGTATTTGCCCAGCACTTCACCGACGACGCGGGCGCACTTGCGGTAGGGACGGTCGCTGGTCAGGCCCAGCTCGTACATCGCGTACAGGATGCGTCGATGCACCGGCTTGAGGCCGTCGCGGGCATCGGGCAGGGCCCGGCCCACGATCACACTCATCGCGTACTCCAGATAGGAGCGCGACATCTCGTTGCGGAGGTCGGTCTGGATGATCCGTCCGTCGGAATCGCCGGGACTGTTCTCGCCCGGTCCGGAGGGATCCGCCATTCACGCCGCCAGGGACTGCACCCACTCTATCGAAGCGACGTGGCTCTTTCCATGGGCCGCAACACCCTGCCATCGGGCTGGCTGTCCCTGCTGCGGCCGGGCCACCCTGGAGGCCTTCCAGCCCCTCGGTGGGATCGTCCCGGCCATGGCCACCGCCAGCAGCTCCCCCAACGGCCCCGACGGCCTACGCCCACGCAGCGTCGAAACCCTGCGGGAGCGCCAGCGCCGCGGCGATCTGCGGGTGCGGCTCGCCGCTGATTTCCGCCGGCTGGTGGCCGAGAGCGGCCTGGCGGAGGCCTATGGGTGCACGGATGTGGTGGTGGCGGCCGATGCGGGTTTCACCGATCAGGCCAGCCTGGTGCTGCACCTGGGCCCCACCGATCCGCCGATCCGGATGCGGGATCCCCAGCTCGATGGCGTCGCCGTGCTGGCCGCAGGCTCGACCGGCGATCTGGTGATGCCGATCGGTGGGATCAGCGAGTCCGGCCGCGGCGGGGCCCAGGTGCTGGCGAGCCTGCTGACCGGCCGCAGCGTGGAGCTGATCAGCGGTGGTGAGGGAACTCCGCTGCAACCGCGCCGGGAGCTGAACACCCGCCTCGATCTGCGCCGCATCGGTGGCGGTCGCCTGCTGCTCCATCGCGGCATCGTTGAAAACGGTCTGGTGGCCCTGAGCAGTGCCGAAGGGGTGCTGCGCACCGCCTGGGGCCCGCTGCTCGGCCCCTTCGCCCAGGCGCTTTACACCTGCGGCGGTGCCGACAGCATCGGTCTGGCCATGCCAGGCCTCTCCCTGCTAGGTCCCGGCTCGCCCGTGCTGGTCGGTGGGGCCATCGGCTGGGTGATGGGCAGCGGCAGTGCCCACCAGCCTCGACCGAAGCGCCTGCCCAGTGGTCATGCCCGCACCCCCGGCGCCGTGGCGGCCCTGAGCGTCGATCTTCACGACCTTGATCCCCGCTGGTTGCGCGCCGCCCATTTCGAGGGGCATGGCGGAGCTCTGCTGGTGGTGGTGGCGGCTCCCATCCCGCTGCTCGACGGCAGGATCGCTGCCCAGGCCTCCACCCCCGACAGCGCCCTGGAGGCGCCGGTGCTTGATGTCTCAATACCACGGCGGATCAAGCCCAGCTTCGGCGGGGTGTCCTATGCGGCTCTCAAGGCCGGCACCATCGAGGTGGATGGCCGTCGCATCGCCGCCGCCCCCAGCCATAGCCCCCGCCTCGCCGTCGAAGGGGCCCGGGGGTTGATCGAGCGACTGCTCAACGGCAGCTTTCCGCTCCACCCTCCCGCCCTGCCCCTTTCCTCCCGGCCCGCCCTGATTCCCCTGGAGGCCTGAGCAACCCCCAGGCGGGGCCCTGCGGCATCGCCTGGAAACGGCCGTAAGCTCCGCCCAGCCCTCCAGCGCTCCATGGCCGAGACCCCTCTGTCCCCCGAGAACGCCGCGGATCAACCGCTGCCCGATCCCGTGGAGGAGGCCGGTCCGCTCCCTTCCCCCCCCACGCCGAAGCCGGCGCCCGAGCCCGAGCCCGATGCCCTGGACTGGGTGGCCGAGGCGCCTGAACCGGCCAGCTCGCCGGCTGCCCTCGACCGGGCGGTCGATGCCCTGACCCCCGAGTCGATCGCTGCACCTCCTGTGGAGACTGTTGGCTCGGCCATTCCGCCCGCCGAACCACCGATCGCGATCGATCCTGTGGCGGCTCCGCCCTCCGCTGGCGTGGCCGCCACGATCGCGGTGCCTCCCCTGCCCGGCGAGGCCACCGCTGATGGCGGCGAATGGGAGCTGCTGATGGGCAAACTGCGGGCCTGGCTGGAAGGTGCCGGTCTGCAGGAGCGCTGGAATGCCCTGGGAGGGCCTCTGCGGATGCTTGGCCTGCTGTTGGCGGCCGTGGTGCTGCTGCGGCTCTATTCAGCCCTGCTCGAGACCCTGGGCGATCTGCCCCTGCTGCCGCGGCTGCTGCAGTTGGTGGGCCTGGTCAGCCTCACCCGCTTCGCCCTGACCCGTCTGGTGCGCAGCTCGGAACGGGAGCGGATCCTGAGCATCTGGTCCCAGCGCTGGAACGACTTCCGCGGCGGCGACTGAGTGTGCCCGGCTGATCCTCCCGGCCCGGTCCGGGGGGGGGGGCAAGCGGGCCGGTTGATATTTTGTGGCCACTGCGTCTGCGCCGAAGGTGACCATCCAACTGGGCCGATCCCGAACCGTTCGCCGTGCCTACGGCATCGATGAGATCGCCCTGGTGCCCGGCAACCGCACCGTCGACCCTGCGGTCACGGACAGCCGTTGGACCCTCGGGGGCATCGAACGGGAGATCCCGATCATCGCCAGCGCCATGGATGGGGTGGTGGATGTGGGCATGTGCGTGGAGCTCACCAGGCTCGGCGCCCTCGGGGTGCTGAATCTGGAGGGTGTCCAGTGCCGTTACGACGATCCCGAGCCGGTGCTTGATCTGATCGCATCGGTGGGGAAGGAAGAGTTCGTGCCGTTGATGCAGGAGCTTTACAGCCAACCGGTGCGGGAGGATCTGATCCGGCTGAGGATCAGCCAGATCAAGGAGCGGGGCGGCATCGCCGCCGTCAGCGCCACACCCGTGGCGGCTCTGCGTTTCGGACGGGCGATCGCCGAGGCGGGAGCCGATCTCTTCTTTGTGCAGGCCACGGTGGTGAGCACCGAGCACATCGGTCCCGAGGGACAGGCCAGCCTCGATCTCACCGCCCTCTGTCGGGAGATGGGGGTGCCGGTGGTGATCGGCAACTGCGTCACCTATGAGGTGGCCCTGCAGCTGATGCGGGCCGGAGCCAGCGGCGTGATGGTGGGCATCGGTCCCGGGGCGGCCTGCACATCCCGGGGTGTGCTGGGCGTTGGCATCCCCCAGGCGACGGCCGTGGCCGATTGCGCCGCCGCCCGTGACGACTATCAGCGAGAGAGCGGTCGGTATGTGCCGGTGGTGGCCGATGGTGGCATCGTGACCGGCGGTGACATCTGCAAATGCCTGGCCTGCGGTGCCGATGCCGTGATGATCGGCTCGCCGATCGCCCGGGCCGCTGAGGCCCCCGGCCGCGGGTTCCACTGGGGGATGGCCACCCCCAGTCCGGTGTTGCCCCGGGGTACCCGCATCCGGGTGGGCACCACGGGAAGCCTGGAGAAGATCCTGCGCGGTCCAGCAGGCCTCGACGATGGCACCCAGAACCTGTTGGGTTGCATCCGCACCTCAATGGGGACCCTCGGCGCCCGCACTCTGCGGGAGATGCAGCAGGTGGAGGTGGTGGTCGCGCCCTCGCTGCTCACCGAGGGGAAGGTTTATCAGAAGGCTCAGCAGCTTGGCATGGGTAAGTAAGGGCGGCGTTCTCTCTCCTCGGCCTGGTCGGGCTGCGCGGTCGAGGCGTCTTCCTCGCCTGGACTCAAAACGGGGCTGACCTGGCGCTAGCCTCAAGCCGTGGGGGCTTCGGCTCACACACTCCTCACACCCACTGGCCCGGCGACCCCGGGCTTTTTGTCTTTCCTGTTGATCTGGGCCCCCTGCCTGAGACGCTCCGCCCATGGGCAGCTCGGGCTTCTCTGGAGGGGTGCCCTGATTTCCAGCCTCCTTGCCGCCTGACCTCAGCCGCCTGGTTCCGCTGCCACTGGAACGGCAGCCGTCCCCGGCCGGGCGGCCTGGGCCAACGCCGAGGGAGCGCCGTGAATCCGACCTGCAACGCTCGGTTTCGGCTTTGAAACCCCGGCGGTTGTTGTTGCTAGATTCCCGATTACCCGATCCAGTCCTGGAATGTCGAGTTCAGTTGCCGTCACCGACGCCTCGTTTGAGCAGGATGTGCTCAACAGCGAAGTCCCTGTCCTGGTGGATTTCTGGGCTCCCTGGTGCGGCCCCTGCCGCATGGTCGCTCCGATTGTCGATGAAATCGCCAAGGAATACGCCGGAAAGCTCAAGGTGTTCAAGCTCAATACCGACGAGAATCCGGTTGTTGCCAGCAAATACGGCATTCGCAGCATTCCGACCCTGATGATCTTCGTGAACAAGCAAAAGGTTGACACCGTTGTCGGTGCCGTGCCTAAGAACACCCTCTCCAGCACCATCGACAAGTACATTCCCAAGGACGAGGAAAACGCCTGAGCTTTCTCCCCTGGCCATCCCACCATCCCCTTCTCCTGGAGTTGTTCCAGATCAAAGTCCCCTCGCTGTGCTCCAGCAGCAGATCGAGGGGCACCCTCAGCGTCGCCTGATCGAGAAGGCGATCGTGTCGCTGTTGGCGATCACTCGCCAGGAGAAGGAATTGCCCGAGTGGCAGCTTGTCAGCGGTTGTCTGGCGGACATCAGCGAGGCCCTGGAGGTCTTCCGTCCCCATCGCAGCCTGCGCAAGATCAGTGTGTTCGGCTCGGCCCGCACCCGGCCCGACAACCCTTGTTACGCCCTGGCCGAGGAGTTGGCACGACTGGCCGTAGGAGCTGGTTTTGAGGTGTTGACCGGTGCCGGTGGCGGCGTGATGGAGGCGGCCAATGGCGGCGCTGGCTGCGAGCACAGCATCGGCCTGAACGTCGATCTTCCCTTTGAACAACATCCCAATCCCTACATCGGCAACTGCGGCAGTCGGCTTCTCTATTTTCGCTATTTTTTCACCCGCAAGCTTTTCTTCCTTCGCGAGAGCGACGCTCTCGTTGTTCTCCCTGGAGGTTTTGGCACCCTGGATGAGTTGTTCGAGTCTCTCACCCTCATCCAGACCGGCCGCACCCCTCCGATTCCCTTGGTGTTGCTGTCTCCGGAGGGGGATGACTTCTGGTCCGTCTGGCGGCGCCAGCTGGAGGCGGGTCTGGTGGGTCGTGGCTTGATCTCCGCCGAGGATGGCACCCTCGTGCAGGAGGCCCAGAGCGCTGCTGAGGCGGTGGCCCTGATCAGCCGTTTCTACCGGGTCTTCCACAGCGCCCAGGCCGGGGAGGAGCGGATCGAGCTGTTACTCAATGCTCCCATGCCCGCCGCACACCTGCCCGATCTGCATCAACGGTTTCATGACCTCCTCGATCACGGCGGTTTCCAGACTGGCGAGGCCTGCGACAGCAACGGCATCCTCAGGCCATCGCTGCGCTTCCGCTTCAATTCACGGATGGTCGGCAAGCTGTATCAGCTGATCGCCTATCTCAACGACCTTGAATTGGCCGATGCCGGCTGCCTTGCCCCCCCAGGGCTGCGCTGCCCAACCCCCTCCTGATCCCGACGCGCCCCTATGTGCCACCTCGGCCTGATCGACTACGGCATGGGCAACCTGCACTCGGTGCAACGGGCCTTTGAGCGGCTTGGTGCCAGGGTTGAACCGATCACCACCGCCGAGGCGATGGCGGGCTGCGATGCCCTGGTGCTGCCGGGAGTCGGGGCCTTCGATCCGGCGATGGAGCGGTTGCGCCAGTCCGGCCTTGACCAAGGTCTGAGGCATTCCGTGGCCGCAGGTCAGCCACTGCTTGGCATCTGCCTCGGCCTGCAGCTGTTGTTCGAGGCCAGCGATGAGGGGCAGACCGCAGGCCTGGGATTGCTGGCCGGCAGGGTGCGGGCCCTGCCAAGGGTCAGTGGGCATCCGATTCCCCACATGGGCTGGGCGCCCCTGCTCCCGGCTTCGGCCAGTCCCCTGCTGCCGGGCGGCTCACCGCCAACCTGGGTCTATTTTGTCCATTCCTATGCCGCCGAGCCCCGCGATCCCGACTGCGCCACCGCACTGGTGGACTGGGCAGGGACCCCGGTTACAGCGGCTGTCTGGCAGGGAACCGTCGCCGCTTGCCAGTTCCATCCGGAGAAATCGGGGATCGTCGGTGAGGCGATGCTCGGCCGCTGGCTGGATTGGGTGAAGAGCCGGTGAGCCTGCGAATCAGTGGCGGCCGGCGGTTGCGCAGTCCGGTCGGGATGGTGGCCCGACCGACCTCTGCTCGGGTGAGGCTGGCGGCCATGAACCTGCTGGCTGATCGGCTGAGGGGCTGCCGTTGGCTCGATGCCTGTTGCGGCAGTGGGGCCGTGGCCTGTGAGGCTCTGCAACGGGGCGCAGCCGTGGTTGTTGCCATCGAGCGGGATCCGCGGGTGGCGGCCCTGGCCCGTCAGAACCTCCAGGCTGTCGCTGCTGGCTTTGCCACCTCGAGGCCCATGGTGACCGTCCACACAGCCGATTCCCTTCGTTGGCTGGTGGGCGGCCCACAGGCCAGACAACTGGATTGCTTTGACATCATCTATCTGGATCCACCCTGGTCGGAGGGGCTGCATGCCCCCCTGACCGAGTTGATCCGCCGTGGTGGCTGGCTCGCAGCGGGCGGTGTTCTGATCTGGGAATGCCCCACCGCCGCCGTGCCCGTAGTGCCCGAAGGCTGGAACGCAAAACAGCTCCGCCACTACGGGGCGACGACACTGATGCTGATGGAGCCGTCGATGGATCCAGACCCGAGGTGAGGGAGGCCAGGAGCCATGGCCTGGCCTCGGTTCGCTCAACCGCCGAGGGCGCCACCGCGGCGGTACTGGTTCCAGGCAGCCATGAACAGGCCCACCAGGGTCACCGGGATCAGACCGAGCACGATCCCGCAGAGCAGAGGTTCGATCATGGCGCGCGGAAGGGGCTCGAAAGGTTGCACAATCTTTCCATAACCAGGGCTTGCCTGGCGACCCTCCGCCACGAACCGTGACCGGCTCCCCACCCTCCATTTCCAGCGGCCTGGATCCGGCGGTGCTCCCCAATCCGTCCCGCCGAGGCCTGATCACCGCGTTGGTGCTGCTGGCAGCCACCGCCTGCGCGATCCTCGCCCTGGTGCTGCTCTCCGCCTCCCGCCGCGATCCCTACACCCAGGCCGTCCTGTCCCAGCCAGGATCCGCTCAGGATGGTGGACGTCTGTTCCGGCTCAATTGCGCCGGCTGCCACGGCCTGGCAGCCCAGGGGCTCGTGGGTCCCAATCTCCATGGCGTCGACCGCCGCAAGAGCGATCGCCAGCTGATCCAGCAGGTGGTGAGTGGTCGCACCCCGCCGATGCCTCGCTTCCAGCCCGATCCCCAGGCCATGGCCGACCTGCTCGCTTTCCTGCACAGCCTCCCCTGAAGTCCCCCCCGTGAGCCTGCACGTGGTGCTCGTCGAGCCCGCCGGCCCTCTCAACCTGGGCAGCGTTGCTCGTCTCTGCGCCAATTTCGCCGTCAGCGGCCTGCGCCTGGTGGCCCCCCGCTGCGATCCCCAGGCTCCAGAGGCCCGCCGCATGGCGGTGCATGGCCTGTCGCTGCTGGAGGGTGCTCGCCTTTTCCCCACCCTGGCGGCTGCCCTGGCCGATTGCGGCCGAATCGTGGCCACCACCGGCCGTGATGAGGGCGCCCCCCTGCCGCTGCTGCCGCCGGCCGAGGCCCTGGCCTGGCTGGTGGCAGCACCGCCTTCACAGGCGCAGAGCCCTGCCGCGACGGCCCTGGTGTTCGGCCGGGAGGATCGGGGACTCACCAACCAGGAACTGCTCCAGGCTGGACGCCTCCTGCGCATCGGCACCGGCCCGGCCTACGCCTCTCTCAACCTCTCCCACGCCGTGGCGGTGGTGCTCCATGAGCTGCATCAGCTCCGCCGGGACCCATCCCCATCCGGCCAGGTTCCACGGCCAGCGCCGCTGCCGCCGATCACCAGCCCTGCCCAGGACCCCTGCCAGCGTGATCTGCTGGAGGCCGCCCTGGCCGATGCCGAGGCCCTGCTGCTGGAGGTGGGCTTTTTGTTGCCCCACACCAGCCGGGCCAGGATGGCGAAGCTGCGGGCGTTGCTGCAGCGCGGCGAGATCACGGCGGCGGAAGTGGCGCTGCTGCGCGGCATGGTGTGCCAGTTGCGCTGGGCGAGCCGTCGCGGGGTCACCGCCGCGGATGCCCCTTAGCGTCGGGCTTCTGATTGCCCTGACCCTCCCGT
This sequence comes from uncultured cyanobacterium, assembly GCA_903935205.1. GTDB lineage: Bacteria > Cyanobacteriota > Cyanobacteriia > PCC-6307 > Cyanobiaceae > Cyanobium. The sequence goes on along the minus strand of CAIZQU010000152.1, from coordinate 41,303 downwards.
GAGCCCCGGCCGTCCCCAACGCCGCCCCTGGTTGCCGCCGCTGTTCCTGCTGCTGCGCCTGATGGTGATGGGGGTCGGCCTGGGGATTCTTGTGGCCACGGCCCTGAAGGCCCTGGCGCCGCGGTTGGCCCAGGGGGGCTTGGCCAAGGCCCAGTTCGATGCGGCCCCGCGGTTGGTGGGGGGCCATGGGCTGGCCCTGGGTCGTTTCGATCCGCGGGTGGAGCTCGCCGCTGTCAGCCAGGAATGGGCCCGGTTGGCCCAGGCCCAGAAGGGCCTCAGCGCCTCCGGCTTCCTGCTGGTGCTCGACGACGGCCGTTTTGCCGATTACCGCAGCACCGTGGCTCTGCCGGCGGCCAGTTCGATCAAGACCCCGATTCTTCTGGTCGGGCTTGATGCCCTGGACCAGGGCCGTTTGCGCTGGAACGAGACCCTGCCGTTGACCGCTGAGGTCAAGGGAGACGGGGCCGGATGGATGGCCTCCAAGCCGCTCGGCAGCCGCTTCCCTTTCCATGAAGCCGCGACCGAGATGATCCGGGTGAGCGATAACAGCGCCACCAATCTGCTGATCAAGCGCTTCGGAGGCAAGGATGCCGTCAACGCCCAGTTCCAGAACCTGGGATTGACCAGCACCGTGGTCAACAACTGGCTGCCGGATCTCGATGGCACCAACACCACCAGCGCCCGTGACCTGGCCCGCACCATCGCCCTGGTGGACACCGGCCAGAAGCTGAGCCCCAGGGCCCGTGATCTGTTCCGGGCGATTCTGGCCACCTCCAGCACCAACACCCTGATCCCGATGGGGCTGCTCAAAGGCATCGGCCGACCGGAGCCGGTGGCTGACCCCGATGCTGAGCTGCTGGCCGAGGGGATCACCGCCTACAACAAGACCGGTGACATCGGCATCGCCTATGCCGATGCCGCTCTGATCGAACTGCCCAACGGTCAACGCGCTGTTGCCGCTTTCATGGTCAAGGGGCCCTTCAACGATCCGCGCTCGGCCGAATTGATCCGCTCGATGGCCGCGGTGGTCTCCCGCCAGCTGGTGGGGGTGGTACCGAAACGATGACCACGCTCCGCAGTTCAGGCATCGCACGCTTCCCCCGCCCGAGGCTGCCGCTGGTCTGGTCGGTTGGTCGGCCCGGTTCCCTGGCCAGGGCTCTGGCCCTGGTCGCCTTGCCCTGGTGTTGCGGGCCTGGGCAGGCCGACCCCGTGCACCATTCCCGCATGGCCCAGATCCGCCCATCGGCACCGGTCGCCCCCCCAGCGGCCATCCCCACGGCCCAGCCGGCGCCGACCCTGCTCCGTCGCCAGCGGGTCGAGCCTCTGCCCGGTGGCCTCGACGACGGGCTGATGGTCAATGACAACAACCCGGAACTGATCCGGGGCGAAGGCATTCTCTTCTCAGGATTCGATCCCCGCAGCGGCTGGTCAGGCCGGCCCCTGGCGGTGGCCGGCGCCCATCTCAACCAGCCCCTGAGCGGCAGCTTCGAACTCTTCAGCCACCACGTCTTCGCGGGCCGGCCGGAAAGCCTCGATTCCACCCTGTGGTTGGCGGTGGTGGCCGCCCCCCGCGACCACCGGGCGGCAACTCCTGTGACCCTGCGGTTGCGCAGCGGAGCCACCTCCCTCTCCCAGGCCACGGCGGAGGGTCAGAGCGCCGCGCCGTTCCTGCCCTTGCCACCCCTGCTGGTCCAGCAGTCCACCCAACCCGTGTGGTCCGGGCCTGGCAGCCGGGTCGCCACAGAGCTGCTGGAGCGCCGCCGCAGTCCGGAGCTCCCCAGCGCCTGGACCCTCGGCTCAGGACAGCTGACGCCGCTGCTGGTGCTCCCTCTGCCGGTGCGTGGCCTCGATCCCCTGCTGAATGGGCGCAACCTCCAGCTGCGCTTCGCCAGCAGTGCCCCGGTCGACCTGGCGGTGCTCGCTGCCTTCGGCCCCAATGGATCCCCTCCCGATCCCGCCGTCTGGGCGCGGATCCTGCAGGCTGGTCTCAGCCCGAAGGAGCATGCCCCCAGTCCCCGCGGCGCCTCTGGTCCGATCATCTACTCGCGGGTGAGCGGTGTGCAGCTGGGCAGCACCTGGCGCGGTCGGATCGCCGAGGCTGATGGTGGACCCCTGCGGGCCAGCCGGGCGCCGATCTCCTGGCCGATCGCCTCGCTGCTGAAGGGCAGCCTGGGCACCGCCCAGGTGCAGACCGCTGAGCTCCGGGGTTACTACCCGGGTACCGCCTGGGCCGCCCACGGCAACTACGGGGTGACGTACGACCTCAGCCTGCCGCTGCGCAACGACAGTGCCGCACCCATGAAGCTGCAGCTGGCTCTGGAATCTCCCCTCAAGCACGACCAACCCCTGGGCGGCCTGCGCTTTCGCCAGAGCCCCTCCCAGGCGGTGGTCTTCCGCGGCAGCGTGGAGGTCTCCGGCCTGGATGGCCCGGATGGTCAGCCGCTGGGCCGCCAGATCTTCCATCTGGTGCAGCGGGCTGGGCAGCAGGGGCCGGCTCTGGGGACCATCAGCCTGGCACCGGGCCAGGAGCGTCGCCTGCTGGTGCGTCTGATCTACCCGGCCGATGCCACCCCGCCCCAGGTGCTGAGCCTGCTCCCCTGGGCCCCTCCCAGCCGCGCTGCGGAGACCCCCGCCGCTCCCACCGCGTCTTTTCCTGCAGCGGCGGGGCCTGGCGGCGCGACTGTGAAACAATCGCCCTCACCGCCGGCGACCGCCCCGTGAGTCAGACCAGGAAGCGCAGGGTCTTCCCTTTCACCGCCATCGTGGGCCAGGAGGAGATGAAGCTGGCCCTGCTGCTGAATGTGATCGATCCCCGTATCGGTGGGGTGATGATCATGGGCGACCGCGGCACCGGCAAGAGCACCACGATCCGGGCCCTGGCGGACCTGCTGCCCGAAATCGATGTGGTCGAGGGCGACCCTTACAACAGTTCCCCTGCCGATCCCGATCTCCAGAGCGCCGAGGTGCGTCAGCGCCTGGAGCGAGGTGAGGTCCTGGCCACCGAGAAGCGCCAGGTGCCGATGGTGGATCTGCCCCTGGGCGCCACCGAAGACCGCCTCTGCGGCACGATCGACATCGAGAAGGCCCTCAGCGAGGGGGTGCGGGCCTTTGAGCCGGGCCTGTTGGCCAAGGCCAACCGTGGCCTTCTCTATGTGGATGAGGTGAACCTCCTCGACGACCACCTGGTGGATGTGCTGCTCGATTCGGCGGCCTCTGGTTGGAACACCGTGGAGCGGGAGGGTGTGAGCGTGCGTCACCCGGCCCGCTTTGTGCTGATCGGTTCCGGCAACCCCGAGGAGGGCGAGCTCAGGCCCCAGCTGCTCGATCGCTTCGGCATGAGCGTGGAGGTCCGCACCGTGCGGGACCCGCAGTTGCGGGTGCAGGTGGTGGATCAGCGCACCAGCTTCGATGCCGATCCCGATGGCTTCAACGACGCTGTGCAGGCTGGTCAGGATGCCCTGCAGGCCCTCGTGGTGGAGGCGCAGGCTCGGCTGGGGTCGGTGGAGATCGATGATGATTTGCGTATTCGTATCTCGGCGGTCTGCGGCGAACTGGATGTCGACGGGTTGCGGGGGGATATCGTGACCAACCGTGCCGCCCGCGCCCTGGCCGCCTTTGAGGGGCGCACCGAAGTGAGTGACGACGATGTGGCGCGGGTGGTGGCCTGTTGCCTGCGGCACCGGCTGCGCAAGGATCCGCTCGAGCAGATCGACAGCGGCGATCGGGTGGTGAAGGTGTTCTGCAAGGTGTTTGAACGGCCTCTGCCGACCGCTGACGCCGACCGGCGTGCCTTTGAGCTGGCGCTTGCGGGCTGATGCGTGCTCCCCCGGCCCAGCTGGCTGGCGTCTGGGTCTGGATTGGACACAAGGCTGAAGCCCTATGCTGCCGTGGGTCCACGGGGTCTGATGGCCTGACTGGGGCCCCTGCTGCTATCCGGAAACGCGGCTGCAGCCATCAGCATGGCTTGTTCTCACCGATCACACGACCAAGATGCTGCCCTTCGTATCGATTGTAATTTGCACGAAAAACCGATGCGATGCTCTGCAGAAATACGCCTTGCCATCCCTTGAGCAGCTCGACTATCCCTCCTTTGAGGTTGTCGTTGTTGATGATGCTTCCTCCGATGGCACGCAACAATTCCTGCGGCAATACAGCCATTCGAAGCTGCGGTTGAATGTGGTTCGCAACGCTGAGTCCAGTGGCCTTTGCAATGCACGCAATGTCGGCATCGGCCACAGCCGAGGTGAGATCATCGCCTTCATTGATGATGACTGCGCCGTAACCCATTCGTGGTTGAGCGAAATCGTAAGGGCCTATGATCGCGAGGAGGTGGCTGTGGTCGGTGGCATCAGTTTCCGGGGTGACAGCGAGGAAATCTATATCAATGATCGCCATGTCTGGGGCTGCAATATGTCTTTTAGGGCAAGCATCTTCCGGCAGTTCCGGTTTGATACCGGCCTCAAGTACTCCCACTACGCAGATGAGACGGATCTGATCGGTCGCATCATTGACCATGGCTTCGTCAGGGTCGTTGCGAAAAAGGCTATTGCCAGGCACTATGTTGAAGCCGCGGCTTATCGTAAGCAGGTTCCGCTTTCAGGCTATCTCAATTACCATTATCTAAACGCCAAGAAGGGGTCGCTATGGGGGTACTACGGTTATGTGTTTAGCCATTCGCTGAAGCATATTGCCTTGGTTGAGTATGGCCTCAATTTCAAGGGACAGGCTATGACATGGCTGCAGATTGTCCCGGCTGTTATCAGGAAATCCTTCTACTACGGCTACGTGCTGTTGTTGGAGATTCCCGTCGCCGCCAAGCGCAAGCACGCTCAGGAGGAGGCGCTGTTCCGGCGCCCTCGCTCCTTTCCCGCCTGAGAGGCGGGCGCGATGCCGAAGCGGGCGCTGCAGGCAAGCTTGAATCCGCAAGCGTTAACCGGCAATCAGTGTGACCACGGCAGGACGCTCGTTCAGGGCGGCCGCAGCCGCCCCTCGGGCTGAGCTGTTGCTGCAGCGGTGATGCCCGACGGCGCCCGGGTCAGGTACTGGCGATGGCTGGATGCTTGCGCATCTGTCGCAGGAATGGAGAACGAAGCTCAGTTCTCATCAGTTCTCATCAGTTCTCAAACGATGCCCTTCCGTTCGTCCAAGGCGATTTCAATTCTGTTCTGTCCCATTTCAAGCTCGCCGATTCTCGCCGATTAATAAGAGTGTCGTCGTTGCCGATTCGCCAGATTCAAGCTCCACCCCCCTGTCTGCAGTCGGGCCTCCCCATCGAGACACCACCCAGCCAGGGACAGCGTTTGGCCCGGCACTGGGGCTCCACCCTTGTGGTCCGCGGCGATGGCTGCAAGCGGAGCCCTGGTGACCACGGGCACCAGGCTCCCGGGGAGGTGGTGGGCGCCGCTGCCGTGCTCGGTGGCCCACGGTGGGTGGCGGGGGGCTGGATCAGCGTCGATCGCTGCCCAGCTCAGCTCGAGGAGCGTCAGCGGCGGCAGCAAGGCCAGCGACTGCTGACGCAGGCCGCGAATCTGTACCAGCGACAACCACGTCCACCCTGGGAGGTTCGCAATTATTCACAAACTTGCCTCTGCTTTGTGTCTCGCCGTCCCCGCGTTGCCGTGATTCCCTGTCAAGCCCGCCGTTCCGGTGCCACCCTCTTCGGGGCTCCCCAGCCCAGCGACGAAACCATGATCGCCGAGGTGGGTCCCTCCGGCGCCCCAGAGCTCTACTGCCATCGCCACCAGACCGACCAGTTGATGGTGCTGCAGGGCAGCCTCGATCTGATCGTGTTGCAGGAGGGCCGTCTGCGCCGCATCAGCCTGCGCGATGATGCCGCCACCTGGGTGCGCATTCCTCCGGGCGTACCCCACGGTGCCATCAACCGCGGCCAGCGGCCTGCGGTTGTGGTCAACGCCGTGCTTCGCCATGGTCCAAGCGATCCCCGCGACTACCGCGCCAGGCCGGTGCCCTCTTTCCTCGCCTCTGCCTGGGCGGCCCTGGCAGCAGGCAGCGTGGGCTGAAGGGGGCGGACGCAGCGCGGGTCCCTGGTGCCACCGGGCTCCGGCCTGCAGAGTGGGGCCTCCTTCCGGAGTGCCCCCTCCCCCGCGATGATCATTCTCGGCATCGATCCCGGATTGGCCCGCGTCGGCTATGGCGTGATTGCGGTCGAGGAGGCTGAATCGTTTCGGCCAGGCGCCCCCCCTGCGGATCCGCCGCGCCAGCGCCTGCTCGATTGCGGCATGATTCGCACCGATCCAGGCCGCAGCGATGGTGAGCGGATGGTGGAAATCGCCGCCGACCTGCGCATCCTGGTGCGGCGCTGGAAACCGGATCTGGCGGCGGTGGAGAAATTCTTCTTCTATCGCTCCAGCACCACCATCGCCGTGGTCCAGGCTCGCGGCGTCGTGATGATGACCCTGGCCCGTTTCGGCATTCCGGTGGTCGAATACCCGCCGATGCAGATCAAGCTCGCCCTGGCAGGCCATGGCCATGCCGAAAAGGATGACGTGCTCAGCGCGGTGATGCGGGAACTGGATCTGGAGCATCCCCCCCGCCCCGATGACGCCGCCGATGCCCTGGCGGTGGCCCTGACGGGCTGGTTTCAGCGATGAGCCACTCTCCAGACCCCGCCCCCCGGCGATCCATCGAGGCAGCGGCGCTCGCAGCGCCGGCCGCAAAGGCTGATCTGAGACGTCAGTACCGCCGCTGGCGCCGCGAGCGGGCCGTCGGCGCGGCTGACCCAGGCCAGGGCCCGGCCGGATGTCCCGGTGCTGAATCCCGATCGGGAGGGCCGGCGCAGGCAGGGGGCACCGTGCTGGCGGCAGCGTTGCGGGAGCTGCCGGCACTGCTGGGCCCCGGCCTGCGACTAGGCCTTTATTGGCCCCTGGCCGGGGAGGAGGACCTGGTGCCCCTGGCGGAGGCGGGCTTCGCCCTCGCCCTGCCGGCGGTGGAAGGGCTGGTGCCACCGGCCCGGATGGTCTACCGCCCCTGGCGCCCGGGGGAACCCCTCGCCGCCGATGGCTGCGGCATCGCCGCTCCTCTCGCCAGCTGCGGCAATCTGCCCCCGGCAGCCCTGGGTTTGCTGCTGGCCCCGACCCTTGCCTTCGATCCGATCAGCGGCATCCGCCTGGGTCAGGGCGGCGGCTGGTATGACCGGCTGCGGGCCGATCCCGCCTGGGCGGCGGTTCCTGCCTTGGCGGTGGTTCCCGCCGCCTGTCTGCGCCGCGGCCTCCCCCAGGACCCCTGGGATGTGCCCTTCCCCGGCTGGCTCGATGAGGAGGGCATCCACCGGTTGCCGCTCCTGTAACGCATCGCAGCAGGATCAGCGCCCAGCGCCGGGATTTGCCAGGATCGGCGCCAGCGAACCCCTGGCCTCTCCTTGGACACCCTGACCGCGTCTCCCTGGCCATCGTCCCGCTCCCTATCAGAGCCGACCGACAGGAGCCCGATCAGCGCCTCTCCCACCGCCGCCGAACGGGTGATCGCCTCCGAACTGCAGTCCCGTGGCCAGGGCTGTGATGCCCTGACGATGATGGTCAGTTCCATGGCCAGAATGGTGCAGGCGGGCCGCAGCAGCGACAATCGCTGGAAGGCTGGCTGATCCAAGGCCGTTCAATCCGTTGCCCCGCTGCCACCATGCGCCGCTCTCCGCTCCCCCTTCTGTTCGCCGCCGCCCTTGCGCTTGGACCTCAGGCGGTTCGGGCCCATGGGATTGAGACCGACCTGCTGGCTCCGGGTGCCGCGGGCCACTCCCATACCCACTCTTCCGCCGACAGCTACCAGCTTCACAGCGCCTTCTCGAGCGGTGAGCCGGCCCGCGCTGCCACGGTGCGTCTGCTGGCCAGGGCCGGCGCTGAGCCGATCGAGCTGGGACGCACCGATGCCGAGGGTCGCCTCGCCTTTGTGCTTCCTCCCCATCTCGGCCCCGATGCCGAGATCCAGGTCGATGCCGGGGCCGGCCACCGCGACTGGATTGCCCTGGCCGAGTCCAGCGGCGTCGCACTCCAGGCCCTGCGTCGCCCCTCTGGGCTTCCCAGCCTCCTGCTCAGTGCCGCACCGCTGACGCTTGTGGGACTGATCGGTGGGCTGGTGGCGGTGGCCAACCAGCGCCGCGACCGCCGTTGAACGACCCATCAAGGATGGCCATCACCGGCAGCCCGGCTCTCGATCGGATTGTGGAGAGGCTCGGCAGCGCCTCCGACCCGAAGCGACGTTATGAGTACGTGCTGTGGCTGGCCAAGCGGCTCGCACCGTTCCCAGAGGAGCTGCGTCGCGAGGAAGCCAAAGTTCGCGGCTGTGTTTCCCAGGTCTATGTGGTCGGTGAGCTGCAGCAGGGAACGCTTCATTGGCAGGGCGATTCCGATGCCCAGATCACCAAGGGCCTGCTGGCCCTGCTGATCGAGGGCATGGAAGGGCTGACCCCGTCCCAGGCTCAGGCGATCGACCCTGCCTTCATCGCGGCCACCGGTCTCCAGGCCAGCCTCACCCCCTCCCGAGCCAACGGCTTTCTCAATATCCTGCGCACCATGCAGGCCCAGGCCGCGGCCCTCGCCACCGCTGCCGATCTGTCCTGATCGCGGTGCTGATCGGTTCGAGCTCCGACGCTGGGGCGAGCCGATCGATTTCTAGGATCAGCTGTCTGCAGTAGCTAAGCCATGGCGATCGGTGTCGGCCTGCTCGGCCTGGGAACGGTGGGGGCGGGCGTGGCCGCGATCCTGATCGAGCCCCAGGGGCGCCATCCGCTGGTGGCGGAGCTGCAGTTGCGCCGGGTGGCTGTGCGCGATCCGGCCCGCTCCAGATCGCTTGCCCTTAATCCTGCCCTGCTCTGCAGCGATCCTGAAGCGGTGGTCGATGATCCGAGCGTCGAGATCGTGGTCGAGGTGATGGGGGGGCTGGAGCCGGCCCGCAGCCTGATCCTGCGCGCCATCGCCGCCGGCAAGCCTGTCGTCACGGCCAACAAGGCGGTGATTGCCCGCCATGGCGAAGAGATCGCAGCAGCGGCGGCGGCGAAGGGGGTTTATGTGTTGCTTGAGGCGGCGGTGGGGGGCGGCATCCCGATCATTGAGCCCCTGAAGCAGTCCCTGGGGGCCAACCGCATCCTGCGGGTCAGCGGCATCATCAACGGCACCACCAACTACATCCTCAGCCGCATGGCCGATGAGGGTGCCGCCTATGGCGATGTGCTCGCTGATGCCCAGCGGCTGGGCTACGCCGAGGCCGATCCCGCCGCCGATGTGGAGGGCCATGACGCTGCCGACAAGATTGCCATTCTCACCGCCCTGGCCTACGGCGGCTCGGTGGCACGGGAGGCGATTGCCACCGAGGGCATCGATCGCTTGCAGGCTCGCGATGTCGCTTATGCGGCCCGTCTCGGGTATGTGGTGAAGCTGCTGGCGGTGGCCCAGCGCGAGGGGGAGGGTGACCCTTTGCCCCTGGATGTGCGGGTGCATCCCACCCTGCTGCCGAAGGACCATCCCCTGGCAGGGGTGCATGGGGTCAACAACGCGATCCTGGTGGAGGCTGATCCGGTGGGGCGGGTGATGTTCTACGGGCCGGGGGCCGGGGCGGGGCCCACCGCATCGGCGGTGGTGGCCGACATCCTCAACATCGCTGGCACCCGCCAGGTCACGGGTACGACCAGCGGGGCCCCCCTCGACCCGCTGTTGGCGGCCAGCAGCTGGCGTCGCTGCAGCCTGGTGGATGGCTCCCAGACCTGCCATCGCAACTACGTGCGCCTGCAGACCTGCGATGAGGCGGGGGTGATCGGTCGGATCGGCACCTGCTTTGGATCGGCTGGGGTGTCGATTCAGTCGATCGTCCAGTTCGAGGCCAGCCTCGGCGATCAGGAGGGGGAGGCCGAGATCGTGGTCATCACCCACGAGGTTCAGGAGGCCAGGTTCCGCCAGGCCCTGGCGGCCATTGCTGCTCTGGCGGAGGTGCGGACGATTGCTGCCTGTCTGCGCACGCTGTAGGAACGCATCGTCTCCCCCTGTCGCCGCAGCCACGGCTGGTGCGGAGATCCCCATCCGCCTGCTCGGGGGCTCACGCTGAACAGCAGCACGGCGGTCAGGTAGAAAAGATCACGATGTTTTCCGATTACAGCCCTCCGCGCCGGCGACGCCGGCCCAACTCAGCCATGGACCTTCACCAAGGCGATTGCATCCTGCTCAATCCGGATGCCATCGCGGCCCAGCCTCCCGCGACCCGACCTCCTGATCTGTCCAATTCCCCGAGCGACCCCCTGTTTCAGGTGATCGGGGTGGACAGTTCTGGCGAGCGCTGTTGGGTTCGCCGTTGGCCCCTCGTCCACCGAGGTTCACCTGTGTTTGAGGTGGCCCTGGATCAGGTGCGCGGGCCAGCCCCCCACCGGCCATCCATCGCCAGCCGCCGCGACGGTTGAGTCCCGATGGGCTGCACCCACTGGATCGGCCAGGCCGCTCCGGCATTGTTGTGGCCAGGCCTGGGGCTCAGACCTGGCGGCTTTGCAACCGGACCGTTCCTGAGGTGATCGGTTCCTGAAAGCAACTCCCTGGACAGGTTTCATGCCATTCCCCGGGCGGCAATCCTGCCGGTCATCCAGGACCCCGGGGCCCGCCTGCGCTCAGCAGCGGGCCCTCTCTGGATCGGCTTCACCACCCTTGTTAGCAGCCAGTCAACTGTTGCCGTTGCAGCCTGCGGCTTTGTTCTGGGTTCCAATCCGACGGCGGATCCTGCGGCTGAACCCGAAGGCGGCGCCAGCACCGAACAGTGGCAGCGGTCCGGGAACCGTTGTCTCGGGATCTGTAGCGTCAGTCTGGGTGTAAGCATTCTGGAACCCTCTCAGGGAGCCCCCGCTGACGCTGTAGGTATCCCGAACCTGAATGAAGGTCAAGCCGCGGTTGCTGAAAGCGGCTTGGGCAGCTGTGGCCCCCTCGGATTCAAGGACGAGCGTAGGGGTGTCGCTGAGGATCGTCTTCCTCACCACGGCAAATGGCGATGAGGTGGTGGAGCTCAGCCTCACCTGATCGAAGACCTGTCCGGGAGCGGTGATTGCCAGATTGTATTCAAAGACCCCCTCGTTATCTACAAGTGATGTAAACAGAGACTTGCCTGCCGAGGGTTGGAAGATGACATCGACCATAAAGTCGAGATCCTCGTCGACGCTGAATTGGACGTAGCCATTGCCCGCTGTGGGGTAGGTGCTGATGGTCAGATTCTTGTCCAGAACTGGATCGAAGCGGAATTCCTCGTTGCAGAGCGGCAAGGAGTAGCTGGCAAGGGGGGCGCCAAACCAGCATGCGTTTCCAGTTGCGGCTGATGCTGATTCTGCTGATGCGACGGTTGCAAATGCCGCGACCAGAGCCAGGAAGCGAATGGGTTTGAAGGCCGATCTGTTCATCTTGTGGATGTTGGGCATTACGGCTTGCTGGATTGGAATGCATTCGCAATCTAGGTTCAGATTGTGATGATGAATGCTGAAGAATGAGGCGTTACTGTCCAACCGGTGCTGCCGTTCACCGCTGCTATTGCTGTACTCTGCTGGAGTTGCTTGCGGCTAGTGTTGAGCCCGCTTTTCCCCGGCCACCGATCCAGCCCCCAAAGAAAAAGCCCCTGTTGGGGCCTGGTGTTGAGGGGCTGGGCCGTCACCTGCAGCGGATCTGCCTGGCCAGAGGTGTCGTGCTGCCGCCTTCCCTGGATTGTTGCCGCTTGGGGTCAGGCCTTGCCAATCCCCCTCAGGCGTCGACGGATCTTGCGACTGAAGTTGAAGGTGGCAGCAGCGCCGACCAGGGGGAGGGGCGTCGGCACGCTGTTCACGGCTCCCACGCGGATCCGATCGCGCTCCAGGGCCAGGGCACCGGATTCATCGGTGACGCCTGGGGAGTAGACATCAAAGGTGTAGTCACCCGGAGCCAGTGCTTGAATCGACATCGTCAGCTCCCGGCTGTCGCCGGCATTGACGTCGTTGCAACCGAGGGGATCGCTGCAGCTGAAGCTCACATTCAGGCCTGCCGGCGTGCCGCCAAGTACAGCGAGGCTGATGTTGCTTTTACTGGTGACATCGCCCACAGCTGATTTCACCGTTGCCAAAATCTCTGCCGGCGGGACCGAGGCGAAGTCGTTGATCAACGCGCCATGGCTTCCTAAAGCTGTGGTCACGGTGCTGGCCTGAAAGCCGATCTGGCCGCCATCCTCATAGTTCTCATCAAGGCCTGAGGTGGCCCCGCTATTGTTAAATGCGATCAGTGAAACATTGGCATCTTTGAGAATGGTTGTTGCATGGCTCATCGTTACGGTCTGCTGATGCGATGGCGCATCGCCAAACCAGAGCGCAACCTTGCGAGCTCCCGGACGCCAGTCCACTGGATCAGCACTGCCACCGCAACTGCCTGAGGATCCCAAGCCACCAGGGCAGGTGCTGGCGCCATTCTGCACTGCCTGCTGCAGGGCGTAGAAGTTGGCCTCGGGAGTATCGTCACCACCGCTGGCGATCCAGCCGTTGATCGCCAGGCTTGCTGCTGTGGTGTCAGGGGTGCTGGTCTGTAGAACCTGATAGGAGTTGCTGCCGTACCCCACGCCTTCGGAGGGATCGCCGAAGTAGCGTGCCACAGCAAACTGTGCTCCGCTGTAGGTGGTCTTGAGATCGGTCAGCAGCGTGCTCGCTACGGACTGCACATTGCCGATCACCCCACCCATGCTGCCGGTGTTGTCAGCGAGGAAGAGAAAATCAATCAGGCCACCGCCCAGGTCGGTGGTGACTCTCTTGACGACTTCCAGGGTTTCACCGAGGCCCAGGGATGCTGAGACGCTGGCGGGGCTGATCGATCCAGCGAAGGCGGCGGATGTTCCCAGGGTTGTGAGCATGGCGCAGCTGCTGCTGGCGATCAAAGCAGACAATCTGACTCTGGACATGTGCACCGAGTTGGTGATGGAACCTCCTAACGCTAGGCTTCTTATCTGTTGCTATAGGCGTTGCCGACTGCTGCATACTCGGTCCTTTTCAACAGCCCTATGGCTCATGCTTCTGAGCTGCGAGCCGGTTTTGTTGCCGGTCTGTTCAGGATGGAAAAACCCCGCCCATCAGGGCGGGGGCGCATGCTGTGGATTGTGGCTTTTCGCCTTAGATCGCAGCGTTATGGTCGTTGCCCAGTCGTGCGCATCTGAGCTCAGTTCTGCGCCTGGGAAGCACCCTTCAGTCGCTGCCGTAGACGGCGGCTGAAGCCAAAGGCGGCCGCGGCGCCGAGCACGGGCACGGGGCCGGGAACCTGTGATTGGGCATACTCGTTGGAGATGTTGTCGATCGCCCCGGGGCCCGTCCAGCTGTCATTGACATAGAGAACGCTGCCATAGGCAGAGCCACTATCTGAGACGTTGCTGCTGATGTTGAGCGTGTCGATCACCGAGCTTGGATCCACTGTGAAGCCATCTGTGAGCAGACGCGTCCCGTAGGTTTTGGTGACACCGCTCGGCAGATCGCGGGCCGAGATGAGGTTCACCCGCGTGAACACCCCATCTGTTGCCTCGATCTTGTAGCTTAAAAAGCCACCGTCGCTGTCATCTGGATTGAAGTCCAGATCGGCATGCCATGGGGTAGTGGAATCTGTCGATTGGTAGCTGAATTCCAGATCGGAACCGTTTGAGATGCTGCTCCAGTTGAGCAGAGTCAGAAACTTGTCACCCCCAACCGCGCCAGGGGTTTTTTGATTGACTGTGCACCCGACTCCATTGGAGAAGGTGCAGCTGTAGCCCCCTGTTACCGGGTTCCAGGCCGCCTGGGCGGATCCTGCCATCAGGAGTGAGCCCGCACCGGCGGTGAGGGCGGCGCCGCTGACCATCAGCGGCAAGCTGCGGCCGATGGCCCGAGCGGCTTTGCTGAGAATTTGTTTTGACATCGAATTGGCCTTCAAGCGATTAGACATTGTGCAAGCGAAAACGCATTGCCCGCAAAATCTATCCGTCAATTCCGAGTTGGAGTGCTTGCTTTGAGCGGCGTCGATAATAATGGCTTATCCCCGATGAGTCGTTGGCGATTTGAGATGCATCTGCCTGCTGCTACGCCGCAGTTGCTGCGCTTGCGCTTGCCAAGGAATGCATCAGGATGCTCACGATCTGCTGGTTGAAAACAAGGCAGAGATTCCGTTTGCTTGTTGCCACGCCGCTGGCTGGCTGGCGGTTTGCTGATCCATGCTCCCCCTGTGCAAGGTGGTACCGGGCCCGCCGCGCTGGCTGAGCCAGGCTGTCGAGCCTCCGGGGATGCCTGGAGGAACCGGCACCGACGGGCTGGAAGCGGGAGGCTCAGCCGTCTTGAATGGCAGCACCTGATCTCTGGGTTTGGCCGCTCCAGACACACGCCCCGACCGGACAACGCGTCATCGGCGCCTTCCGATTGTTGGCCTGGTTGATGGCCTGATGGTGGCCCTCCTGGCGGCCAGCCTCACCGCCTGCGCCCCGCCGCGGCCGGAGGGTCGCCTGATCGTGGCCAGCAAGAGTCGCATCGATTCCCTCGATCCGGTTCAGGCGTCCCGCTCCGGTCAGATGCAGGTGCTCAGCGCCCTGGGCGATCCTCTCTATGCGATGGCAGCCGATGGCCGCCTCGAACCCCGGTTGGCCACAGCCCTGCCCCAGCTCAGTGCCGATGGCTTGCGGGCCCGCATTCCCCTGCGCCGCGGGGTGCTCTTTCACGACGGCAGCCGCTTTGATGCCGCGGCCATGGTGTTTTCACTGCGCCGCTTCATGGCCATCGGCACCCTCGGCTACCAGCTGGCCGATCGGGTCAAGGCGGTGCGCGCCAGCGGCACTCACGAAATCGAGCTGGAGCTCAAGGCTCCGTTCAGCCCCCTGACCCGCCTGCTCTCGGCCATCGCCCTCACCCCCGTCTCCCCCACGGCCTACCGCCAGCACGGCGACAAACCCCTCAACGGCCGTTTCGTCGGCACCGGTCCCTACCGCCTCAGCTTTTTCAGCGGTCAACAGCAACGGCTCACCCCTTTTCAGGGCTACTGGGGGCCACGGCCGGCCAATGGCGGGATCGATCTGGTCACCCTCAGCAATTCCACCGCCCTGTTCGGTGCCCTGCGCAGCGGTGAGGTTGATGTGCTGCTCGCCAACGGTCTGGAGATCGATCACCAGCAGGCCCTGCATCGCGATGCCGCCGCCGGTCATCTGCACGAAGGCAGCGGCCCACCGCTCTCGATCGGTTTCTTTTCGCTGCTCACCGACCAGCCACCGCTCAACAATCCCACCGTCCGCAATGCCCTGGCCCGCAGCCTGGACCGCCGCACGATCAGCGAGCGGGTGAGCCTGGGGATGCGGCCGCCCCTGCGTCAGCTGGTGCCCCCCAGCCTGAGCGGCTCCGAGCCCGATGCCTGGCCCGCCTATGACCCCGTCACCGCACGCCGATTGTTCCGCCAGGCCGGCTACTGCAACGGGCGTCCCCTGCGCCTGCCGCTCACGTTCCGCTCCGACATCCCCTCCGATCGCCTGTTGGCCCTGACCTGGCAGGCCCAGGTCCGCCGCGATCTGGGTGATTGCCTGGCTCTGGAGGTCAGCGGCATGGAGTCGACCACCGCCTACGACCAGCTCGGCAAGGGCGCCTTGACCCTCTTTTTTTACGATTGGATCGGTGATTATCCCGATGCCGAGAACTTCCTGGTGCCCCTTCTCGGTTGCAGCAAGGTCAAGGGAGGACGATGCGCCGAGGGCAACAGCGCTCTGAGCGGTTCCTTCTGGAGCGCACCGGGCCTGGAGGCGGAGCTGCAACGCAGCAGCCGCATCGGCGGCAGCGAACGGCAGACCCTGCTGCGCGCCATCCAGCGTCGCACCGCTGCTGGCGTCCCTTACCTGCCGGTCTGGCTGATGGTCGAAAAGGCCTGGAGTGGTCCTGGCATCAGCCCGCCGCGGTTCGATGGCTCCGGACGCCTGCAGCTGGAGCGATTGCAGCGGCTTGCCCCGCCCCTTGAGCAGGCCCGGTCAGGGATGTCCCGGCCCGCGCCCGCTCCCCGGCGCTCGGCCCCCGCCGCCGCGGCGGCTGCCGGCTCCGCCTCAGATCGATTTGCCACCGTCCCGTCCAGCTCCCCGGAGGTCCACCGATGAGCCGCCGCACCGACCTCCTCCGCTACCTGGGCGCCCGCCTCGCCCTGGCGCCGCTGATGCTCTGGCTGATTTCCACCCTGGTGTTTCTGCTGCTGCGGGTGGCGCCGGGCGATCCGATCGACGCCATCCTCGGACCCAAAGCTCCCGCCGCTGCCCGCGTCGCCCTGCGCCAGCAGCTTGGCCTCGACCAGCCCCTGCCGATTCAGTACGGCCGCTTTCTGGGCGACCTGCTGCATGGAAACCTCGGGGTCTCGCAGAACAGCAAGGAACCGGTGCTGACGATCATCCGCGACAGCCTGCCCGCCAGCCTTGAACTGGGATTCGTGGCCCTGCTGATCGCTGCGGTGCTCGGCCTGGCGGTGGGTTTCAGTGGCATCGCCAGGCCCGAGGGACGGGTCGATCTGGCCGGACGCCTGTTCGGGATCGGCACCTACGCCCTGCCGCCCTTCTGGGCTGCCATGGTGGTGCAGCTGGTCTTTGCCGTCTGGCTCGGCTGGTTGCCGGTGGGCGGCAGGCTTCCCGCCACCGTGCTGCCGCCGGAGGGCACGGGGTTTTATCTATTCGACAGCCTGCGCGCCGGGAACGGCCGTCAGCTGCTCGGCACCCTGCGCCATCTGGTGCTGCCGGCCTCCACCCTCGGCCTGCTCCTCAGCGGCATCTTCACCAATGCCCTACGCCTCAACCTGCGTCGCGCCCTCGGCTCCGACTATGTGGAGGCAGCCCGCAGCAGGGGCCTGAGCGAATCGAGGGTGGTGCTCCACCATGCTCTTCCCAACGCCCTGTTGCCGGTGCTCACGATCACCGGCATCACCATCGCCTCTCTGATCGGTGGTGCCCTGCTGATCGAGGTCACCTATTCCTGGCCGGGCATCGCCTCCCGGCTCCAGGAGGCGATTGCCCAGCGCGACTACCCCCTGGTTCAGGGGATCGTGGTGGTGGTCGCGGCCCTGGTCGTGATGGTCACGGTGGTGGTGGATCTGCTGGTGGCCCTTCTCGATCCACGCATCCGCTTCTGAGCGCTGCCGGAGGCGCTCAGCAGCGGCTCACAGCCCCGCCCGCCAGCGACGGGCCATCGGCGGATCGAGCAGGTAGGCCGTCACGCCGTCCTGCCGGAGCCGCTGGGCCTCCAGGGGGCGTTGCCCGGCCGAGGGTTGGAGCTGGTTGAGAAAGTCGACGCTGAGGCCCAACAGCACACGCTGCACCCGCGGTGGGTCCACCCCCACCCACTCCTGACTCAGGCGCAGGAGCACCTGATCGTGATCGTCGATCCGCACCGGTGAGAAGTGGCTGCCGCCATCCACCACCAGAAGCCTGCTGCGCGGATCCCTGGCCGGCAGGAACAGGGCCAGCTGCTCATCCAGGGGAGGGGTCACCAGATCCAGGCTGCCGCCCACCATCAGCACCGGCACCGCCAGGGTCGAGAGGCTGGTGGCTGGCCAGAGCAGGCTGCCGAAGGGGTTGAACAGCACCAGCGCTCGCAGGTCCTTGGGGGGGCCGGCTGCGTGGGGCAGGGGGCGATCCGCCAGCTCGCACTGCAGCAGCCGGGAGGGGTTGCTGATCGGCAGGCGCTGCATCGCCTCGCGGCAGCGGGCATCGAGCCCCTCGGCGGGCTGTACGCCCGCCGCCAGCAGGGCCGTCACGCCACCCAGGGAGTGGCCGGCCAGCACCAGGCCATGGCCCTGCACCGGTAGGCGCCCCTGCTGCTGGGCCAGCAGGACGGCCTGGACATCGGCCAGCCTTCGGGCGAGGCTCTCCGCCCCAGGGGGCCGCCGCTGCCCAGCCAGGGCATCGCGGACCGCAGTGGTATCGCTGCCGGGGTGTTGCATCACCACCACCGGCCAGCCCCGGCTGGCCAGGGCGGCCGCCAGCCAGCCCAGCTGTTGGGCATCACCGCCCAGGCCCGGCATCATCAGCACCCAGGGCTGCGCTCCGCTCGCATCGCTGCCCTGGGGAGGCGACCAGATATGCAGGGGCAGGGCCTCGGCCCGGCCCTCCACCGGGAGCGCCAGGATCCTGGGCTGGGGACCCGGTTGCCTGGCGAGGATCGGCTGGTGGGAGCGGCGGGGCAGCGGCAGGGCCTGGAGGGCCTGGAAGGCCCGTTGCTGACGGAGCAACTGGATGCGCCAGCGTTCGGCAAGCTCGAGCAGGTCATCCAGCTGGAGGTTGAGCTGCGGGGTTGGCATGGCCTTCAGCACATCCAGCAGCGAAACCTCAGGCCGCGTCTGCAGCAGGCCCCGCAGGGTCTGCAGCAGCAGCGGCGTCGTGCTGCGGCCATCCGGGGTGGTCAGCAGGGTGCCGAGCTCCCCCAACAGCTGGCCGCCCGCCCAGGTGTCGAGCAACTGACTGCCGAAGCTGCGCTCCCGGAGCAGCGGCGCCCCGAGCATGCGGCGCAGGTGGCGACGATCGGCGCCATCGAGCAGGGCCAACCAGGGGGTGAGGTCGTTGTCCCCGGAGCCGCCGGGGTGGTCCTGTCGCTGCCAGGTCTCCAGTTGATCGAGTTGGATCGGGATCCGGAGGTCATCCAGGCGCATCTCCACCACCTCAGCGGCGGCCACGGGAGCCAGCCCTGGCAGGGGGGCGCCGCTGCCGATCAGCAGACTGGCGACCAAGGCATGACCATGGAGACGGCGTGGGGGACGGTGGCGCGGGCTGTGGTGGGTTGGAGGGGAGACGCCCATCCGGCTGGAGAACCTGGTGGCTCCAGTTTCCCGTGCCGCTGCGTGAACTGGCCCTGTTGCGTCTGATCGCGGCCGTGGGTGTTGGCGGGGTGCTTTATCTCACCCCTCTGGTGTTTGAGCAGGCGGCCCTCTCTCCGGTTGAGGTGACAGGCGGCCTGGCCCTGGCGGCCCTGACGGGGGCGGCCGGCCGGCTGCTCTGCGGTCGGCTGCTCGACCGAGCTCTCCCCTGCACGCTCCCCCTGCTGTTGGCCGCTGCCATCGCCATCGCCGGCGACGGCGTGCTGCTGGTCGCCCACTCCTTCCCAGCCTTCGCCACCGGCCAGCTGCTTCTGGGCCTGGCCGCCGGGCTCTACTGGCCTGCGATCGAGCTGGCGGTACCGCTCACCTGTGCGCCGATGGCCACAGCGAGGGCCTTTGCCCTGGTGCGCACCGCCGACGCCACCGGTGTGGCGATCGGTGCGCTGGCGGGCGCCGGCCTGGCCGTGATCGATCGCCTGCGCGGCATTTATCTGATCGATGGCGTTGGCCTGGTGCTGCTGATGCTGTTGCTGTTGCGCTTTCCCCTGCCTCAGCTGCCTGCGAGTCGCCGCGGGGGGGGCTCCCTGGCGCAGGGGCGCTGGTTCCTCGCCCTGCTCCCCCTGCTGCTGGTGGCTCTGCTGGCCACCGCCGTGCCGGCCCTGCTGCAGAGCGCCCTGCCCCTCGATCTGGTTCGTGGTGGGCTGCGACGACCGGCCGTGGCGGCGGCCCCTGGGGCCCTGTTGATCGGCCTGCAGCTGGGTCTGCTGGTGCTGCTCCAGTGGCCTGTGGGTCGGGCCCTGGCGCGACGCCCGGTGACCACCGGACTGGCGGTGAGCCTGACCTGCATGGCTCTCGGTGCCCTGTTGCTCGCCCTCTCTGCCCTGATCCCCTGGGGCCTGGGGCTGGTGTTGGTGGCGCTGGTGCCCCTGGCCCTGGGTGAAGCGGCCTTCCTGCCGATCGCCACCGAGGCGGTGTTGCAGCTCACCCCAAGCGAGCACCAGGGGTTGGCGATGGCGCTGTTTTCCCAGTGCTTTGCCCTGAGCGCCATGGTCGCCCCACCCCTGGCTGGCTGGATGCTGCAGACCCAGGGGCACGGGGGCTGGCTCTGGCTGCTGCTGGCTGCAGCCCTGCTGGCGGGGTTGGTGCCGGTGCGGCGACTGCGGCGTCAGGGGGAGCTGGCGTCGGCGCTGGGGGTGGGCCAGGCCTCCTGAGGGAGGGGTTCGGTGCCGTATTCCCAGTCGTCGTAGTCGGGGTCGTTGCGGATCAGGCGGTGCTGGTCCTTCTGAACCGCAAAGTTATGAGGATGGGCCTCCTCCTGTTCCGGTTGCACGGGATCTTGCTCGGGCCCATCACCTGGCTGGAGGGCCGTGGTCGCAGGGGTGTCCGCTGACGGGGATTCCATGGCGACTGCCGTGACTGCCTCCATTCTCACCGCCGAGCTGCCATCCGGGAGGGGGAGGCTGCGGATCTGTCGCCGGGGGCCAGAGGTTCAGGGCTGCGGCGGGGTCAGCAGGGGCGAGCGACGCAGGTCCGCCACAGGCATGGGTCTGGCGAAGTGGAATCCCTGGAAATAGCGGATGCCCAGCTCCTGCAGCATGGCTAAAACCTGGCCATTCTCCACACCTTCGGCCACCACATGCAGATTCATCCGCGTAGCCATATCGGCGATCAGCGTGATGATTTGGCGGGCGTAGTCGTCGTGAGGCATGGCCATCACAAAGCTTTTGTCGATTTTCACTTCATTGGGCTGCAGGGTGCTGAGCAGGCTCAGGGAGGAATAGCCGGTTCCAAAGTCATCAAGGGACACGGCGATCCCTTGGGCGCGGATCTGCTTGAGATTGGCTGTGACCGTTGTCAGGGGGAGCAATACCGAGCGTTCGGTCAGCTCGATGGTGAGATTGCTGGGGGCGATGGCGTGGCGAGTGAGTTGCCGGATCAGCTCCGGGACCAACTTGGGATCAGAGAGCTTGGAGGGGGGGAGATTAAGGGAAATTCGAAGGTCGTTACGCTCGCCAATGAGATCTCGAAAGGCTTCTAAGGAGAGGCCGATCAGCTCATCGGAAAGAGTGTTCATTTGTCGGTAGCGCTCCGCTAGATCCACAAATATCTCGGGCCCGATCAAGCCAAGTTTTGGGTGCTGCCAACGGCTCAGGGCTTCCAGGGAATGGATGGTGCCGTTCCGATCGACAATCGGTTGGAACAGCACCTTGAACTGGCCGTCGCGTATCGCCTGCATCAGGTCAACGTAGAGCTGGTAGGTGTCGAGATGGGTGTCGTTGTCGGCCTGTTCAAAGATTGCGATTCGATTCTGAGCGTTCTGTTTGGCTCGATACATCGCGATATCGGAGCGACGCATTGCCGCCTCCAGATCAGGCTCGCAGCCCTGGATCAGGGAGATTCCCACACTGATGCTCAGCTCCACTCGGAAGCCCCCCAGTTCAAGGGCTTGCTCAAATGGCGCCACAATCCGCTGGGCATAATTCTCAAGATCCAGCCGCAGTGCATCATCACTGCTAGCGATCCCCTTTTCGAGATCCATGAGGATGGCAAATTCATCGCCGCCATAACGACCCAGGAAGTCGTTGACCCGGATCAGTGAGCGCAGCTGATCTGCAACCTTGACCAGCGCCGCATCACCGATGGCATGGCCATAGGAGTCGTTGATATTCTTGAACTTATCAATGTCGACAAATAGGATGGCGAACTGTTGATCGCTATCCCGTGCAGTTTCCACTTGCAGCTGCACCTGCTCAATGAAGTAGCGGCGGTTCGGCAGTTGGGTCAAAGGATCGAGCAGGGCCAGTTGCTTGGCACGCTCAAAAAAATGCTGAAATCGGTCCGCCAACCTATCCAGTTTGCGCTCGATCGAGCCCTCCGTTACCGGGCTGATCGTTTCGGTCGTGGGAGGCTCATCGATCAGCCGTGCCAGAACCATCTCGTCGCCCGTACGGGCGCTGCCAGAGGGCGCGAGGCGGGCGAGCAGTCGATCGAGGTCACGGCTGGTTCGCTGGATGCGCCGATTGCTCTCCAGCTCGCTGCGTCGTTGGATCAGGCGGACCCGTCGCCGCTCGCTGAGCAGCAGCATCCTCACCCCGAGCAGGCTGCCCAGGCCGATCAGGCCGAGCAACAGATCGCGGCCCAGAGCCCAGAACAAATCCGGAAGAATCGCCTCTCGGCTGAGGGTGATCATCTGGCCCCCCGCAGTGAAGAGTGGTCTGTTCAGACCAAGCGGTTCGCGTTCCTCCCCGGGGGCCAGCGTTGCCGCCACGGCCATAGCGTTCGCGCTTGCCTCAGGTGGGCGGCTCAAGCTGCCATCGGCTTCGATCCGGCGCATGTGGCGGGTGATCCATTGCAATGGCCGGTTGAAGGCGGGGCCATAGCTGCTCTTGAGCAGCGGCTCGAACATCACCAGGCTCCCCAGGGCCGGAGCCGTTTCCGTGCTGTTGCTGAGTGGAGTTGCTACCCCCAGGTAGAGGATGGCATCGTCACTGCGGCAGAGAAGGCTGATTCTCGAAAGCACGTTCGGCAGGCGGTCGAGGTGCTGCTGGGCGCAGCCGAACAAGGCCCGATAGCTGGGATGGTCATGGCCTTTTTGGCCGAAACTCAGGCGGCGACTGCCATCGCGGTTAAAGATCAGAAACAGCCCACCTTCATCGAACAGGGGGGTTGTCTCCACATCGGTGTGCACGAAGCTCGGGTTGCGGCCCTGGACCCAGGCGTACATGTTGTTCCAGTGGGCCCAGTCCAGGGCGGATCGCTCCAGCCCCGCCAGGGTGGCGGTGAGAATCGCCACCGCCTCCTGCAGCCGTGCTTCATGCTCGCGCTGGAGCAGGCGATGGCGCAGCAGGCCATCGCCGACCAGCAGTCCGGCCAGCAGCAGACCAACCCCGGCCAGGGCCCTGGGTGATGACTTGAGTCCCCCCGGCAGCCGGCGCTCCTCCTTCAACCACGAGCGCCACAACGTCATGGCTGCGAGCCAGAGCTTCGGTCCAGGCCAGATCAGACCAGGCCAGATCAGACGCCCCACGTCCGCCTCGACTCCACGCAGGAACCAGATTGGCCCAGACCGGCGGCGGCTGCAGCCGCTGCCTGATGATCCCGCCAGCTCAGCCCTTGCGGTTCGAGCCGCTGGCAGGTCAGACGTTGAACAGGAACTCCATCACATCGCCTTCGGCGACCTCGTAGTCCTTGCCTTCGCTGCGCAGCCAGCCTCGGTTGCGGGCTTCGGCCAGGGATCCCGCCGCGAGCAGCTGCTGCCAGCCGATCGTCTGGGCACGGATGAAACCGCGCTCGAAATCGGAATGGATCACCCCGGCCGCCTGGGGCGCACTCATGCCGGCCCGTATCGTCCAGGCCCGGGTCTCCTTTTCGCCGGTGGTGAAGTAGGTGCGCAGGCCGAGCAGGTCATAGGTGGCACGGATCAGGCTGCGCAGGCCACCTTCGCTGACGCCAAGGCCAGCAAGGAATTCGGCCCGCTCTTCCTCTGGCAGCTCGATCAGTTCCGCTTCCACCTGGGCCGAGATCCGCACCGTTGCGGCCCCTTCCTCAGCGGCCAGGGCTTCGATCACGGCGGTGTGAGAATTGCCGCCGGCCAGGTCGTCTTCGCTGACGTTGGTGGCGTAGATCACGGGCTTGGCGGTGAGCAGCCCCAGGGGTTTCAGCAGGACCGCTTCTTCCTCGCCCAGGGGCACGGAGCGGGCGGCACCACCCTGTTCGAGCACGGCTTCAATCCGCTCCAGGGCCCCATCCTCCAGCTGAGCTTCCTTGCTGGTGCGCAGCTGTTTCTTGAGTCGCTCCCGCCGCTTCTGCAGCTGGCTCAGATCGGCCAGGCCAAGTTCCAGGTTGATGATCTCGGCGTCACGGCGCGGGTCCACCGAGCCGGAGACATGAATCACATCATCGTCTTCGAAGCAGCGCACCACATGGACGATTGCATCGACCTCGCGGATGTTGGCGAGGAACTTGTTGCCCAGTCCCTCCCCCTGGCTCGCTCCCTTGACCAGCCCGGCGATGTCCACGAACTCGACCCTGGTGGGAATGATCTCCCGGGACCCGGAGACGCTGGCCAGCTGCTGCAGACGATCGTCCGGCACGGCCACGATGCCTGCATTCGGTTCGATCGTGCAGAAGGGGAAGTTGGCAGCGGTGGCCTGGGCGTTGGCCACCAGGGCATTGAAGAGGGTTGACTTGCCCACGTTGGGCAGACCCACGATTCCGGCTTTGAGCATCCCTGGAATCTAGGGGGCACTCCGGCCCGGATCCACAGCCCCAGGGGTGACCAGCGAGACTGGGTCGCAGCTTGGATTGAGCCATCAACGCCCCGCCGCCCCTCCGAACGGTGTCCCCAGCACCCCCCAGTGCCCCGGTGGCCCTTCCAGCCCCCACGGCTCAATCCCAGCGTCGCCAGCCCTGGGGGATTCGCGGTCCCTGGCTCGCCCTGGTCGCTGTCCTGGCCCTGCTGACGGCCCTCGGGCTGTGGCAACGGCAACGCCAGTCCGCTGCCCGCGATGTCAAGCCCTACACGGTGCTGGCGCGTGTCGGCAGCCTGCCCGGAGTGATCAATGCCACCGGCGAGCTGGCTGCGATCGAGCGGGTGAACGTCAGCCCCCGGCGCCAGGGGGTGATCGAACAGCTCTACGTGGATGAGGGGGATCAGGTGCAGGCCGGTCAGGTCCTGGCCCGGATGGATGCCGGAGACCTGGTCGATCGGGAGCAGGAGCTCCTGGCCAACCTGCGTTCCGCTGAAGCCGAGCAGAAGAGGGCCCTCAGTGAGATGCGGCGCAACGAGCCCCTCTACCGCCAGGGGGCGATCAGCCTCAATGACATGAACCGCTTCCGGGCTGACGAGGAGGTGCGGCGGATGGCCCTGAACGCCGCCCGGGAACGGCTTGACCAGCGGCGGGTGGAGGCGGGGGAACTGCTGGTCCGCGCCCCCTTCAGCGGCGTGATCAGCCAACGCTTCGCCGATCCTGGCGCCTTCGTGACCCCCACCACCACCGCCTCGGCAACAGCCGGTGCCACCAGCTCCTCGATCGTTGAGCTGTCCCAGGGACTGCAGGTGCTGGCAAAGGTGCCGGAGAGCGATCTCGGCCGGTTGCGCCCCGGCATGGAGGCCCTTGTGCGGGTGGATGCCTTCCCGGATCGCCGCTACCCAACGCGGATCCGCTCCATCTCACCCCGGGCGGTGAAGACCAACAATGTCACCTCCTTCGAGGTGAAGCTGGCCCTGGTCCAGCCGGCTCCGGAGCTGCGGATCGGCATGACCGCCGACATCGCTTTCCAGACCGGACGCCTGCAGGAGCGCACCTTGGTGCCCACGGTGGCGGTGGTCACCGAGGAGGGGCGCCCCGGGGTGCTGCTGGTGGGCAAAGATCGCCAACCCACCTTCCAACCGGTCGAGTTGGGCGTGAGCAGCGGCCGCGACACCCAGATCATCTCCGGCCTCAAACCGGAGACACCGGTGTTCATCGATCTGCCGCCCTGGGCGAAGAAGAAGCGCTCCTGAAGGCCTGAAGCGGCCGAGCGCCCCAGGGGCTGGGCCTCATCCGGCGGTGAGGGGAACGGCGAGGAACCGCTCGGCCGCCGCCAGGATTCGACCGCTGGCCTGCCCATCGCCGAACGGATTGTGAGCCCGGGCCATCGCTTCATAGGCCGCGCCGTCGTCCAGCAGGCGGGCAGTTTCGTTGAGGATCGCGGTGCTGTCCGTGCCGATCAGGCGGGCCGTGCCGGCTTCCACGGCCTCGGGCCGCTCGGTGGTGCGACGCAACACCAGCACCGGTTTGCCGAGGGCGGGAGCCTCCTCCTGCAGCCCTCCGGAATCGGAGAGCAGGAGCGTTGAACCCCGCATCGCTGCCACAAGCTGGTCGTAGTCAAGGGGTTCGGTGAGAAAGGCACGGGGGTGGGATCCCAGCAGGGCCTGGAGTGGTTCGCGCACGGTGGGATTGCGGTGCAGAGGCAACAGCAGGGCCGTATCGGGATAGCGATCGAGCACCGCCAGGAAGCCGCGGCCGATGCTCTCCAGGCGCTCCCCCCAGTTCTCCCTGCGGTGAACGGTGGCCAACAGCACCCGCTGGCGCTTCCAGTCGAGACCCTCGAGGGCCAGCTCTGGGGCGCTGCGGGCGGTCTGCAACAACGCGTCGATCACGGTGTTGCCGGTGGTCAGAATTTCGCCGATCACCCCGGAGGCGCGCAGGTTGGCGGCCGAGCGCTCGGTGGGGGCGAAGTGGAGCTGGGCGACCTGGGAGATCAGGCGTCGGTTGGCCTCCTCGGGAAAGGGATCGAAGAGGTTGTCGGTGCGCAGGCCCGCTTCCACGTGGCCGACGGGAACCTGTTCGTAGAAGGCGGCCAGGGCGCTGGCGAAGGCGGTGGTGGTGTCCCCCTGAACGAGCACCAGGGCCGGACGATGGGTTGTGAACTCCTGACGCAGGCCCTGCAGTGCGGCGCAGGTGACGTGGGTGAGGGTCTGATTTGGCGCCATCAGGGCCAGATCGTGGTCCGCCACCAGGCCGAACAGGGCCATCACCTGCTCGACCATCTCCCGGTGTTGACCGGTGAGCACGACCCGGCTGCGAAACAGGGGGGAGTCGCGGAAGGCCTGGATCACAGGCGCCAGCTTGATCGCTTCCGGGCGGGTGCCCAGCACGATGGTCACCAGGGGGGGCTCGCTTCCAGGCCGATGCTCGGCTGCCCCGGTCGGCGCGTGGCGGGGGGGAGGAGCGGCTGGGGCCTGGTCTGGGAGAGGCACCGTGGATGACGGCTGGTCCGAGGCTGGGGAGCTGACGGAGGCTGGGGTGCTGTCCGAGTCCATAGCGATGGCCTCGGCGATGGCGGGTTGGGGGGCAGGCAAGGCCAGGCCGCGGACATCCTGATCCTAGGCACCGTCTGCGGATCGGCTGGCCAGGCTCGGCTCCTGGTGTCAGCATGGGTTTGGAGCCTCAGGCATGCGTTGATGGCCGAACCGCCCTTCACGGCCGATCCCACCGGGGCAGCGCTCAGCGCCGCGCCGCTGTCGCCACCACCCCCTCCGCCGCCCCTGGCCCCGCCGCCCATCCCCTCCGGCGCAGCCCCAGACTCCGCGCAGTCCCAGCCGGCCGGCGAGGGCGCCGAGGCCAGCGCCTATCCGGCCAGCCTGGAGGGCATCGTGCGCCATGCCTTCATGCGCCAGTACTCCGATGTGCATCTCGGAGTCGGTGAGGAACCCCGCTTCCGCAGCCGGGGCGACATCGTGCGCAGCGGCTGGCCCGTGACCGATGCGCTCACCTTCCGGGAATGGATGAGGGAAATCCTCGATCCCGCTGGCTTCGACCGTTTCCAGCAGCTCAAGGACTACGACGGCTCCTTTGCGTTCGGCTTTGTACGCATTCGCGTCAACCTTTTTCAATCCTTGCTCGGGCCGGCGATGGTGCTGCGCCTGATCCCTCAGCAGATCGCCACACTCGAGGAACTGGAACTACCGCTTGCTCTGGCTGAGTTGCTGCGTCGACCCAAGGGGCTGATTCTGGTGACTGGACCGACGGGATCGGGGAAGAGCACCACGCTGGCGGCGTTGATCGATCACATCAACCGCAACATGAAGCGCCATGTGATCACGATCGAAGATCCGGTTGAATTCCTGCATCAGAGCAGTCAATCTCTGGTTCGGCAACGACAGGTTGGCTTGCACACTAACGAGTTGAAAACGGCGCTTCGAGCTTGCCTCAGGGAGGATCCTGATGTGATCATGATTGGCGAAATTCGCGATAAGGAAACCCTGGAAATTGCCCTTCAAGCTTCCCAGGCCGGTCAGCTTGTCCTCGGCTCCATGCACACCAATTCCGCCGTCCGCACCGTCGAGAGGGTGGTTGGCATGGTTTCGCCCCAGGACCAGGACAGCGTGCGCCGAGGCCTGTCGGAATCGCTGCTGGCCATCATTTCTCAGGGGCTGGCCAAGACCCTGGCGGGACAGCGGGTCGGCTTCTTTGAGATTTTGATCAATACAGATGCCTGCCGGGAATACATCCGCAACTCTGAGCTTGATCCGATCGAGGAGATCATGGCCCGCAGCGGTTTTGCCGGCATGCAGACCGCTGATCAATCGTTGCTGCGGCTTGTTGAAGCCGGCCGGATCAGCTCCGAGGAAGCCCTGGCTCTCAGCCAGAGGCCCGGTGAGCTGGGCCAGGCGCTGCGGGGGCGGTTCTGAGCCGCGCTCAACTGTGGTGGCCGATCAGCCGCGAGAGGACCAGCACCAGCAGTCCCATCGACAAACCCAGCATGGCCAGCCGGCCGTTCCAGATCTCGGCCTGGGGTGTGAGGCCGCGCCGCCAGGCGTTGAGTTCCTCCTGGGAGACCGGTTCAGGGCCGGCCTCCAGGGACCCAGGCCCGTTCTCGATGCTGGACTTATCCTTGGACTGATCAAAGATCGGGGCGGAGTCGCTGCTGCGGTCCTGGGGCACGGGGTTCGCCGGGGCCATGGCTGCCGACGGCCCTGGGCCGTGTCAGTGAGTGGACTCCAAGCCTAAACGGATCAAAAGCAGGGCTGGCTGTCGTAGAGGCACCCCGCATCCCCCAGGGGCAGGCGTGGGGCTACACCGAGAGCGATCGGGCTGCGGCAGCCGCTGTCCAGACGTTGGCAGGCCGCCACCCCGACCATGGCCGCGTTGTCGGTGCACCAGGCCAGGGGCGCCACCCGCCAGCCCAGGCCCTGGCGCTCCGCCCGTTCCGCCAGCAGCTGCCGCAGCCGCCGGTTCGCCGCCACCCCACCCACCAGCACCAGGGTGTTCAGTCCTTGGTCCGCGGCGCAGCGGCAGCTCCTCTCGACCAGCACCTCGGCGACCACCTGTTCAAAGCTGGCCGCCAGATCTGCCAGGGGCAGTCCCTCCCCGCTCTCGCGCAGGGCCTCGATCCGGCGAAGCATCGCGGTCTTGAGGCCGCTGAAGCTGAAGTCGTAGGGATGGAAGCCACCCTCCGGCAGCGATACCCGACCCTTCGGCAGCGGAAACGCCTGGGGGTCGCCGCCCCGGGCCATCGCCTCGATCGCTGGTCCACCCGGATAGCCCAGGCCGAGCAGCCGAGCCACCTTGTCAAAGCATTCGCCGGCGGCGTCATCGTGGCTGCGGCCCAGGCGCCGGTAGCGGCCGGGCCCATCGACGCGCACCAATTCGGTGTGGCCGCCGCTCACCAGCAACACCAGGTATTCCCCATGCAGGGGCTCCGGATCCAGCTGGGCCGAGGCCAGGTGTGCCTCAAGGTGGTGCACCCCCAGAAACGGTCGATCGTGGAGGCGAGCCAGGGTCCGGGCTGTCACCGAGCCCACCAGCAGGGCCCCCACCAGGCCCGGAGCGACCGTGGCGGCGATGGCGTCCACTGCATCAAGGCCCACGCCGCTGGCGACGACCACCTGCTCGATCAAGGCCGGCAGGGCTTCGAGGTGACGCCGCGAGGCGATCTCAGGCACCACCCCACCCCAGCGGGCATGCTCCTCAACCTGGGAGGCGATGGCGCTGGCCAACACCGTCCGATCCCGCACAATCGCGGCTGCTGACTCGTCACAACTTGTTTCGAGCGCCAGAACCGTGGGCATAACTCCCTGAGCTCTCCCTTACTGTCCGCAGGTGACATCCTGCCCTGCGGCAGCCCTCTCCCGGCTCCTCCCCATGCGCCGTCTCTTCGCCGTCGTTCTCTCCGCCTTCCTGCTTCTCGGCTTCGCACCGATGGTTCATGCCGACATCGGCGGCCTGACCCCCTGCGCCGAGAACACCCGTTTCCAGCAGCGCGCCAACGGCGCCACCACGGCCCAGGCCAAGCGTCGTTTCGAGATGTACAGCAAGGCCCTCTGCGGCGCTGACGGTCTGCCCCATCTGGTGGTGGATGGCCGCTGGAGCCATGCCGGTGACTTCATCATTCCCGGTATCGCCTTCCTCTACATCGCCGGCACGATCGGCTGGGCTGGGCGCTCTTACCTGCAGGCCGTGGCCACCCGCAAGGATGCGACCATGCACGAAATTCAGATCGACCTGCCCCTGGCCTTCAAGAGCACCCTGGCTGCCGCTTCCTGGCCACTGGCCGCCTTCTCTGAGCTGAGCAGCGGCAAGCTCACCCAGGCCGACAACAAGATCACCGTCTCGCCGCGCTGATTCCATCTGCCGGGGCCAGGTCATTCCCTCCATCAGGGCGATGTAGGCAAGGTCATCGCCTGCAAGGCGCTGGCAGACCAAGCAGGCATGGTCCTGGCTCCCTTGGCAGCTACCTGTCGATCCCCCTACCCTTCCTTCCCAGCCCGCTTCACCATGAAAAAGTTCCTCACCACCGCTCCGGTTTTTGCCGCGATCTGGTTCACGATCACTGCCGGAATCATGATTGAGTTCAACCGTTTCTATCCCGATCTTCTCTTCCATCCCCTCTGAGCTGTGGCCTCGCCACACAGGCACAGACAAACAACGGCATCGCGCTTCGCAGCCGAAGCTTCAGCAACCCCTCAGGGGTTGCTTTTTTTTGCTCATGGGCCACACCTGCCTGGTTTGGCCCAGCTGGGGTCTCAGGTCGGAGTGTCGCTAGGGCCTTGGGCGATGCCGGGGCCAGAGGCCGATGGCAGCCCCATCAACTTTTCGAGGTCCAGCAGGGCCCGATCCAGGTCGCCATTGACGACAACCGCGTCGAATTCCGCGGCGGCGGCCAGCTCCACCCGGGCCCGCTCCAGCCGTTTGGCGATGGCATCCGGACTGTCCGTTCCCCGGCCGCGGATCCGCCGTTCCAGCTCCTCAAGGCTCGGAGGCGCCACAAAGATCTGGAATCCCTCTGGAAAACTGCGGCGCACCTGGCGAGCACCCTCCAGCTCGATCTCCAGCAGCACCGGCCGACCCTCCGTCAGCTGCTCCTCCACCGGCCGGCGAGGCGTGCCGTAGAGGTTTCCGGCGAACGCGGCCCACTCCAGAAGCCCGCCGCTGGCCACCTCGGCTTCAAAGGCCTGGCGGCTGCGAAAGAAATAGTGCTCGCCCTCCCTCTCCCCCTCCCTTGGGGCGCGGGTGGTGGCCGAGATCGAGAGCCAGATTTGCGGGTGCCGGGCCCGCAGCCGGGTCACCAGGGTTCCCTTGCCGACGCCGCTGGGGCCGCTGATCACGGTGAGACGGCCGCGGCCGCTGGTGGGGGGCATGGAATCGGCGGTGTTTGGCGCAGAGTAGAAGGCGCGTGGAGGCGGAAGCCATGGCGGCAATCCAGGCGATCGATGCCACCACGCTGCGGGCCCTGCTGGCGGAGCTCCGTCCCCATCTGCTCCCGAGCCGCTTCGAGAAGGCCCAGCAGCCCGATCCCCAGAGCCTCCAGCTGGCGTTGCGCGGCCTGGAGGGCTGCCGATGGTTGGAGCTGGGATGGGAGGCCGAGGCTCCGCGGCTGCTGGCGATTGCCGCTCCTCCCCGGCGTGGCGAGGGCAGCACCCTGGCCCAGCAGCTCCAGCACAGCCTCCGCGGCCTGGCCCTGGTGACGTTGCAGCAGGAGGGCTGGGAGAGGGTGGTGGAGCTGGTCTTCGCCCGTCGGCCCGGCGATCCGCCCCAGCGCTTCCTGGTGCTGGAGCTGATGGGGCGACACAGCAATCTGTTCCTGCTCGATGAGCAGCGCCGTGTGGTGGCCGCCGCCCGCCAGGTCCGCCCCAGCCAGTCCCGCTTGCGGCCGATCGGTACCGGCGATCCCTACACCCCGCCGCCTGCCCTTGCGGGCGAGCGCCCCCGCCGGCAGGAATCCAGGTCCGACTGGATCCGTCGCCTCACGCTCCAGCCCCTCAGCCTGCGCCAAGCCCTGCAACGCAGCTATCAGGGCATCAGCCCCGCCCTGATCGATCAGTTGCTGGAGGGTCTTCCGCAGGCATCGCTGCTCGATCAACCCGTTCACAGCCTCGACCCGTCCTGCTGGCAGCCGCTTCATCAGCGCTGGAGCAGCTGGTTGGAGGCGGTGGAGCTGGAGCGCTTCCGCTTCATTCGAGGGGGTGGAAGCGCCTATCGCTGCTGGGAGTCCCCTTCGGCTGCTGGGGGCACCTTGGATCCCTCCCCGGCATTCACTGTCGATGCGGGACGGCCGACCCCCGCAGGCCAGGTCACCGGGCCCGCCAGCGGGGTTCCGACGGCAGGATCGGCACGTACCCCCCTGCCTGCTGGCGGACTGCCGCTCAATGCAGCCCTGGCCGATTACTACGGCGACTGGCTGGCAGCCCGCCACCTGCAGCGCCGCCGCGATGGCCTGCGGCAAAGGTTGGAGGCTGCCATCGTTCGGGAGGATCGCGAGGCCAAGCGCCAGGAGGAGCTTCTGGCCGCCGTGCCCGGGGGCGATGAGCTGCGGCGCAGGGCCGATGCCCTGCTCTGCCGCCCCGATCCTGGACGGGCTGTGGTGGAGGAGGCTCAGAAGCTTTATCACCAGGCCCGCCGGTTGCGGCGGTCGGTGGCGGCGATCACCCCCCGCCTCGCCCTCCATCACCGTCGCCGGGCCTGGCTGGAGGCCAGCCTGCACTTTCTGGAGACCAGCGACGGGCTTGAGGCGCTTGACGAATTGGAGCAGGACCTCGATGGTCAGTGCAGTCCGCGCCAGGGTGAGCGCCGCCGCCGCCGCGAGGGCGGAAGCCCTCGGCCGCTGGAATTCCGCAGCCCCCGCGGGCTGAGGCTCCAGGTGGGCCGCAACCATCGCCAGAATGACTGGATCAGCCTGCGCCAGGCCCATCGCGGCGATCTCTGGTTCCATGCTCAGGAGTGCCCGGGTAGCCATGTGGTGCTCAAGGCTTCCGAGGCCCCTGCCGAGGCCGAGGATCTCGCCGCCGCTGCCGATCTGGCCGCCCACTTCAGCCGGGCCCGCGGCAATCGTCGTGTGCCGGTGGTGATGGTCCCCAGCGAGACGTTGCAGCGAATTCCCGGTGAGCCTCCAGGCACGGTGCGCCATGGAACCGCCCAGGTGCTTTGGGGGGAGCCTGATCGGGTGGCGCCCCTGCTGGCCAGCCTGGGATCGGCACCGCCCTCTGGCGCCGATGCCGATGCCGCCGCTGGGCGGCTGGCCGGTGGTCCAGGCAGCGATGGGTGATCTGGAGCGGCACAATTCGATGATTCATCCCCCAGGTCAGCCCTTGCCTGAGCCCGACCTCCTCTCCGAG
The DNA here is from genome assembly GCA_903935205.1 of uncultured cyanobacterium. GTDB lineage: Bacteria > Cyanobacteriota > Cyanobacteriia > PCC-6307 > Cyanobiaceae > Cyanobium. The sequence continues at coordinate 8,438 of CAIZQU010000152.1, read as the reverse complement.
GCCGACCTTCTGTCCATGGAGGTGCCCTCCCGGCTCGCCGCCGGCGGGTCCGCGCCCGGCCCGGCGGATGACGAGTTCCCGGCCGAGGTCGAGATGACCCTCGTCGAGCATCTTGAGGAACTGCGCTGGCGGGTGCTGCGCAGCCTCCTGGCCGTGGTGGTGGCGGCAGCGGGCTGCTTGCTGGCCGTGCGGCCTCTGGTGGGGTTGCTGGAGCGGCCCGCCGAGGGCATCCGCTTTCTTCAGCTGGCGCCAGGGGAGTTCCTGTTCGTGTCCCTCAAGGTGGCCGGTTATGCCGGCCTCACCCTGGCGCTGCCCTGGGTGATCTTTGAGATTCTGGCTTTTGTGCTGCCGGGATTGACCCGCCGCGAACGACGGCTGGTTGCCCCGGCCGTGGCGGGATCCAGCTTGCTGTTTCTGGCCGGTCTGTTTTTCGCCTGGTCAGCCCTGGTACCAGCGGCTCTGCGCTTCCTGGTCAGCTACGGGGCCGATGTGGTGGAGCCGATGTGGTCGATCGAGCGCTATCTGGACTTCGTGCTGCTGCTGATGCTGGCCACGGCCCTGGCTTTTCAGCTGCCGGTGTTGCAGCTGCTGCTCGGTGCCCTGGGTCTGATCGACGCCCCCACCATGCTGCGTGCCTGGCGCTGGGTGGTGCTCGGCAGCGCCCTGGCCGGGGCCATCCTCACCCCGTCCACCGATCCGGTGACAATGCTGCTGCTCTCTGCCGCGATCACCACTCTTTATCTGATTGGCGTGGCGCTGGTGGCTTTGAGCGGGCGGCGGCGGGCGGCGGCCTGAGGGGCTGGCCTGTCGAGTCCTCGCCATCCTTCCCCCCCGATGATTGGATGGGGGTTCCCAGGCTCCCGGCCAAGCACCCTGCTTGCCGTCCCGGCTGGTTCGCCCGGCTCAGATCAGAAATTCGCTGGCCCTGCCGGCCGGCAGCACCAGCGCCAGCGACAGGGCTCTGCCCAGGCGTGGCCGGTCTCGGGTGGTGCTCAGCCATTGCCGCACCTGATCGGCGACGCCCAGGCCGTTGAGGGTGGTCACCAGCGCCTCGACCCTGGCCTCGTATTCCGCGGGGCTGAGCGGGAAGGATTGCTGTTCGAGGTAGCCCCACATCACCTGGATGTAGAAGCGCCCCTGGCGCCGCACCAGCTGGAGGTCGTAGGAGGCCTGCCAGCGCTGTCGCAGCAAGCCCACCAGTTCAGTGGCCTGGAGTGGCACCCCGGAGTCGGGCATGGCGGTCAGGGGCGATGGTGGGGTCCAACTCTGGCTCGCCCGGGGCGGCTGAGCCCAGGCCAGGGCCCAGCCCGTGTGGCGGCGGTGCGTCTGACCGGGACTGTTCGAAGCCTCGTGAACGAGGGCTTGAAGGGGGCTGGCTTTCATGAAGCCTTCCATCCGCGACAGCGGCCGGGGCCCCGGCCGGGTCCGCACGCGGTTCATAATGTACTCGCGTTGCCCCTATGACCCAGGAACGGTTCGTATGACCCAGATCCCAGCGGCCTCCTCAAGCGGTGACGTGCCCGGCATGGGTCGCCGGCAGTTCATGAATCTGCTCACCTTCGGCTCGGTCACCGGCGTTGCCTTAGGTGCTCTCTACCCGGTCGTCAACTATTTCATCCCCCCCCGCCCCGCGGGTGGCGGTGGTGGCACCACCGCCAAGGACGCCTCGGGCAATGGCGTCACACTCTCCGGCTGGCTCGCCGACCACAAGGAGGGCGACCGCTCCCTGGTCCAGGGTCTCAAGGGTGATCCCACCTATCTGGTTGTCGAAGGGCCCGAAGCGATCGGCAACTACGGCATCAACGCCATCTGCACCCACCTGGGTTGTGTTGTGCCCTGGAACAGCGGTGCCAACAAGTTCATGTGTCCCTGCCACGGCAGCCAGTACGACGCCACCGGCAAGGTCGTCCGTGGTCCCGCCCCCCTGTCCCTGGCCCTGGCTCACGTCAGCGTTGAGAACGACAACGTGTTCCTGAGTCAGTGGACGGAGACCGACTTCCGCACCGGCGACAAACCCTGGTGGGTCTGAGCCCGCCGACGTTCCGCAACCCCATCCACCACCTGCCGTCCGCGTCCGATCGATCCCAAGCCATGCGCCGTTTCATCTCCCCCCTGCTCGGCTTCCTGCTCTCCCTGTCCCTGGGAGCGGGGACCCTGCTGGCGGGCGCCAGCCCCAGCTGGGCCTATCCCTTCTATGCCCAGCAGAACTACGCCAGCCCCCGCGAGGCGACCGGCAAGATCGTCTGTGCCAACTGCCACCTCGCCAAGAAACTCACCCAGGTGGAGGTGCCCCAGGCCGTTTTCCCTGACACGGTGTTCAAGGCTGAGGTGAAGATTCCCTATGACTCCACCATCCAGCAGGTGGCTGGCGATGGCAGTCCGACCGGTCTGAACGTCGGCGCGGTCGTGATGTTGCCCGAGGGCTTCCGTCTGGCACCGCCGGAACGGTTGAGTGAGGAGCTCAAGGAGGAGACCTCCGGGATCTACTACACCCAATACAGCGAAACCCAACCCAACATTCTTCTGGTTGGTCCTTTGCCTGGCGATCAGCACAAGACCATCGTTTTCCCTGTGCTCTCCCCTGACCCGGCTGCTGACAGCTCCATCCACTTCGGCAAATATCAGATCCATGTGGGTGGCAATCGCGGCCGTGGCCAGGTGAATCCCACTGGCGAGAAGACCAACAACAACGTCTTCAGTGCCCCTGCAGCCGGCACGATCAGCGCCATCACCACCGCTGACAATGGTGCCACCGAGGTTGAGATCAGCACCGCCGATGGCCTCCTCACCGAAACCATCCCAGCGGGTCCCACCCTCAAGGTGGCCGTTGGCGATACGGTTGCAGCCGGTGCCCCACTGACCAACGATCCAAACGTCGGTGGCTTTGGACAGGTGGATGCTGAGGTTGTTCTGCAGAATCCCAACCGTATCTACGGTCTGCTGGCATTCTTCAGCCTGGTGGCCCTGGCCCAGATTCTGCTCGTTCTGAAGAAGCGTCAGGTCGAGAAAGTCCAAGCTGCTGAGGGGGCGATCTGATCACATCCCTGCTTCCTCGTTCATCCTTTCAGGTTCGTCTCTGGAACTCCTGATGACGCTGTCCCTCCCCTGGGCGGTCTTCAGCTCACCGGGCCCCCTGCTGTTTCAGCTGGGGCCCTTTGCCTTGCGTTGGTACGGCCTGTTGATCGCCCTGGCGGTCTTCGTTGGATTGCTGCTGGCGACTCGACTTGGACGTCGCCGTGGTATCGAACCAGCCTTGATTGCCGATCTGCTTCCCCTGCTGGTGGCCGGGGCTGTGATCGGTGCTCGTATCTACTACGTTGCCCTTGAGTGGCGCCAGTACCGCAGTCACTGGATCGACGCCCTGGCGATCTGGCGTGGTGGAATCGCCATCCACGGTGCCCTGCTCGGTGGTCTTCTGGTCACCGTCGTCTACTGCCGCTGGCGCCGCCAGTCCGTGTGGATGCTGCTGGATGTGCTGGTGCCTGCGGTGGCCTTGGGTCAGTCGATTGGGCGCTGGGGCAACTTCTTCAATTCCGAAGCTTTTGGCCTTCCTACTGATCTGCCCTGGAAGTTGACAATCCCGGTTCAGAACCGCCCGATTCAGTTTGTAGACTCAGAGACATTTCATCCGACATTCCTTTATGAATCTATTTGGAATCTTGGGGTGTGTGTGCTGTTACTTTCCCTGTTCCGAGCCGCCAGTCGTGGGCGCATCCAGCTTCCCTCTGGTGCCTTGAGTTGCATCTATCTCATGGCTTACAGCAGCGGTCGCCTCTGGATTGAGGCCTTGCGGCTAGATCCTCTCTGTCTGCTTTCCCAGCCACCGTTCTGCGAAGGCGGCCTGCGCATGGCCCAACTGGTCAGCCTGCTGCTGATTGCCCTGGGCTCCCTCGGTCTCTGGTGGCTCTATGGCCAGCGGCGTCCCCTTCCTGATCCCGGCGCCAACGCAGCCTCTTCCCTCCCATGAGCGATCGCCCCATCGTCCAATTTGTCGGTGCAGGCCCCGGTGCCGCCGATCTGCTCACCCTCCGCGCAGCCCGGGCGATCGAAGCCGCTGAGGTTCTGGTCTGGACCGACTCCCTGATCAACCCGGCCATTGCAGCCCTGGCTCCAGCCGGCTGCAAGACCATCCGAACCAGCACCCTGACCCTCGAGGAGGTGATGGCCGAACTGCTGGATCAGGCCCGTGCCGGTCGCCGGGTGGTTCGCCTTCATGACGGTGATCCCTGTCTCTATGGGGCCATCGCTGAGCAGATCTGCCGCCTCAGCGATGCCGGGATCGGCGTGGAGGTCATCCCTGGCGTCAGCGCCTACCAGGCCGCCGCCGCGGCCCTGAATCAGGAGCTCACGATCCCTGGTCTGGTTCAGACGATCGTGCTCAGCCGTAGTGGTGGTCGCACTGGAGTGCCGGAGCGCGAGTCGCTGGAACGGCTGGCGGCTCTGGGGGCCTCCCTCTGCCTCTATCTCAGCGCCCGCCATGTCGAGGAGGTCCAACAGGAACTCCTGCGCCACTATCCCCCCGAAACCCCCGTGGCGATCGGCTACCGGGTGAGCTGGCCGGATCAGTGGCTCACGGTGGTGCCCCTTGCGGCGATGGCAGCCACCAGTCGCGAGCGCGAATTGATCCGCACCACCCTCTACATCATCAGTCCTGCTCTGGCTGCTGCAGGTACGGCCCGCTCCCGGCTTTATGCCCCGGATCACCATCATCTCTTCCGCGGCGGTGCCTGAAGCTTCGCCAGGAAGCCGTCGCCAGCCCAGAGAGATCTCATGATGAGCTGAACCTGTGAATGGCTCAGGCGGCCTGCAGAGCCCCACTGGTATCACCATCGCTGGAGGGAGCGCTGCCGATGCCCTCCAGGTCGCGGCCTAACCGGTCGCGATCGAAACGACACCCCAGCCGAGCCACGATCGCCTCCACGTCCCGCAGGGCATTGCCCAGGCAGCAGGTGCCGCCGGGGGAAGGGGTCACGTTGAAACTCAGGCCCGGCATCGCCTCGATCCGGATTTCACCGAGCAACAGCCTGCGGCTGCGGCGATCGATCAGCTGGGGCCGGATGCCGCCATAGCCCCGGGCAAAGCGCAGGTCCTCAAGCTTCAAGGAGGGCACGATCTTGCGCGCATCCTCCAGGAACAGGCGCCGGCCCAGCCAGGGAAGCTCGAACAGCAGATTACGCAGGATGTAGTTGCGGATGTCCGCCACGCCGAACAGCTGCCAGAGAACCGAAAGCACAGCCCAATCGAGACGCAATACCTTCAGGAAATCCCAGAAGGAGGAGGGGCGATAGCGTTCGAGCAGGGGCAGGAGCAGCGCGGTGGGTCCGAAGCGGGTTTGCCCCGGGGCCCGGACATCGGGATCGCCGTGGATTGCGGCGAAGGGGAGCTTGTTGTTCTGGACCGTATAGACCTTGCCGTTGAGGAGGTCGGGGGTGAAGTAGAAGCTTCCCGCCACAGGCAAACAGGCGTATTCCAGGCCGAAGCCCAACCGCTGGGCAAGCAGCAGGCTGTGGGCACCGGCCGCCACCACGACATGGCGAGCCCTCAGTTCGCTGATCCTGCCGTCCTCGGCCGTCTGCAGGGTCACCCGAAACACCTCCCCCTCCGGATCGATCCTGTTGACGCTGGTGCCCAGGCGCAGCTCCAGCGCCCTCTCGTTTTCGGCCATCGACCGTCGTGCTTCCGCGACGAAGGATTCAGCCAGAGCCTCGTAATCCACTGCGGTGGGAGAGTGGCGAATCCCGATCGCCACGATCGGTTCCGGTCGCAGCCGACCGTCGATCAGAGCGACCTGCGGCTCCCAGTCTGCGATCTGCTGCGCCTCCAGCAGCTCCATGGCCGGAAAGTGGGGCGAAAACTGAACGAAACGCTCTCTCAGCATCCGACATTCGTCGTCCCCTACCGCCAGCACCATCTTCGGGGTGCGGAAGACGCAGCGCTCCCGCAGCCCTGGCTCCAGCAGATCGCCGTAGCGCCCGATCATCGCGGCGGTGCGCTGCACGCTCAGGGCCTTGTCGAGGCTGTAGTTGGTCTCGATATCGCCGCAGTGGATCGTCTGGCTGTTGCTGGTGGCCTTGGAGTTCACCTGGGCCAGCCGGTCGTAGCGCTCCACCAGAGCCAGGCGTTTCAGGTCGGTGTAGCGGGCCAGTTCGAACAGCAGAGCGGTGCCGCAGACACCTCCTCCGACGATCAGCACATCGACGTCGCTGCGACTGTCCTGGTCGGAGGGGGCTTGCGGGAAGGGTCCTGGGTGGGCGGTGGTCGTCACGGTCTGGCGTTGGGGGCGGGGGCCGTTGTTTCGGAACCATGGTCTATGCTCCCCTACGACGGTCGTCAGCAACGGCTGTCCTTGGTGCCTCCTCCAGGCTCAGGCTGCTCCTCCCCGGTCCAGCCAAAGCCCCCGTCTCCATGGGTCCAGGTTCACTGATTGCCCAGAACTCCCTGCGCCATCCCTCCGGGTTGGGAACGGGGTTTGTGTGACTGGACGAGAGTCCAAGGTCGATCATCAGTCAAGGATGGAATTCCGGGCATTCAGTCCTGTTTCCGCCAAGCCCTCATCTCCGGGACAACTCCCGGCTGGAATGGGCCAGGTTCTGCTCCAGGTCTGGCATCTCCAGGCCACAGCACCTGTTTTCACTTGATTCACGCTTGACTTACGTGGCCATCGAAACGGGCTTCATCCCTTATGATGGTTTCAGGCTCCGCTCAGGCGGTTCCAAGGGCGATTAGCACAGCGGTAGCGCACTTCCTTCACACGGAAGGGGTCACTGGTTCGAATCCAGTATCGCCCATCTCGAAGAAACCATGTCTGGTTGATAGCCATTCTCGCTGGGTTTAACTCAGGGAGAGTCCAGCTTGTTCATTGCTCTGAGCCTGCTTCGGCCAAGGCTGTGGCTTTCGGCCCCTCATGACGTAGCCCAGGCCCGAATGCCAGGCATGGTAGGCAGAAACGCCTGGCGGCGCCATACTGTGCCTGTTCCATTCGCCCCGGGAATCTTTGTCGTGACGGACAAAGTGATCGGCAATCCTTCCGGGGATACCCCTTCCTCCCCTTCCCCGATTCAGGCGGAGAGCCAGTCCAGGGTCGCTGGGATCTCCTCGGTCGAGCATCCCATCGCCCCCTCAACCGCAGACCAGGCTCGCTCGCATCAGCCTCCTGAACAATCCTCAGCCCTTCTTGCCCTCGGCCTGAAGCTGGCGGCCGCTCGCCAGGTTCAGGGCGTGAGCCTCGAGGCCCTGGCCAACCGACTCCATCTGGGCGTCTCCCAGCTCCAGGCCCTTGAGTGCGGCGATCGCAACCGACTGCCGGAAGGGGTGTTTGTGATCGCCTATGCCCGACGCATCGCCGAAACTCTCGGCGTCAGCATCGATGAGGAGCTGTCGGCGCTTCGGGGGCGGCCCCAGGATCGGGCCGGCCGCCTCTCCCCGCCGCCGGTGGCTGGGTCGGAGCGTTCGGCTGCTCCGAGATCAGCCGCTTCCCGTCCCGAGAGCGGATCCAAGGTGCCCTGGCGCGCCGCTCTGCTGACCATGGCGGCCCTCGGCATGGCCGGCCTGGCCCTGTCCCTGCGGCCCTGGACCCGTGTTCAGGGCCTTCTGGTCCCACCGGCGCCTCCTGCTCCCACGGCCGCAAAGCCCCGGCTTTCACCCGTCGCCCTGCCCCAGCGAAGGCCCGCTGAGACTCCCGGCTCCCTGGTTCCAATCGCTCCAGCTCCGGCCACCGCTGGCACTCCGGCCCTTGCGCCCAGCGGACTCCTCCTCAGCAGTGATCCCTCCAGCTGGGTGTCCGTGCGCGACCCGTCCGGCAAGGTTCTGTTCGAGGGGTTGTTGTCCGGCGATCAACGCTTTCCCCTGGGCTCGGGGCTCGAGGTGTACGCAGGCCGTCCTGACCTGGTGCGCGCCTCGGTTGAGGGAGGGAAGGCTCGGCCCCTGGGCACCATCAGCGACCTGCGGTGGCATCGCTTCGCCACAACCCCCCGGCCCAAGATCGACCCAGCCCAGGAGGACCAGGGGCCCGCGGTCCAGACCCCGGGCGTTGTGCCTCAGCCCTAGGAATCGCCGCTGGTCGGGGCTTCCGACCCCCTATCTCCCCAGCAGTCTGTTGCGTGTACGTCGAGAGGTCAGGCCCCGAACAATGACAGACCCGATCGGGCGCCGATCAGGACCCGATCAGGACCTCATCCTGAGATGCAGGGCATCAGGAACACCTCAGCGCCTTCATCGCGAGATCTACTGCAGCCCAATCATTCTTTCCCCTTGGCACGGCGCCGCCACCTCGATGCGGATGGGATCCAGGTGAGACCCTGACTGACGGACACATCTCAACCGAAACCGTCATGCGATTGCCATCGCCGCCGTGGGTGGAGGCAGCGGTGGGAGTTCAATCCGCGAGAACCAAGGCTTTTTCTGCCGTCGCCAGACGCCACGGCTGGGGATACAAGGCT
>CAIZQU010000151.1 GCA_903935205.1 uncultured cyanobacterium | reverse complement strand
GGCTGAGCTTTGCCCGCATCGGCCTGCACTGGCTGCAGCAGAGCGTGATCGCTTCCGGCCGAATGCTTCTCGCCTGGATGCCGATCCCGCTACAGGCACTGGAGCCTTGTATCCCCAGCCGTGGCGTCAGGCGACGGCAGAAAAAGCCTTGGTTCTCGCGGATTGAACTCCCACCGCAGCCTCAACCCACGGCGGCGATGGCAATCGCATGACGGTTTCGGTTGAGATGTGTCCGTCAGTCAGGCTGAGATGACCGCTGCCGAACCCGCCACACCAAGACACCACCCCAGCTGGCGAGAGGTGCGCGACACCTTCATGGCTGAGCCCCCGAGGTGCAGGAGGCCTATCAGCAGCTTGCTCCTCGCTACGCCGTGCTGCGGCAGCTGATTGCGCTTCGCGAACAGCGCGGCTGGAGCCAACGCGAACTGGCCGATCGGGCCGGCATGAAGCAACCCCAGCTGGCGCGGCTGGAAACCGGCCAGGTGGAACCGAAGCTCGACACCCTGCAGCGACTGGCGATCGCCATGGGCTGCCGGGTGCGGGTCAGCTTTGAGCCTGTCGATCACACACCTGTCAACGGAGAACCTTCCCTGCCATGACCAGCAATGCCGTCTTTGCTGACCCTGACCTGGCGATGGGGCTGCTGTTCAAACTGCTGGCACCGATGCGCAACGTGGCCGCCATCGAGACTGCGCCAGCGGCATTGATGCCATGGCCCGCGAGGAGGCCGCCTACTGGCTGGGGATGGCGATGCACCGCAAGAACCCCAGGCGGGCGCTGGCGGCGCTGCGACTGCTGTTGAGCGCCAGCTGATGTATGGTGCATACACCAGCCTCCGTGGCATGCAGCGCACACAGATCTACCTCTCGGAGCGAGAGCGGCAGGGCCTGCAGGCTCTGGCCTTGAGAAGTGGTCGCAGCCAGAGCGCCCTGATCCGCGAGGCGATCGACAGTTTTCTGGAGCGCCAGCAACCGGAGAGCCGCCTGGCCCGGCTGCGCCAGGCCCGGGGCCTCTGGGCCGATCGTGAGAATCTCCCCAGCTGGCCTGATCTCCGCCTCGAATTCGACCGTCAGCCGATCGCGGGCTCCTGATGGGCGACCAGCAGACCACGGCCCTGCTCGTAGTCGATACCGATGTGCTGATCGATTACCTGCGCGATCAGGCCGACGCGGTTGCGTTTCTGGAGGGTTGTGCCCAACCGCTGGCGCTGTCGGCGGTGAGTGTGGCGGAACTGTACGTGGGGGTGCGCGAAGGCGAGGAGCGGCGCCGGCTGGATGCGTTCACGGCGGCCTTCGAGGCGCTGCCGTTGGACCAGGAGGCGGCGGTGCAGGCGGGATTGTGGCGGCGCCAGTACGGCCGCAGCCATGGCACCGGCTTGGCCGATGCGCTGATCGCCGCCAGTGTGGCGGCAGCGGGCGGCACCTTGGCCACCCTCAACCGCCGCCATTTCCCGATGCTGGCCGATGTGCTGGTGCCCTATGCCAAGCCCTGACGCCACGCAAGCACCCGGCTGCGTGGAGGCGGCGCGGCCGCTGCTCTCTAACGCCAGCTCATGCGGCGACTAGCCAAATCCCACTACTAGCATTGCTAACACTTGGAATCCCGTCGATGGCTGATCTCCTGGTGCGGGGCGTGGAAGAGGCCGTTGTGAGAGCCATCAAGAAGCGGGCCGCTGAACACGGCCGCAGCGCCGAGGCTGAGCACCGCGCCATCCTGACGGCGGCGTTGTTGAGTCCTCCTCGCCGCAAGCTGGCGGACCTGCTGGCCTCGATGCCGGATGTGGGGCGTGATGAGGATTTCGCCCGTCAACCGGAGGGAGGAGAGGCAAGGGCCGACTTGATTAGGCACCAAGCTCCGCGACCAGCTTTCCCAGGCTAAGCTGGTACGCGTGTACTGGCCCAGATGCCATGGCTATGAACCGGATCCAGTTCCAGCCTGGGATGTCATTGTCGCAGTTCCTGGAGCTGTACGGC
>CAIZQU010000150.1 GCA_903935205.1 uncultured cyanobacterium | reverse complement strand
AGGAGTTCGAGATTGCGGCCGGCGGTGAGGGCGACGACGCGGAAGCGATCGGGAAACTCCTCAACGATCTGCAGGGTCTGGGTGCCGATCGAACCGGTGGAACCCAGCACGCTGAGGGCTTTCACGGGCGGGTCGCGGCGGCAGGCGGCCAGTCTCCCATCGGAGCGTCGGGTCGGTGGGGCCAGGGGGAACGCGCGGGCCTGGGCTGGGCGGGGTTGGGGTGATGGCCGGGCCATGGATCTGGAGCGGTCCGGGGGACGGACTTGGGCAGGTCCGAACTGGGCGGTGGATCAGCTGTCGTAGAGGAGGGTGATCGCCCGCACCCCCGCCGCAGGGTCGGTGCTCAGCACCCGGCCCCGGCTGAACCGAAACGTGCGTCGCGTTTCCACCCACACCTGCGGCTCCGGCCCCTGCTCTTGCGGCATCGATCCAGCCGGCTGCTCCAGCCGCGCCCCCGCCCGTTCCTGCGCCTCCAGCTCCGGCTGTGGCGCCGGTTGCAGCTCCGCGGTGTGCACCGTGCTCTCAATCCATTCCTTTTCCCAGGCGTCATCGCCCCGGGCGATCACCTTGACCCGCAGGTGGCCGTCGATGCCCTCCGGGAACTCCTGGTAGGCCAGCGGCAACGGGTTGGCGGCATTCCGGGGGCCGTCGCCCTGATCGGCACCGACCTCCCAGAAGTAGGTGGCGAGTTCGGAGCGATCAAGCCGCGGGGTGCGACCGGGTTCCAGGTGGAGGGATTGGATCAGGTCGCGATCGCGGTAGATCTCGATCTCAACCGGGGTATCGGTACCGCTCCAGCCCTGATCGCCCGTCTTGACCGTCCAGTCGATCTTGATCACCTTGGTCATGGCGATGGAGGCAGGCCAGGCACGCTCGCTCGATGCTAATGAACGAGCCTGTTCCCCCCGGCGGGGGGCGGCTGCGGCTGACTGGGATCGTCAGCAGATCCACCACGCGGCCAATCACGCGGCCAATCTCTCAGCCAATCTCCAGGAGCCCGTTGCGCGTAGGTCGACAGGCCAGGCCCTGAACAATGACTGACTTGAAGCGGCGCCGATCGCGGCCTCATCCTGAGACAAAGGGCATCCAGGACATCTCTGCACCGTCATCGCAAGATCTGCTGCCGTGCCATCAATCTGCCCTTTGGCACGGCGCCGCAATCGCAAGGCGGATGAGATCCATGGGAGATCCTGTTCCGTTGTGTCGCGGGATCTCCCCAGGGATCTGGAGCCAAAGCGGCTACGCGCAACAGGCTCCTAGGCCAATCACGCGGCCAATCTCTCAGCCAATCTCTCAGCCAATCTCTCAGCCAATCTCTCAGCCAATCTCTTAGCCAATCACGCAGTCAATCACGCAGCCAATCGCCGGGCCCATTGGTGGGCATCGAGGCGCAGCCGCCGCGCGCGCGGTAGCTGAGCACGGCGGCTGGCATGGCTTGGCGACGATGCTTGCAGCGATGCCAGCGGGAGCTCGGCATCGGGGTTGCCGGTGGACGGAAGCCTCGCGATGCGCTGCCTCACGGCTGGCGATCGCGTCTGGGTTGGTTCGGGGTCGCCATCCCCGCGACCGTTCGTGCCTGGCCGCCGTGGCTGAGCAGCGGCTGCGGGGCTGGGATGGGCTGGCGGGGCGTTGGCGATGGGGCCAGCCGGTCCCTGGCTGGCTCGCTGGCCCCAGGCCAAGGGCCTGGAGCCGTGCCCCCGGGCGTCAGCCTTGTCGCCCCGGCGGCCCCGCCGGAAAGCCTGCGGGTGGGCCCGATGTCATGGCCCCTGCGGTGTGGGCCGCCGGTCGCCTCCCCTCAGGATTCGCCTCAGGATCCGCTGGCCACACCATCCTCCCCTGGGATCCGGCCCGCCCCGATGGCCTCCTTCGGGGCGGGCCGGTGCCGCCGTCCCTGCCCTGCCGCTGCCGCCCAGCCACCCCCGCTGATCGCCGGCTGGACCGGTGCCATCCCACCCTGAGCTGGAGCCAGGGAGCCACCTGCTGCCGCCTGCCGCCGCCCAGGGACCAGAGCGAGGGCGGCTCAGGCGGGCTGGCGCGTCATCGCGGTTGCCGAGCGGTTGGAGGCTTGGCCTTTCCGGCTTGCTGCGCACATCAACGCCGCGGCGCTGAAACAGGCGGCCCGGGCCGGGGGGCGCTGCTGCTTGGCCACCGGCCATCCATCGGCTGAATCAGCCGGCTGAATCAGCGGTTGATCGCGGGCGCCTGGGGCCCGCCGGCCAAGACTGAATCAGACATCGCCAACCCATACCAGGGACACCCGTCCTCCCGGCGCGTCCCTTGCCCCTTGATCGCTGTCGACCCTTTCGTTTGTTGCTGCGCCGTTGGTCCCGGCTGAGGCTGGGTAACAGCCTGGTGCATCACGACGATCCGGTCGGCCAGGTGGGCCAGGTGTTGCTCCCCTGCGGCCCCACGCAGCGGGGGCTGGTGCGTCTGCGGGTGCGGGGCTCGCTGCTCGATCTCTGCGCCTACGCCAGCGATCAGCGGCTGCTGCTCCGCGGTGAACGGGTGCTGGTGGTGCAACAGCACGACCAGCTGCTCTGGGTCACCGCCCTCGATGCCCCCGAGGAGGACCTGTCCACACCGCCGATCCGATGAACCCTTTGCCCTTCCCCAGGTCGCCGTTGCTGATCGCAACCAGCGCTCCACCCCAGGCCGGGCCCCCTCCCTCCGCTGCTGGCCCCGGCCCATCCCACGAGATGGCCTTGGCCGTGCCGCGGCTGGCGACCCTGGGCTGCACCCTGTTGTTGCGGTACTGCGGCGATCTTTTTGCCCCCAACTGCCGGCCCGATCAGATCCTGGTGGTCGCCGGCCTCGGCCTGCCGCGGCCGGGCCGCCAGGGTGTCGGTTACCGCGTCGTCCACAGCGGTCGCACCCTGGTGCTGCCGCTGCTGGAGCGCTGCCGCTGGATGGACGTGCGCTGCCAGCCGGTGCCGATACGGGTGGAGAAGGCCTATGCCCTTGGCGGCACACCGATCGATGTGCAGGCGATAGCCACCGTCAAGATCAACACCGATCCAGCCTGTGTCGGGAACGCGATCGAGCGCTTTCTCAACCACCAGCCCAATGCCGTTCAGGACGTGGCGGCCCGAACCCTGGAGGGCCACCTGCGGTCGATGGTCGCCACCCTGACGCCGGAGCAGGTCAACCAGGACCGGTTGCGCTTCGCCGATCGGGTGTTGCAGCTGACACGCCCGGAGATGACCAAGCTCGGCCTGCAGGTCGATACGTTCAAAATCCTGCGGATCAGCGACGGCGTCGATTACCTCGACTCCCTTGGCCGCGCCCGTCTGGCAGAGGTGCTGCGCGATGCGGCCGTGGCCGAGGCCGAAGGCTTTGGCGACGCCGACCAGCGGGAAGCCGAAGCCGAGCAACGGGCCGAGGTGGCGGCCACCACCGCCCGCATGGCGATGGAGGAGGGCGACAACGGGCTGCGCACCATTCGCGCCCGCCTCGACGAGCGGATCCGCAGCAGCGAGGAGCGGGTTGAGGTGGTGGCGGAGGAGGCCCGCGCCCGCGCGGGTAAGGATCTCCAGCTGCTGCGCCAGGAACTGGAGCGCATGCGGCTTCTGGTCGATGTGGTGCTTCCCGCCCAGGCGCAGCAACAGGCGGAGGAATGGCGAAGCCGCGGTGCCGCCGCGGCGATCACCGAGGACGCCCTCGCCAGCGCCGGCGTCAACGACCTGCTGGCGGCTATCTGGCAGCAGGCGGGCGATGACGCCGCTTCGGTGTTCCTGCTGCAGCAGCTGGAGATGGTGCTCCAGGAGGCGGTGGCCATGGCCGGCCAGCTGCGGCTGGGGCGGATCACGGCCCTGGAGACCGGCGATCCCGCCGCCCTCGCCCAGCTGGCCAACGTCCACCCCGCCCTGGTGCGCGGCTTCCTCGATCAGGTTCGCGACATCCTCGGCATCGATCTGCTTCAGACCCTCAACCCCAACCTTTCCTCCAAGCCATGAACAGCCTGCTTCTGCTTCTCGGCCTGGCCGGCGGTGGCCTGCTCGGCCTGCGGGCTGCCTTCGGACCGCTGCTGGCGGTCTGCCAACCCAATCAGGTGCTCGTGATCTATGGCCTGCCCGGTGGCCGTGGCTACCGCTTGCTCCATGGCGGCAGCACCCTGCTGCTGCCGTGGATCGAGCAGATCGAAGCCATTGATCTGAGCAACATCAATCTCAGTCTCGAGGTCCGTGATGCCCTCTCCGCCTCCGGCATCCGCCTGAGCATCGACGCTGTCGCCAACGTCAAGATCGCCAGCCATGAGCCGCTGATCCATGCCGCGGTCGAACGGCTTCTGGGGCGGAGCACCGTGGAGGTGAGCGAGTTGGCCCGACTCACCCTGGAGAGCAACCTGCGCGGTGTGCTCGCCACCCTCTCGCCGGAGCAGACCAACGCCGATACCGAAGCCTTCGGCCAGGCGCTGATGGAGGAGGCTCGCGATGACCTCGCCAAGCTTGGCCTCGAACTCGACAGCCTGCAGATCACGGCCCTGCGCGACAACGTCAACTACCTCGACGCCCTGGGCCGGCCCCAGCAGGTCTCCCTGCTGCGCCAGTCGCGCATTGCCGAGGCGGAGGCTCGGGCCCAGGCCAGGATCGAGGCTGAGGATCAGCGACGCATCACCCATCTGGCCCGCCTGCAACGCGATGAAGCGATTGCCAAGGCTGAGGCTGAACGCCGCATCCAGGAGGCGGCCAGCCGCCAGGAGGCGATGGTGGCCGAATCCTTGGCGATCATCGCCGGCGAGCTCTCCAGGGCCGAGGCGGAGCTGCCCCTGCAGCAGGCCCGCATCGAAAGCAGGTCCCTGCAGTTGCAGGCCGATCTGGTTGCCCCCGCCGAGGCCGCCTGCGAGCAGGCCAGGGCGGAGGCCCGCGCCAATGCCGCCGGCATCAGGGCCGATGGCGAGGCCCAGGCTGAGGCCCTGCGCGCCCTGCGGGAGTCGTTGCTGGCCGCCGGACCCGATGCCAGCAGGATCTACCTGATGCACCGCCTGCAACCGCTGCTCGCCACGCTGCGACAGGCCGTGCCCAGCCTGGAGGTGGAGGAGCTGCGCCTGGTGGGCGACCGGTCGGACTCCCCAGCCACCCTGCCGGCTCTGCTGGCCCGGCTGCAGGCTGCCACCGACCTCGACCTGGGCCGCTGGCTCAAGTCGCCCCATTCTCCGGGGTGAACTGGGTGATGGCGATCATGTCGCGGATGCGGCGCCGGAACTGGCGCCATTCCGCGCAGACATAGCCGAAACGCAGCGGGTCCTGCCGCTCCAGCTCGCGCAGCAGCCGCTCGCTCTCTGCTGCGAAGGCGACCATCAGCTCCGGCGGGAAGCGGCGCAGCTCCACCCCGCCGGCCCGCAGCCGCCGCAGCGCCTCGATGTTGCGCAGGTCGTAGTCGCGGCGGCTCCAGAGGTAGGTTTCAGCGCAGGCGATTTCCAGGGCCAGGCGGTGCTCGGGCGACAGGGCCTCCAGGGCCCTGCGGTTGACCATCAGCTCATTGGTGGTGGACGGCTCCCACCAGCCCGGCGAGTAGTAATAGCGGGCGGCGCTCTGCAGGCCCAGCAGTTCGTCGTCGTAGGGGCCGATCCATTCGGCCGCATCGAGGCGACCGTCGCGGAGCCGCGGCAGGATCTCATCGGCCCGGATCACCCGGCCGGAGTTGATCGCGATGTCGGTCTTCACCCCGAAGGCGTTGAGCACATCGGCGCCGAGGCCGGGGATGCGCATCCGCAGCCCGCGCAGATCCTCCAGCGACCGGATCTCCTTCTTGAACCACCCCCCCATCTGGCCTCCGGTGAGGGTGAGCGGGAAGGAACGCAGCTGATCGAGGCGATGGCCCTCCACCTCGATCCGTCCGTAGACCGTCTGGTGAAAGGGCAGGGATTCGCCGGGGCGTTTGTACCAGAGCCAGGCTGTCTGCTCGCGGGGATTGAGGCCGAACGGGACCGCCTTGGCGAAGCTCAGCGGTAGCAATAGTTTGTCGTAATAGACATCCACGTAGCCGCACTGGCAGTCGCGGCCCTCGTTGATCAACCGCAGGGTGGCGGAGCTGGAGAGGGCGCCCCGATCCACCAGCTCCAGCCGGAACCGGCCCTCGGTCAGCGAGGCCAGCCGCTCGGCCAGCCGCTGCGGCACCTCCCCCACCAACAGCCGTCGGTACTGGGCCGAGCCGAGGCTGGCGGCCATCCGCCACACCTGGCTGCCATGGCGATTGCGTGCACCCCAACCCTGGCCGTGGCCGATCGCGAAAGCTGCGCCGGCGGTGCCGCCGAGCAGCAGCAGCTCCCGCCGTCCCAGGCCGGCGCCGGGGCGGGGCCAGCGGAAGGGAGTGGCTTCCGGGTGGCTGTAAACGCTGAGCAGCCCGCGGCAGCCGCTCCAGGGTGCCTGCTCCAGGCTCTGGGCCGCCCGCTGCTGGGCCTGGGCGAAGGGATGGCCCGCCTGCAGCTCCCGCAGCAACCGTTGAAATGACTGGGCCGCCGCCCCATCGGGCACCCGCTCCCGGAACACCTGCACCCAGGCCACCCCGGCCGCCAGGCAGCCATGGGCCAGGTCGATCCCCAGACAGCAGTGCAGCAGCACCAGGCTGAGGCCCCGATCCACCGCGCGCCGCAGCGGTGCCTTCAGGTTCGCACCCGAGATCCAGCTGCCATCGCCCAGCTGCAACCTTCCCCCCTGACCCGGATCAGCCTCGCCATGGCCGAGGAAGATCAGCCCATCCCAGCCGGGTTCCTCCGCCAGCACCCGCTGCAGGACCTCCGCTCCGGCCTCGGAGCCCCGCAGGATGCGCAGCTCCTGGCGGCCCCGCTGGGCAAGGTCCTGCAGGGCCTCCACCTCCGGGTCGAGGGCGAGATCCCGCTCATGGCCCACCACCAGCAGCAGCCGCGCCCGCCGGGGCCGCTGCACCGCGACGGGTTGGGGTGGATCCTGGGGGGGCAGTCGCCAGAGGGGGCGATCCAGGGGCAGGGTCTCCCAGGGCAGCTCCTCCAGGGCGCGCAGCTCCTGGGCCACCCGCAGCCGCAGCGGCAGACCCGGTTGCTGGCGCAGGGCCCGGTGCAGCGGCTGCCAGCGGTCGTGCTCAAACCATTGGGCCAGGCTGCGGATCAGCTGGGCGCTGTAGTCCTCCACCACGGCGGCGGGCACCCCGGTGCCGGCACTGCCGTGGTGGTGCAGAAAGCGGCGGCGCCAGGCGGCGTGCTGTTCCAGCAGGCCAGTGGGCAGCGGCGCCGTGAAGCCCGCCTGGCTGGCTGGACTGACCAGCAACACCGCCAGCTCTTCGCCGCCGGCGAGGGGCTGAAGACTGAGATCGATGCTGGCCATCGGGGGCTGATCTGCCGTCGACGGCCCTCAGCTTGGCGCCAAAGCGAAGTGCAGCGGTGGAAGTTCCAGCTGGGAGCCGCCGCCATGGCGCAGGCCGATCACCAGGCTCTCCCCCCGGGCCGGCACTGTCACCTCCAGGGAGCCGGAACCCCCATCGGCGCCGGTGTCCACCGCCCGGTCTCCCACCTGCAGGGTGAGCCGCTGCGGCAGCAGGTCGCCGGGCAGGTCCGGCTCCAGACGCACCTCCAGCCACTCGCTGCCGTCGGTGTTGCCGCAGAGCCGCAGCAGCAGCCGGAAGCGCTCGCTGGCCCCGGCCGGGGATGGTCCCGTCTCGATCCGGCCCAGCACCAGGGCCAGGGGGATCAGCACCGTGGCCAGGGTTTGCGGGCGTCGCTCCACCGGCGCCCCCCGGAAGGCGCCGGCCGTGGGGGGGAGCAGTTCCGCCCCCAGGGCCGCCAGTCCCTCGGCCAGCACCCCCTCCAGCCAGTCGCGCACCGCCACCCCCAGGACCGGCCGGGGCGGCAGCAGCGCCTCCGGCGGCAGCAGCCGCACCAGCTGGAAGAGGCGATCGAGGCCGCCGCTGAAGGCGGTGGCCGGGAGGCGCCGCGGCCCTTCCCCCGCCGCCAGCCCCGGACAGCGCTGCAGCAGTTCCGACGCCGTCAGCACCCCCGGCAGGCGCACGGCGCCGTTGTCTTCATCGACCCAGGCCCCGAGCAGCAGCTGGGGGGAGCGGCGGCCGTTGCGCCAGGGCTGGGGCGGCACCGCCAGCTCCTCGGCCCAGAAGGGAGCGCACTGCAACCGCACCCGGAAGCCCTGCAGCAGAAAGGTCTGCCCTTCGCCGTCAGCCGCCCCAGGCGCCTGACGGGGCGGCTCTGCCAGCGGCTTGTTCCCCGGCGTTCCGTCGCCCAGTGGGCCGGCAGCGAACAGCCCGGTGGCCAGGGGATCGCCGGCCGTCCCATCTTCGGGGCGCCGATCGCGACCGGCCGCACCTGGCCCGATTCGCGCTCCGGCGGGTTCCTCCCTCAGGGTCAGCCCCAGCCCCAGCTCCTCGATCTGCTGTCTCAAGACCCGAAGCGCCAGGGCGCTGCGCTCCCCATGCGGGCCCACGGCTGCGCCCACGCCGGCTGAGGAGTCAGGGTCGTCAAGCAGCAGGGTGTGGGGTGGCAGGGGCAGGGCCAGGGGGTCGTCCTGGTCATCGTCGCGGGGTGAAGCCATGGCTGTCGGTGGGAGAGCTGGACCGGGGGATGGGGCGTCGGGGCTGGCGGATGGGCGGGGCTGGCGGCCGTGCCCAGGGCCGTGGTCAGCGCTGACGGCGGCAGCGATGGTGCTGCAAGCTGACGGGCGGCACGGGAGAGGCCTCAGCGGGGCGGCAGCAGCGGTTCCAGCCAGAGGGCCAGGCGGGGCCGATCCCCTTCCGCCGGGGGGCTGAGCAGGTGATCGCGCAGGGCGTTCACCTGGGTTTCGGTCAGCGGCAGGGAGCGCCCCACCGCCTCGAAGCCCTCCTGCCCGGCCAGCAGGGAGAGGGCGGTGGTGGCGATCGCGGCGGCGTGGCTGGCCGGTTGCAGGCGGCGGGTCACCTTCGCCTGGCAGCAGCCGCAGGCCTCGGCGATGCGCCGTTGGGTCTGGCCGGCGACGTAATGGCGCCAGAGGCAGGCGCGCAGGGCGGCCTCCGGCCCATCGGCGGCCAGCAGGGCGGGCAGCTGTTGGGCCAGGGCCTGGCGCAGGGCCGCCTCCAGTCGCTCCAGCCGATCGCCCGGCGGCGGCGGCCCGGCGGGGGCGGGGATCGCCTCGAGCTGCGCCTGTTCCAGCAGGGGCAGGGAGCCCAGCCGCTCGCGCCGCAGGGCCGCCGCCATCGCTTGCAGATGGCCGAGGGTGCGCTCCGCCGGTGCCGCCGGATCGAGAGCGACCAGGAACGGGCCGTCGGGTTCCCAGCGGCTGCGCTGGCCCCGGCGTTCCCCCTCCGCCCGCTGGTAGGCGTCCAGGAAGCGCCGATGCAGCTGGTCCACCGCGGCGCCGTTGAGGGCGGCGCTGCCATGGAGCCGCCAGGCCCGCTCCATCCGACCGGGGCTGGCATGGCCCAGCAGCGACCAGTCCCGCTGCAGCAGCAGGCCATGCTCGCGCAGCAGCCGCACCAGCGGCGGGTGGCTCTGCACTCTCCGCTGGGCCCAGTGGCCCAGGCCGGCCAGCTCGGGCCGGAAGCTCTCGATCACCGAGAGGCTGAAGGGTTGGTGACGGGAATCCTGGCCGCCATCGGGCCAGGGCAGGGGGGTGCCGGCGTCGTCGAGCACGGTGGCGGCCAGGTCGATCGGATCGAGCTGGTGGCTGCGGCCGAAGCGGCGATACAGGGCCTGGGTTTTGGCTTCGGCGGCATGGCTGACCCGGCAGCGCAGGCAGAGCAGCACCCCCCGTTCATCGGTGTGACGGCGACCTTCGAGCAGGCGGCGGTCCACGGTGGCGCTGGGCTCGGCCCCGTCCAGCCCCAGCTGCTCCAGGGCTGCCGCCGCGAGGCTGCTGGGCCGGGACCCGATCGCGATCGCCCGGGCCTGGCGCGGCGCCGCCACCAGGGTGCGCAGCTGGTGATAGGCCGGGCTGCTGCTCGGGCTGCTGCTGGAGTTGAGGCTGGAGTTGTGGGGACTGGCTTCGGGAGGCGGCGGCTGAGGCACGGTCATGGCTCGGGCCTTGAGGTGCGGTGATGGCTGCTCCGGCCCTGGTTCCAGCCTGCCGCAGCTGATTCAGGGCGGTCGTGTCAGCGGCCTGCTCGATCGTTGTCAGCCAATGAACAGGAGGCTGTTCCGCCGCTGCCAGCCCGTCGCCAGCGCCGCGGCGATGGTGATGGCACGCCAGTTGCTGCGGGAGATCCCCGCAGCGGGGGCCGCTCCCGAGGCCGCCGGCACCGCGGCCGGCGCCATCTCTACACCCTGGATTGATCAGATCATGACCATGCAAGTCAGTGCTGCCCCTACCGGCGTCGCCACGGTGGGGCTCTATCTGCTCAAGCTGCGCTTCACCCCGCAGCACGGGCTTGTCGGCGGCGGTTCGATGACCCTCGCGGTCAGCGTCGATGCCGCGACCGGTGCCCTGCATGGCCAGGCACGGGGGGCTCTGGAGGCAGGCAGCGAGCACCCCTTCACCTTCAGCGCCGATGCCACCGGTGCACTCCACAGCACCGGCCTGGGCGGCAGTGTCCGGGTTGGAGCCGTACGAGGGCAGGCCTTCGTGTCGTTCCCGCCGCCGGCGATCGGCAGCTATCTGGCTCCCTTCTCGGCCAGCTTCAGCGTCGATACCAGCTGGTCCGGGGAGGGGCAGTTCAGCGTCGGCAACAGCTCCTACCCGTGTGTCGTCTCCCCGGCCGGCGATGCCGACTGAGCCGCGGCTCCCGGCGGATGGCAGATTGCGCTGAGTCCAGCGAGTCCTTCGCCACCCTGGGCCCCGGGAGTGGGCAGAACGAACCCCAGCCTCCATAGCTTGGGCGCGGTGCGTCCGGGGTGCCGGTGCGTTTTCAGGGTGTGTTCGCAGCGTCGACGGCGGCAGCGGCGTTGTGGCTGCCACCGGCGCTCCAGGCCAGCACCTTTGAGGTGACCCTGAGCAACTGGGGCACGGCGTCTGAGGAACGGAGCCTGGCCTGGGCCCTGGCCCAGGCCAATGGGAACCCGGGCGCCGACACCATCCGCTTCAGCCCCGGTCTGACGGTTGCGGTGGATGACGCCACCCCCGGCCCCGACCTGTGGCTGGCCACGGTGAGTGATGCCCTCCGCATCGAGGGCCGTGGCGCCACCCTGGTGGGCCAGCCCGCCTTCCTGTCGTCTGCGGGCATCACACACACCAAGACCAACGTCGATCGGTTCACACCGCCCCCCGCCGGCACAGACATTCTGCTGCAGTCGGCTTTTTCGTTTGCCAAGGTCGCTCCTGGCGTCAGCCTCCACATCGATGGTCTGGCGGTGGATGGTCTGAATGGCTTTCTGCAGCTGGGAGCTGGTGCCACCGCCAGCGTCGCCGACGCAGCGGCGCGGAACAGCGTCAGCTATGGCGGCACAGCCCGTTCCCTGTTTGAGGCGCTGGATGGTTCGGTGCTGAATCTCAGCAGCACCGTGATCGAGCGCATTCATTCTCCGCTCCTGGCCGTCGGCGCGGCTTGGGAGGGTGTGATCGCCGGCACCAATGCCAGCCTGAACATGTTGTCCAGCAGAATCAGTCAGGCATCGGCGGCGGTGGTGGTCTGGAGCGGTGGTGTCGCCAATATTGTTTCGTCGATGATGACAGAATCCGGGGGTATTTCGGTCCGGGATGACAGCAGCCAGGGTGTTATCAATCTCGTCAACAGCCTGGTGGCACCGTCGTCTCAGAACGCCGACCTGCAACGTCTGCAGGCGCTCGCGGGTGGCGAGCTTTCGATTGTCGCCTCGACGATCGTTCAGGATGCCCTCAGCAATCGTTATGATGGTTGCGTCGCTGATCCCTATGGCTGTGTCGGCAAGCCGTTGACGGCGCTCGCTGGTGGCACGATTCGGTTGCGCGAGAGTGTGGTTTCGCTGCTCAATGCCGATCTGCCCGGCCTGATCCCTGCTGGCATCGCCTCCTATTCCGATGCTGCCCTCGGCTCTGGATCAGGCGGCACCCTGCAGGCCCTCGATGCGCTCTGGATTCAGACCACCCCCAACCAGTCGGCCGCCACCCTGGCCGGCCTGTTCCATAGTCCGGCTCTGCTGACCTCCGGTTCGCCCTTGCTTGTTGATGCGTTCGGCTTTGGTGTGAGCGGCTATCGCCCCTGGCCCGAGGGAGCCAGCCCCAACCCCCTCGGTCCCCTGATCGATGCCGTGGCGGACGCTGATGGGTTCAATCAGCTCCTCAATCCCATCGATTTCAGCGTGATCACCGAGGATCTGCTCGGCCAGCCCCGCAGCCGCGGCGGCCGGCGCGACCTCGGGGCGATCCAGGCCGAAGCGGTGCCCGCACCCCTGCCCTGGGCCGGGGTGGTTGCTGCCCTTGCCAGGGGCCGGCGTCTGCGCCGTCGACTCCATCGGGATGCCGTCGACCCGGCTGCGATCAGTGACGCGTCGGCGTCTCCGGCCGCTGGCGGTGCCGGCGTCGCAGCCGTTGCAAGGCTTCGATCGAGCTGACTTCCCGCTGGGAGCGAACGCTGATCTGCAGGGTGCGGGGGCTGATCGCCAGGGCGGTGGGCACATCCCGCAGGCTGATCGGCTGATCCGGGTGCTGGTGCATCCAGTGTTCAGCCGTGCGGCAGTCGTGCTCGGCCCTGCCGATCGGAGCAACCGTCCAGGGCTCGGCCCTGGGCCAGGCCCGCAGGTGCTGGATCAGGCTGTCGAGCAGCCGCTGCACGGCAACCGGCCCAAGGCCGTCGATGGTGTGCAGCAGATCCCAGGCGCTCTGGAGCAGGGGCCGCGTCCCGGCCGGCCGTCGGCGCGAAAAGGGATCCAGAAGCATCGGCCCGCCATCCGGATCCGGGTGGTAGGCATCGCTGGCATCAAGCGCGAGCAGGTCGACGGGGAGCACGATCGAGACGCCGCTGCAGGAGCCGCCGATTCGACCGCGCAGGAGCGTTGACGGCCGGACCCAGAGGGCCCAGCCCCGGTTCGGGCCGCGAGGTTTCCGCACCCACCCGCTCCTCGATGCAGCCCCGCCTCGGCAACCAGAGCACGGCTCGGTCAGGCCGCTGGATGCGCTCAAGCAGGAAGAGTCCTCCCCCTCGAAAGCGACCGGTCGGAGCGGCCAGGGCTGGCCGCCCGGATCCTGTGCTGAAAGCTGTGGCTGTCGCCGGGATCCCGACGGCTCTGTTGGGGCCCGAGCCGATGGTTGAGCTAGGCCTGCCAGAACCTGCCTTACCTGCCAGTGATTGAAGTCGTGGCTTTCGAGGGGTGTCCCAGGCCATCGAGGCACAGGCCGCGGGGTGGCGGACGGAGGGGCTTCAGCCCTGGCTGACCCCCTCAATCCGATCTTCGATCTCCTGGTAGATCTCCTGCAGCTGGGCGATGTTCTCGTCGCTGGTCTCCCAGTAGCCGCGGCCGTTGACCTCCAGCAGGGTGCCGACGATGCGGCGGAAGCTGTGGGGGTTGAGATCCAGCAGCCGTTGGCGCATCTCCGGATCGTTGATGAAGGTGTTGTTGGCCTCCTCGTAGACGAAGTTGTCGACCTGGCCGCTGGTGGCGCTCCAGCCGAGGGTGAAGTTGAGCCGTTTGGCCACCTCGCGCACCCCCTCGTAGCCGGAATCAAGCATGCCCTCATACCACTTCGGGTTGAGCAGCTTGGTGCGTGAATCGAGGCGGATCGTCTCGCTGAGTGAACGCACCTGGGCGTTGGCGGTGGTGGTGTCGGCGATGTAGCTGCTGGGGGCCTTGCCGTCGTCCCGGAGCGAGGCGATCAGCTTGGTGGGATCGGAGTCGAAGTAGTGGCTGACATCGGTGAGCGAGATTTCGGCCGAGTCGAGATTCTGGAAGGTTACGTCTGCGGTTTTCATCGCCGATTCGAACACTTCCCGCTGCTGGTTCATCTCGCCGGGGTTGTCGGCGTTGAAGGCAAAGGTTTTGCGAGAGAGATACATCTCCTGCAGCTCGCCCTCCTCCTCCCAGGTGCTGTTTTCCACCGCCAGGTTGACATTGGAGCTGTAGCTGCCACTGGCGTTTGAAAACACCCGAGTTGCCGCATCGCGCAGGCTGATTCCCTGCTCGGCCGCCTGCTCCTGGGCATGCTTGCGCACAAAGTTCATCGCCACCGGCTCATCCGCTTCGGCCGCCAGCTTCACCCCCTGGTCGATCAGGGCCATCTGGTTGATGAACAGGTCGCGGAATACGCCGCTGCAGTTGACCACCACATCGATCCGTGGCCGACCGAGCTCCTCCAGGGGGATCAGCTCCAGTTTGTTGACACGGCCGAGGGAATCGGGCAAGGGCCGCACGCCGATGAACCAGAGGATCTGGGCCAGGGATTCGCCGTAGGTCTTGATGTTGTCGGTGCCCCACAGCACGCAGGCGATCGTTTCCGGCCAGCTGCCCTGCTCCGCCTTCTGCCGCTCGATCAGCCGATCCACCACCACCTTGGCGGCGGCGATGGCCGCCCGGGTGGGGATCGCCTGGGGATCGAGGGCGTGGATGTTCTTACCGCTGGGCAGCACGCCGGGGTTGCGGATCGGATCGCCACCTGGACCGGGCAGCACGTATTCGCCGTCGAGGGCCCGCAGCAGGCTCTCCATCTCCATATCGGCGCAGATCTGCTCCAGGCAGAAGCGCAGATAGGCGAAGGTCTTATCCAGCTCGCTCTGCTCCACCGCGGCGAAACCGCCGCTGCGGCAGGCCGCGAGCCAGGGGGAGGGCAGCTTGATGCCGAAGCGCTCCAGCAGATCGAAGAACCAGCCGAAATTGCGGCGCAGGCTGACGCGACCGTCGGCGCCGGTGACCTCCTGGACCATCGCGCCGACGGCGGCGCGGCAGGTCTCGGTGATGCGGCGGTTGAGCTCCACATCAGCGAGCACGCCGGAATCGTTGCCTTTGTAGACATCAGCGATCGTGCGCCCGAGGCTCTCGGCCAGCAGCCCCGGCAGCGAGCGCAGCCCCTCCTCCTCCCGTTCCAGGGCGGCGATGTTGACCAGGGTGGCGATCGCCTCCTCGGCGGTGGGGGGTTTGCCGATGGTGTGCAGGCCGCAGGGCAGCAGCCGGCTCTCGATCTCCATCAGCTGGCGGTAAACCGCCCCCACCACCGCATCACGGCCATCGAGATCGAGCTGATCGGCATCGACCTCCGGCAGGCTCACATCCTTGTCGAGGTTGCATTGGCGTGCCGTCTCGACGATCGCATTGACGATCTGGATGCCGCGGCTGCCTTCGCGCAGCTGCTGGTAGGAGCCCACCAGTTCACCCAGCTCCTTGAGGCCTTTGTAGAGGCCGGCATTTTCGGCCGGGGGGGTGAGATAGCTGATCGTGGAGGCGTAGCCGCGCCGCTTGGCGATCGTGGCCTCCGAAGGATTATTGGCGGCGTAGTAGTAGAGATTGGGCAGGGCGCCGATCAGGGAGTCGGGGTAGCAGCTGTCGCTCATCCCCATCTGCTTGCCCGGCATGAACTCCAGCGAGCCATGGGTGCCGAAGTGCAGCACCGCATCGGCGCCCCAGACCTTCTCCAGATAGGTGTAGTAGGCAGCGAAACCGTGGTGGGGGCTGGCGCTGCGGGAATAGAGCAGCCGCATCGGATCCCCCTCGTAGCCGAAGGTGGGTTGCACGCCCACGAACACATGGCCGAAGTGGCGGCCGTAGATCAGCAGGTTGGTGCCATCGGAATTCAGGTTGCCGGGGGGCTTGCCCCAGTTTTCTTCCAGCCGCTGCGAATAGGGGGTGAGTCGTTCGTATTCCTCCACGCTCATCCGGTGGGCAATCGCCAGCTCCGGCGCGCCCTCCAGGGCCTCAGGGTCACTGAGCACGGCCTCCATCAGGGCCTTGGGGCTGCGGGGCATGTCCTGCACGTTGTAGCCCTTGGCCTTCATCTCCTCGAGCACCCGGAAGATCGAGCCGAACACATCCAGGTAGGCGGCGGTGCCGACATTGCCCTTGTCAGGTGGGAAGCTGAACACGGTGATCGCCAGCTTCTTCTCGGCGCGGGGCTTGATCCGCAGCGAGGCCCAGCGGATCGCCCGCTCGGCGATGGCATCGACCCGGTCCTGCAGGGTGTGGGCCTTGCCG
Source organism: uncultured cyanobacterium (assembly GCA_903935205.1). Taxonomy (GTDB): domain Bacteria; phylum Cyanobacteriota; class Cyanobacteriia; order PCC-6307; family Cyanobiaceae; genus Cyanobium. Next base: position 10,631 of record CAIZQU010000150.1, on the reverse strand, counting down.
GTGGCGTCGTCGCGCCCCGAAAGCACGATCGGTTCGATCGCGCCATCGAGCTCGGGGATGGCGATCTGCAGGGCCACCTGGACCGGGTGCAGGCCCAGGTCGCTCTCTTCCCACTCCTGAGTGGTCTGGAACACCAGGGGCAGGGCCACCATGTAAGGGCGGTTGAGCCGGCTGAGGGATTCGATCGCCTTGGGGTGGTCCTGGCGGGCCGGGCCGCCGACCAGGGCAAAGCCGGTGAGGCTGACCACCCCATCGACCAGGGGAACCTCGGGGTTGAGGGGGTCGTAGAAGAACTGGTTGACCGGCCTGCTGAAGTCGAGGCCGCCGCAGAACACCGGAATCACGGTGGCACCGCGGTACTCGAGCTCCTGGATCACCGCCACATAGTGGGCCTCATCGCCGGTGACGATGTGGCTGCGCTGCAGCACCAGGCCGATCACCGGACCGCGACGGGCGGCCTCGGAGAGATCGCTGCGGCTGCTGTTCCAGTTGAGATATTCCTTGAGATCCTCGAACATCGCCGGCGCCAGGGGGTGCCAGATGCCGAGATCGGGGAACACCACCGGATCCGCCACCTCCAGCTCAGGCCGTTCGGCATCGCCGCGGGGGTAGACGTATTTATCGGCCAGCATCAACAGGAAGTTGCGCAGGTTGTCCGGCGTGCCCCCCAGCCAGTACTGGAAGCTGAGCATGAAGGAGCGGGCGTCCTGGGCCTTCTCCACCGGCAGGTATTTCAGAACCGCCGGCAGGGTGTTGAGCAGCTTCAGCATCGCGTCCTGGAAGCCTGCCGAGGAGCCGCCCTTCTCCTTGCGCTTCTTCATGAACTGGGCGATGGCGCTCTTGCTCTGGCCGAGCTGGGCCATCGAGAAGGTGCCCAGCTTGTTGAGCCGCATCACCTCGGGCATCGAGGGGAAGACCACCGCCGCCTTGAGCCGGTCGCGGTGGGGAGCCACCGCTTCCACCACCTTCTGAGCCAGATCCTCGATGAAGATCAGGGAGGCGATGAACACATCCGCCGCTGCCACGTCGGCGCAGAAATCGGCGTAGTTCTGGGGATCGCGCAGCTCCTCGATCAGGTAGCCGCTCAGGTCGATCGCCAGGGCGCCGTTGTGGTCGTTGATGCCCTGGGCTGCCGTGGTGAGCGCGTTCTGGTACTGGGGCTCGAGCACCACGTACACGGCCTTCATCACCACCCGGCTGTCACTGCCCTGGCCAGGCGCTGGGGTGACCCGGCGGGTGCTGGAGCGGACCTGGGTGAACATGCGGCCTGAGATTGAGCAATGTGAAGCAGCCTACGCAGGGGCGCCCGTCGGTGGGAGGGACGCGGGTAAGGCGTTACAGGGGCGCCGCTGCGGCTTCCACCCGGCCGTATCCCAGGCGGTTGAGCAGCGGGCCCGCCATGGCGGTGGTGACCAGGGCCATCAGCACTCCCATCGTGAACAGGTCCTGGCTGATCACCCCCAGGGACAGCCCCACGTTGAGCACCACCAGCTCGGTGAGCCCGCGGGTGTTCATCAGCCAGCCCAGGGCCTGGCAGTCCTTCGGTGGAACGCCGCTGGCGCGGGCCACGGCCCAGACGCCCCCGAACTTCCCCGCCACCGCCACCACCAGCACCAGGGCCGCCGCCAGCCAGAGACCTGGCCTGTCGAGGCTGCCGATGCGGGTGTTGAGGCCGCTGATCGCGAAGAACAGGGGCAGCAGCAGGCGCTGCACCACCGTGTCCAGCCGCAGGGTGAGCCAACGCCGCAGGGGCTCGCTGCGGGGCATGGCCAGACCCCAGAGGAAACCACCGAAAATCACGTGCACCCCCAGCACCTCGGTGATCACCCCACTCAGCAGGGCGCCCGCCAGAACCAGGGTGTCCAGCCAGGGGGCCAGGGTCGCGAGCTGATGCTGTCGCTTTTCCAGTCGTCGCCTCAGGGGGGCGGTGGCGACCAGCAGAACGGCGGCGTAAAGAGCCACTCCGAGCAGGATCGGCAGGGCGGCGACCATCGAACCGGAACGGCTGAAGGCCGCCACCGCCGCCAGCAGGCTCCAGCCCACCACATCGTCGAAGGCGGCCGCGGTGATCGCCAGGGAGCCCAGGGGGTGCTTGAGCAGCTGGCGGTCGCTGAGGATGCTCGCCAGCACCGGAAAGGCGGTGATCGCCATCGCCGTACCGAGGAACAGCGCACCGGCGGCGCTGTGGTCGCCGGGCAGCAGGGCTGGAAACCAGGCCTCGAAGCGCTCCGCCAATCCCAGTCCGAGCAGCAGCGGCAGCACCACCCCCACCACACTGATGCGGCTCGCCAGCGGCATGCGTCCCTGCAGGAGCCTGGGGTTGAGCTCCAGCCCCACCAGGAACATGAACAACACCAGCCCCAGCTGCCCGAGCCCATTGAGCTGCAGCCGCACCGGGGCACTGAACAACCAGCCATACAAGCCCGGCTGCAGCGCCCCCAGCAGGCTGGGCCCCAGGAGGATGCCGCTGACGATGTCACCGAGCACCCGGGGTTGACCGAGGCGATGGGCCAGCTCACCGAGAAGCTGGGCCAGTCCGATCACTACAGCAACGGCCAACAGGGTGACGCCGAGGGGGGATAGTTCCAAAGGCCCGTTGCGCTGGATCCGCTGGCTCCATCCTGATCCTCAGGTGCAGCCCTGGAAGACAGCGGCGCGGCACCGCTGTCCCGATCGCTGGCGGCCCCCTGCCGCAGGGCCGTCTGCCGACCCCCAACGCCGTGCCATTCCGCCCTGTTTGCCGGAGAGGGCGCAGGCTTTTATCAATGGCTTTTCTCAGAAACTTTTCTCAGAAACTTGTCTTAGAAGCAGCTTCCAGAAACATCTTCCAGAAACGTCTTCCAGAAACGTCTTCCGGAAGCATCTTCCGGAAACTTGTCTCAGAACCATTTCCCACAGGTTCCCACAGGCTTTCCCCAGAAACATTTCCCGGAAACATTTCCCGGAAACATTTCCCCGAAATATTCCTCAGAAACCTTTGTCTGAAGGGCACCTCGATAAATGGCCGTCGCCGTGGTGCCCGAAACCAGTGACGCCGGCACGCACAAGGGATCCCGCACGGCAGGGAGCCAAGAATCCCGTATTTTTCGAGGTGCCCTGAAACAATTCCCAGAAACTTTCCTCAGGCGCATGCCCCGGAAGCCGTCTGCATAAGCCAGCATTCCTCCCTGTTCCTGCACTCCCGGCTGACCGGGTGGACTGGGCTGGTCCAGCCAGCCTCATTCAGACCACCAACGGCAGCGGTGAATGGCACCGCTTGCCCCCTCCAGCACCGGGCGCCGCCAGGTCCGCCCCCTGGGGCCCTCCCCGACGGCCGGCGTCCCTGCCCGCCGGGATGCGGTCGCCCATAGGCTCAGCGGAGGTGCCGCGGCCCTGGCTCTACCCGGCGGTCCGCCGGTCGCCAGCAACGGGGTTGGCCCTTCCCCGTCGGCTCGATGGGCCAGACCAGGCCCAGACTCAGCCCGACCAGGCGCATCGGTTCGACCAGACTCAGTCCTGCCCGGCCGATCACCTCGACCAGGCCCGCCTCGAAAAGGGCCCCCCGGCCCCGGCCATTCCCATCCGCGTTTCCCCTCGTCGCCGACCCAGCTCCCGCCATGTCTGCCAGCCCCACTACCATCTCCAACCCCGCCCCGATCCCGGTGGTGGTGGCCGGAGCCCTCGGCCGCATGGGAGCGGAGGTGGTGCGGGCGGTGCGGGATGCGGCCGACTGCACCCTGGTGGCGGCGATCGACACCAGCCCGGGCAAGGAGGGCGCCGATGTGGGGCTGGAGCTGGGGCTTGGCGAGCTGGAGGTGGCGATCACCGCCGACTTCGAGGGCAGCCTCTGCCAGGCCAGCCAGGCGGTGCGCGACGCCGGACCCGGCGGCGGGGCGGTGCTGGTCGATTTCACCCATCCCTCCGTGGCCTACGACCACTGCCGCGGCGCCATCGCCTATGGCGTGCACCCGGTGATCGGCACCACCGGGCTGAGTCCCGAGCAGCTGCAGGACCTGGCGATCTTTGCCGTCAAGGCGGGGGTGGGTGGGGCCGTGATCCCGAACTTCTCGGTGGGGATGGTGCTGCTGCAGCAGGCGGCGGCGGCGGCGGCCCGCTTTTACGACTTCTGCGAGCTGACCGAGCTGCACCACAACCGCAAGGCGGATGCCCCCAGCGGCACCTGCCTGAAGACCGCCGAGCTGATCGAGGAGCTGGGCAAGTCCTTCAACGCTCTCCAGGTGGAGGAGCACGAGACCCTGGCGGGCTGCCGGGGCGGCCTGCGCGACAGCGGCCTGCGGCTGCATTCGGTGCGACTGCCGGGTCTGGTGGCCCACCAGGAGGTGATGTTCGGGGGGCCGGGCGAGACCTACACCCTGCGCCACGACACGATCGATCGCTCCGCCTACATGCCCGGCGTCCTCCACACCGTGCGGCGGGTGCGCCAGCTGGAGGGTCTGCTCTACGGCCTGGAGCGCTTGCTCTGAAGCTGGAGCGCGAGACACTGGGCCCATGCTGATCCCATTGCGTCCCGGTGAGCTGGAACGGCTGATTCCAGCGGTGGCCACCGGACCCCAGTTCAATGCTTGCAGCGGCGATCCCCGCAAGCTGCTGCAGCGGTTGCTGATCTCCGTGATCGGCGGCGTGATCGCCCTGCTGATCAGCCAGACCCTGCTGTTTTCCAGCCGGCTCGGACCGGTGATGCTGGTGGTGGGGGTGGTGTTCATCCTTTACATGCTCTGGGGGCCGATCGTCGAGGCGGGACGGCGCAATGCCACCCTGCGGCGCTACCCGGCCGCCGCCCTGTTCGAAGGCCGGGTGGCCGATCTGTACAGCCGCGAGGTGGTGGAGAGCCGCCGCGAGCAGGCCAACCGTGAGGGGCGGCTGGAGCTGGTGGAGGATCGGCGCACCTGGCTGTGCCTGGAGCTGGAGGATGAGGAGGGCTACCTGGGGCAGCTGCGCTTTCCGATGGAGAAGCGACACCAGGCGATCCGGCGGGGGATGGTGATTCGAACCCTGGTGCTGAGTGAGCGGAAGGACTTCAGCCGGATCGGCGCCCTTGCCGATGGTTGGCTGCCCCAGCTCAAGGAGTGGGTGGGGGAGTACCCCTACCTGCTGCGCCCGGCTTTCGAGGAGCTCTGCCTGCGGCGCCTGCGCTGACCCCTTGCCAGGCTCGCAACATTGCGTTACAGTTGCCGTAACACTTCTCAAAGCAAGGACATGGCTGCTTCCCCCTCCTCCGCCCCCGCCGTCATCCGCGGCGCCACCGTCACCACCGAAGATGGCGGTCGTCTCAACGCCTTCGCCAGCGAGCCCCGCATGGAAGTCGTCAGCGTTGAGAGCGGCTGGGGTTTCCACGAGCGCGCTGAAAAGCTGAACGGCCGCATGGCCATGCTTGGCTTCATCGCCCTGCTGGCCACCGAATTCGCCCTGGGCGGCGAAGCCTTCACCCGCGGTCTGCTGGGCATCGGCTGATCCAGTCCCCGGGGCTACGACCGCCCCGGTTCACCGTTCCTTCCGCGCCGCCGCAGCCTCTGTGGCGGCGTTGTCATTGGCTCGCCGTCCCCATGATCTCCAGCGCCGATGCCCCCCTGCGGGCCAGGGTTCTTGGCGGCGGTCCCACCGGCGCCCTGGCGGCCCTGGCCCTGGCCCAGGCCGGTTGGCTGGTCGAGCTGCGCGATCCCCTCAGCGCCGAGGCCCTGCAGGGTCGCCGCCGCGCCTATGCCCTCACCCAGTCAAGCCGTCGCCTGCTCGAAGGCCTGGGCCTGTGGACCGCCCTGGAAGATCGGCTGGTTCCGTTTTCCCAGCTGCGTCTTCGCGATGTGGCCCTGGAGCGCGGCGTTGTCTTCAGCCCCGCCGACCTGACCGCTGTTCCGCGCCCCAGCCCCCTGCCGATCGGCTGGATCGCTCGCCACAACCAGCTGATGGCCCTGCTGCTCAGTCGCCTGGCCCAGCATCCCGCCATCACCCTGCGGCTGGGTGAGCCGCTCGATCCGGGCCAGTCAACCCCCGGACGAGGCTCAGATCCTGGCCCTGGCTCTGCTGCGGCCCCTGGCGAGACCTCTGGTCTGGATCGGCCCAGCCTCGATCGACCCCGCTCCGATCGGCGGTCCCGTGCTGTCGCCTTCCCCGATCGCTGCGCCGTTGATCGCCCCTCTCCGGATCCGCTGCCGGATCTCCCTCCCGATCTGCCCGATCTGATCGTGGCCGCCGACGGCCCCGGCTCCCGGACGCGGGAGGCCCTGGGCATCCGCTGCTGGGGCTGGACCTACAGCCAGAGCTGCCTCACCGCCGAAGTGGATCTGCGCGGCGCCGCCCCCGGCACCGCCTGGGAGCTGCTCCGCCCCGAGGGTCCCTCCGCCCTGCTCCCCCTGGAGGAGGGCCGCTTCCAGCTGGTCTGGAGCGCCCCCACCGCCCGTCAGCGCCGACGGGAGGCCCTAGATCCAGCGGCGTTCCTCGATGGCCTGACGGCGGTGCTGCCCGCTGATCTGGAGCCCGATGCCCTCGCCGAGCCGGCGCGCACCTTCCCGGTGGGTTGGATGCTGGCCCATCGCCTCAGCCGCGGCCGCACCGTGCTGGTCGGCGAGAGCGCCCATCGCTGCCATCCCGTCGGTGGCCAGGGGCTCAATCTCTGCTGGCGCGACGTGGCCGCGCTGCATCGCCTGGCCCTCAAAGCCAGCCGTGGCCAGCTGGCGCCCGATCGGATCGGCCGGGCCTACGGCCTGCGTCGCTGGCCGGATCTGCTGCTGATCCTGACCAGCACCGATCTGCTCGTGCGCCTCTTCTCCACGCGCCATCCCCTGGCCCTGCTGCTGCGTCGTCCCGCCCTGGCCCTGCTGCACCGGGCAGCCCCGCTGCGCCGCATCAGCCTCGCCGTGATGACCGATGGGCTTCCCCACTTGCGCCGCGACTGAGCCGTTGCCAGCCTGGCGCCATGGTCATCAGCACCACCCCCCAACCGGTGCCGCCGGCACCGCTGTTGCGCTTCCTGCGGCACCAGCTGGCCCTCAGCGAGAGCGCCCTGGCGCTGGGCCTGCGCCAGGCCCAGGCGGAGCAGGCGCCGCTGCCTGTGGTGCTCTGGCGTTTTGGGCTGATCAGCCTGGAGCAGCTCGACGAGGTGCTCGCCTGGCAGGACAGCCAGCCCTAGGAGCCTGTGCCCCGTAGCCGTCGTGGCTCCAGATCCATGGGGAGATCTCGCTGTGGAACGGAACTGGGTCTCCCATGGATCACATCCGCAGCGCGACTGCGGCGCCGCGCCCAAGGGCAGAAGGATTGGGCCGCAGTAGATCTTGCGATCAAGGTGCGGCGATGGTCCTGATGGCCTGTTCCTGATGGCCTTTGTCTCAGGCTGAGGCCGCGATCGGCGCCCGATCGGCTCTGTCCGTGTTCAGGGCCTGGCCTGTCGAGCGATGCGCAACAGGCACACCAGGGCTCCAAGGCGCTGGGATGGGCCCTTCGATCGAGGGTCGCGCCGCCCTGCTCGCTGCAGTCGCCCGCTCCCTGCCGTCCGTGGCCGCGTCCCGCTGGGCCGGGGTCGCCTCTGGCTGCCGCCGCCGGGTGGATCCGCACCCCCTGAACCGACGCGGTCGAACCCAGGCCGGTGCTGGCTCGCTGCGGCTCAGGCGCCGCTGTTCAGCTGTAGGTGATCAGCGCTTCCACCGGAACGCCTTCCGGCAGCCTGCCCCGGCCCCCCAGGTCGGCCAGCTCGATCACAAAGCCGAACCCGCACACCGCACCGCCGGCCTGGGTCACCAGCTGGGCTGTGGCAGCGGCGGTGCCGCCGGTGGCCAGCAGGTCGTCGACGATCAGCACCCGCGGACCCTGCTCGAAGCCTTCGCCATGGATCTCGAGACGATCGCTGCCGTACTCAAGGCTGTAATCAATCCCCCGCACCTCGCCGGGGAGCTTCCCCGGCTTGCGCACCGGCGCGAAGGGCAGGGCCAGGGCGGTGGACAGGGCGGTGCCCACCAGGAAGCCCCGCGACTCGATTCCAACGATCAGCTCCGGTTGCAGCCGCTCGCAGATGCCCCCCATCTGCCGCACCATCTCCTGCCAGCCGCGGGGATCGCGCAGCATCGGCATCATGCAGCGGAACAGGATGCCGGGCTGGGGAAAGTCCGGGTAGGCGCGCACCCAGTCGCGCAGATCCAGGCCATCGCCCTGGCCGGCAGAAGGATCCTGGGCTGCGGCGGACGGGGCAGCGGAACCGGATCCGGGGGCATTGCTCATCGGGTCTGGTGGGGGATGGAGGCCGGACCAGCGCCAGCGGACAGGCACCGAGCCGGTGTCTCCAGGTGACGGATCGGGCTTGACGCTGCCATCATCGCAGCCATGGTCCAGGCCCCTGCTTCCCCGGCGACCCCCGCCGCCCCCGTCCCCGCCGCCGTCGGCGTCCCCCTGCAGCCGCCGTCAGCGCAGCTGCCGCGGCGGGGACTGGAGCGGCTGGATCTGCTGCTGCTCTGTCTTGAATCCCTCGATTACAACGGCGGTGAGGCCATGCTCTGGCTCACCGCCAACCTCGGCCTCCAGGATCGCTTCCCCAACCGGGTGGAGCTGTGGAAGCGCCGCTGCCACAATCCGATGCGTCGCACCTGTCGCCGTGGCTCCCTCTCCCCCAGCGATGCCGACGGGCTGATGCGCCTTCTCTGCGCCATGGCCGATCGCCTCTATCCGATGCTGCGCACCCTGCTCTCCGCCAGTGAACCGGCCGATCTGCAGGCCCAGCGCTGGCAGTTGTTCGAAACCCGTCTGGCCGAGCTGCTGCGGGAGAGGATGAATCCGCGCCGCAGCGCCGTCCAGAAGTTGCTCGATCCCCTGGCTGGGGCTGAGGAGCGGCGCCAGATGATCCAGGCCCTCGCCCTGATCGCCGGGCCAGGGGGCTATGGCCGGCTTCGCGCCAGTCTGTTCGATGCTGCGGCCTGATCCCGAATGTTCTCCCGATCCCCGCTCCAGAAGACCCTCGCCTACGACCAGCCCAGCTGCCAGCTCCGGGTGGAGGGGCTGCCTGACCTCTCCGCCGGTCAGGGCAGCGATGATCTCGGCATCCTCACCCGCTGGACCTTGCGCTGGGCCGGCCGTCCTGAGCTCGAGGGCGAACGCGCCCACCTGGAGGCCCTGATCGCCGCCACCCTCCCCTATGCCCGCCATCTGGTGAGTGGCGTGGGCCGTCCCTTCGGAACCGAGCCGGTCCGCCTGAGCCCGGGCGAGGGGGGACGCCACCGCCTTCAGCTCGTCAGCAGCCAGCCGGGTGGCGGCACTCTCGATGTCGACCTCGACGATGCCGAACTGGCCGATCTGGTGCGGGCCCTGGACCGGTTGCGCCTCGATCCGAGGGTGCGGCTGGCCTGGACCCTGCCGTCGGAGCTCCCCCTGCGTGCCCGTGAGCTGATCCGTCGCGTGCCCCTGCGCCGCCGCCTTGCGGCGCCCCTGGGGGGGGTCGCCGCCCTGGCCCTGGCCGCTTCGCTGGCTGCGCTGCTGCCGCCGCCGCCCCCTGGCCGCACCCCGGCACCGGTCGCCGCCCCGACCCCACCGGCCCTTTCAGACCGTTAGGCCAGCACCCTGGCCCCCTGGGCCGCCCCCCAAACCCACCCCCGTGGTGCTTGACGCCGGCTGAGCGCCGTTCACACTGGCCTGGACAATGGCTGGGCTGGAGCGATGGCGATGACCTGGTCGGAACTGCGGCGCCGCGTCACCCGGCTTGGAGCTGCCCTTGATGTGGTGGTGCGCAGCGATCCGGAGGTCTGCGGCCTCAGTGGCGACGACTTTCACATCTCCCTGCACCACGGCGGCCATGGCGACTGCACGGTGCGCCAGCTCTCGTTGATCGACTGTCCCAATGAGCTGGTGCTGATCGAATTTGAACGCTGGATGCGCAGTGCCGGCCATGTCCTGGACCTCTGATCTCCACCCGATGGCCGACGACGGCCCCGTGATCGCACTGCCCACAACCGATCTGGCCCGCCCGGATGGAGCCGGGTCCCGTTCACGTCCCCGCAGTCGCCGCCGCCGGCGTGCCATCGCCCGCTGGCATCAGCTGGCCGTGGGCCTGGGGCTGACCGCTGCCGGCGGGTCGCTCCTGGCCGCTCTGATGGCCATCCCTCAGCGCTTCGATGGCCTGCTGCTGGTGAGCAAGGCGATCGCCGATCTGATCGGTGGCTTGAGCCGCCTGGGGCTCGGCCTGATGCAGCTGGGCGGGGTCCTGGCGGTGGCCCTGCTGGCGGTGTTCGCCCTGCTGCTGCTCTGCGGTGGCCTGGTGCGGATCGTGCGCGCGATTCTGGGTCAGCCCTTCAGCCGTGCAATCGCTCCAACCACAGGCCGGCCAGCTGCCAGGACGACCAGAGGAAGGTGATCAGGATCAGCCATTGCAGCCACGGGGGACGGCGGGGTTGGGGATCGACCATCGATCGGCTGGCGGCTTCCCCAGGCTAGGAGCCTGTTGCGCATAGATTTTCCGTGAGGGCACATTGACATGATGCGACCAACTCGTAACCATTCTGAGAATGCGTGAGTTACAGGCGCGAATCGGTCCTGCACAAGCCTGTGATGTTGCAAGCGATTCGAGGCAGCTGGTCACGCGAGATACGTCTCGGCAATCGCGCCCCACCAGCCTGGCCTCGCAGAAGTGACCCTTGCATCCGCCTTTGGTGACGCAGTTT
>CAIZQU010000149.1 GCA_903935205.1 uncultured cyanobacterium | reverse complement strand
TCAGCTGGTCAGGTAGGAAGCGCTGCTACGACAACATCCTCGTTGAACGGCTGTGGCGCACAGTCAAGTACGAGGAGGTCTACCTGCGTGCCTACAGCGATGGCTGGGAAGCTGAGATCAGCCTGGCCCGCTTCCTTTGGAGGTACTGCCATGTAAGGCCTCACAGCTCCCTGGGAGGCAGAGCTCCCCATGAGGTCTACACTGACACCGAACCCTGCTCCTCCCGCCCTGGGTTAACGATGTCAGGGGCCAAAGCTGTTCAGTAAAAGGCACCCACCTCAGGTAACTGTCTTAACGATGCAATGCGCCGGTGAGGAGAACGTGATTGCTACCGGTTGTCGCCGGCGACAACCGGGGGGGCGACGGTGGTGGAAGCGATACGAAAACTGAACCAGCCGACAGCCAGAGCCTATGCCAGCACTGGGTTGCTCCGATCGGCAGCGGGCGCGGCGGGGGCTGGCGGCGGTGGGTCTGGAGCTGCCGGAGGTGTTTGAGCAACGGCTGCCGCGCCAGCTTTCCGGGGGTCAGCAGCAACGGATGGCGATCGCCCGCGCTCTGATCCTCGAACCCAAGCTGCTGCTCTGCGATGAGAGCGTGAGCATGCGGGATGCGGAGATCCAGGCGGAGGTGCTGGCGCTGCTGCGGGCTCTGCAGGAGCGGCTGGGGCTGGGGATGCTGTTCATCACCCACGGCCTGTCGATAGCGAGCGGCTTCTGCCACCGGGTGATCGTGCTGGAGGGGGGCCGAATCGCTGAACAGGGGCCGGGGGCTGCGCTGCTGGAGCATCCGCAGGCGACGATCACGTGGAAGCTGGTGGAGGCATGCCCGCAGCTGCCGGCCCTGGCGGGCTGAGCGGCTGAGCGATCAGACCGCCCGCCCGCCGCAACAGGGCCAGCAGTTTTTCCAATTCGGCGGTGGCATCCAGAGCTGCACCTGATTGCCTGGACCCAAGGGGGTCCTGGCGCGGCCGGCGACCCGATTCACCCGTACGTAACAGGCCTCGATGAACTTCTGAATCCGGACGCGGCTCTGCTCAGGGCGCTGGGCCACCAGCCAACGATCGAAGCGCATCGGCAGCGGTTTGAGGTAGTGGAGATGCAGAAGCTCGCCTTCGGCTTCAGCAAGCTGCCCATCAGCGAAACCCCATTGGCGCCAGAGGGATTAAGAGGAACAACAACCGCAAACCCATCGATTAGCCCCATCGTCTGGCGCAACGACCGGGAACAGGCCCAAGCAGGGGAGCTGCCGCGCTTGCGGCGCGGCAGCTCCCACTTGGATCACGCCGCTCAGTTCATGCCGCCCCGCTTGATGCGTCGACGCAAGCGACGGCTCCAGGCCATGGTGGCAGCCACACCCAGCAGCGGCACGGGGCCGGGGGTGCCAGCTGGGGGCGACGGGGGCTCATTCTGTGCCGTTAGCTTCACACCATCGAGCAGCAGGAACGGGGGCAGGCCGTTGGTTCCATGGGCCAAGAACTGAAGGGTTTGTGTTGCGGCAGTGGCCGTGAACGTACGGGCTGAGGTATGCCAGCCACTAAAACCAGCCGCTGGAACGTGGGTCCAACCCGTGTTATAGATGTCATTACCAAAAAACACTTCCCAAACTTGATCAGTTGCTTGATTGCGGAAGATCTCCTGAGTGTAAGCATAAAAGAAACTGAGATCGTATTGTTCACCTATGGTCAAACCTGTAATATCTTGCTTAAGTCTTACTGCGTAGCTTTGGTCACCATCGCCAAACCAGAAGTAACCTCCATCGGGACTACTGCTGAAACCATTGCCATTTTGATAGCCAGGTGCTGCACCCCAAAACTGGGCTGCTTGCGATGTATTTGTCCTGGCATGATCATAGTTGTCAACCCCAGCAAAGGGGGTATTGGTGCTTGGCTTTACAAAATACCAGTCAGGGACATTTGTACCTATGTAGTAGCCGCTAGTATTTCCGTAAACGATTCCAGGTCCGCTATTGTTTTCAAAGCTACCGTTTTTCACCAGATTAGTTGCCGCAGAAACCGGCATCACCAGGGCAGAAAGGACGAAGGCTGCGGGCAAAGCTTTAGCCAAACCAGAAGCAGCAAGATTTTCGAGGCGATGAATCAGTGAAGCGCGCAACGAGAAGGTGGGAGTTTCCATGATTGTGTATGAAGAATTTGGAATCAGGAACATGTCTCGGCACTCTTGGAGTCGAAACAATCAAACAAATATGCCTGTTCTGCTGCATTCTTGCAGCCATTAGCTTAAATGCGACAAGGCTTGGCGTCACTTGATTCGGCAGCAAGCTCCGCAACGGTCCGCGCAGGCTACGCGGGTACACATGTACCAAGGCTGATGCCATGCCCATGAACCGGATCCAGTTTCAGGCTGGGATGTCATTGTCGCAGTTCCTGGAGCTCTACGGCACTGAGGAGCAATGCGAGGCAGCCTGAGGTGGTCTGGTTTTTCTGGACGTATCCGTTCAGGGGTCGGTACGGCTTATTGCGAACCCCAGTTCTGCTGAACCCTTGACGGCAGCTTGAATCCCGATTGAATCTCAGGCAGTGACGGCCTGTGATGAGAACCCCTCCTGCCGGGATTGCAGAAGCGGATTG
>CAIZQU010000148.1 GCA_903935205.1 uncultured cyanobacterium | reverse complement strand
GGCCGCCGCTGGGGACTGCTGGTGCCGGGGGCTCAGCGGGTTTCTGGCTGAAGGTGAGCGCCCAGGGGGCCTGCTCATCGAGGACGGCCTCGCTGCCGGGCAGGGCAGCGATCGCGGCATGGAGGGTCCAGACGCCGGAGACCTGCTGGGGTTCACCGCGAAAGGCTTCAAAGCGATCCTGAAACCGCTCGGGGGTCATGGGGCTGGCCATGGGCGTGGTGCTGCTGAGCCCTGTTGCCAGTGGTCGCTTGGGGGTGCCGGCTGCGGGCAACAAGAGAGCGCCCCAGCCGCAGCCGGGGCCGCCCCCTCAGAAGGGCAGCTCGCTCTCGGGGCACCAGACGGGCACCGAAGCTGGCGTGGTCAGCTGGCGATCGAAGAGCAGATCGGCGCAGAGGCGCTCCAGCCGCTCCAGAGGAGCCGGGCGGTGGGCCGATGCCTCCTCGCACAGGAACTCCAGGGTGCGGGAGCTCAGGAGCTGGAAGGCGCGGATCCGGGATGCAGAAGCCATGGCAGGCGTAGCGAAGACCCCGAAGCAGGCCGGGCGGGGTCAAGGGGCAGCCCCCTCCGACATGCGGAGCGCAGCGCAGCCAACGCACCAGTCCGGCTGACTTGCGCAGCCCTTGAGGCCGCCCGGACCATGAGGAGGGCTGCGCGTAGCCGATCCACCAGGAGCTGGTGGGGCAGGGGCCCAGGCCGCTACCGGGCACGGGATTGGAAACCGGTGCCGCCCACTGCTGTCACAGCCACGAACTGGCCAACAGGGGAACGCTCAGCCTTGGCCGCCGATCACCCGCTGCAGCACCTGCTGGGATTCCGTCTGCAAGGCCAGCGGCAGCAGCCCGATGCGCCGTTTCACCAGTGGCATCGCCAGGGTTGTCATGCGGCTGAGCCGGATCCTCGAGCTCACCTTCAGGCCGGTGTCTGAGAAGCCCGGATGATCGGCAGGGATGTCGAGCTCATCGCGGCCCGGCGGCCCGCTGACGTTGGAGCTGATGAAGGCCAGCAACACATCCCCATGGCGCTCACTGGTGGTGATCACCAAGGCCGGCCGAGGCTTGGCCGCAGGCCCATCCGTGAATGGGAAGGCGACCAGCACGATGTCGTAGCGGCTCAGCATCAGCCGGCGCCGATCGCTTCTCCGTCAGAGAAGCTGTAGAGGTCAGGCTCAGCCGCCAGGTCGTCAAAGGCACCCCCGGCCATCGCCATCTCAGCCAGGGCCCCGTGACTCAGGTCGCTGCTGTCCTGCTCCAGCTGCCTGAGCAGCCAGCGGCGATCGTCAGCCGGCAGGCTGCGGATCACCGCAAGCAGGTTCTCGGTGAGCTGGGGATTGGTCATCGCCCCAGGCTAAACAGCCTGAACCTCAGGGTTCACCCTGCCCACAAGCGACCTGGCAACAGCTGCTGTTGTCACTGGGGCCAGGCCCCTGGAGCGTGCCCTTGGGCCTGACCTTGATCGAGGCGCAGAAATACGCCCGCCGTGCTGAGCAGCTAGCGGTGCTCAAGACCTTTGCGGAGGGGGAGCTGCTGCGCCGCCTGCCCTTCCGCAACCTTGTCGGTGGCTCGTTGAGCTTCCCGGCGGAAACGAAACTCCCCCGCGTGGGTTTTCGGGCCGTCAACGAGGGCTACCGCCAGAGCTACGGGGTGATCAACTCCGATTCGGAGTTCGTGCACCTCTTTGGCGGCGACCTGGATGTGGACCGCTCGATCGTGGACCTACAGGGCCCGGAGGCCCGTGCTGCC
>CAIZQU010000147.1 GCA_903935205.1 uncultured cyanobacterium | reverse complement strand
TTGAGATAGATCGTGCCATTGCTGATCGCATAGGCGCCCCTCGCAGCGGCCATGGCGCTGGCGGGCAGCACGTGCACCGGCGGTAAGCCGCTGAAATCTCCGGCGCCCCAATGCTCCAGAAGATCCTCCAGCGGAGCTGATCCCCCCGGCAGCTGCAGCGCCGCCCGTGCGGCCCGGCTCAGGCGGCCGTCCCGGGCCCATTGACTGAGCAGCTGGCGCCAGTGGTGCAGCAGGGGATCGAGGAGCGACGGGGACATGAAGGGTTGTTTGGACTCAGAGCATGGAAGTTCACCGACGTAAGGGTAGGTGAGCCTGGCATCCTCCGCTGCGATAGGAAAGGACATGCCTGGGATGGCTGACGCTGCAACAACGCATCGCCACCACAGCTGTAGAGCCTTGTGCCAGAGAGTGCACCAGGAAGAACCTGCCAGGCAAGCCTGCCGGAAATCCCTGCAGGGCAAGTATGCAAATAACGCATAGGCCTGCTCCAACAAGACGGAGGCAGGCCATGGCCAGCTCAGGCGGCCCCCAGCTCCGCCTGCAGCGCCGCCAGCGCCCGGAGCACATCCCGATCCCAAACCTCAGCGGAAGGATCCCGCTGCTCCGCCGCAGGCCATCGCACCGCAGCTCCAGACACCGGAGCAGGCTGCGAGCTGGTGGCAGGCCGAACGGCTGCGACCTCAAACCGCGGTCAGGCCACCATCGAGGCGGATCACCTGGCCACAGATGAAATTGGAGGCATCGGAGGCCAGGAAAAGCACAAGATCAGCCACTTCATTGGGTTCACCAAAGCGGCCGGCAGGAATTCGCGCTTTCATCGGGTCTGCCTTGCTGGCTTCTCCCCACACCTGCTGTCCCATCTCGGTGAGGATGACGGTCGGAGCCACGGCATTGGCCTGGATGTTGTGACGCCCCCATTCGGCGGCCATGGTCTGGGTCAGCAGGTTGAGACCGCCCTTGGAAGCCGAATAGGCTGCATGTCCCTCAGGAGCGAGCACGGCAGCAACCGAGGAGATCATGATGATCTTGCCCCGTTTCTGCTGAATCATCGCAGGCGCCAGCAGTTGCGAGAGCAGGAATGGTGCCCGCAGGTTGACCGCCTGGGTCTCCTCCCAATCCTCGAGGCTGGTGTGGAGAATATCGGCCACGTGAACCAGGCCGGCATTATTAACGAGGATGTCGACCGTGCCGAACAGTGCCAGAGCCTGATCCGCCAGCCGGCGCACCTCCTCGCCATGGCGCAGATCAGCCGGCAGCGCATGGCAGCGACGTCCATGGCGTTCGACCAGCGCGCGTGTGCGCTCCAGACCATCGGGATCGCGGCCACTGATGACCAGATCGGCACCGGCAGCCGCCAACACCGGTGCAATTGCCGCACCCAGGCCACGGGAAGCCCCCGTGACCAGAGCGCGCTGATGGACAAGACTGGGGCGGTCGCTGCTGTCGGGCATGGCTGGAGGGGCGGTGGGTTCCATCACCCTGACTGGCCACTGGATTCAGCACCAACCGATTGAGGCAGGCGAGCCGGGTCAGGCCATCCTGGAGCAGCGGCTGCAAAGCGGATCCCAGCTGCCAACTCCAGCTGCCAACTCCGGCTGCCAGCTCCGGCTGCTTTCAGCAAAGCCCCTGGCCGCTGAAGGATGCGGGATCAGGGAGCGACGCGGATCTCCCAGCCGGACAGGGCAGTGGCACGATCATCAGGACCACGGGTGATCGTGTAGCTGAAACGGCTGCCATCGGGACTGATGAAGCTCTGCAGGGTCTGCCCATAGGGGTAGACCGCCTTGCCGATGCAATCGGGGCTGACCGTATAGGTGGTGCGCATCGTTCCAGCGGCGCCGCCGCTGCCGCTGTAGGTCAGTTCGACACCGCCCTTGCCGTCATACACCTCCCGACCACTTTCGGCGTAGGGTTTGCCATCGAGCATGCCGATCGAGCTGTAAAGATAGGTGCCCTTCAGGGTGGCGATGTTGCAACGGCCCAAGCCGGCACTGGCCTGATCCGCCAGGGCGCCCTTGATCGGCCAAAGGAAAAGCAGTGCCAGCATCAAGGTGGGGATGATCGGCAGACGAAAATGGCGGGCCAAAGGGGCGGGGCGAGCTGTCATCAGCATGTTAATAGCCTGTTGCACCCAGGGCGACAGACCAGGGCCCGAACAAAGACAGAGCCGGACGGGCGCCGATCACAGCCTCACCCTGAGACACAGGCCGTGAAGGGCATTTCTGCCCCCTTCATCGGGAGATTTATTGCAGCGCCATCATTCTGGCCACCGGCGCGATGCTACAATTTCGTTACGGAAGAGATTAATGGGAGACCCTGAGTCGCCTGATGCGCCCCATCACGGGATCTCCCCAGCGATCCTGGGCACATGCAGCGATGCGCAACAGGCTCCTGGCCACGGCTGAACCAAGGGCTCCCAGGCAAGCGCCGCCGGCTGCGAGGCCGGCGCTCACCTGCTGACGGGGGCAACAACCAAACCGGTGGCTCCGTCAACCATGGAATCCGGCACGCTGCAGCCCCTGATCTCTACGCTTGATCCTCGGGGATGATCCTGGTGGTTGATCCCTGCAGGGCACCTCAAAGAATCGCGCCTTCCCTGCCCCATGGGCCTGCATCGCTCCAGCCAGGCCATGTGCCCCATGCAGCGCCACCAGCGGGAATAAAACTTTTCAAGGCACCCTAAAGGGCACCTCGAAAAATCCCTTTTCCGTCGATTCGGAATCAAGTCGGACCTATCGGGGTCAAGAGTCTCAATTGTTGGGTGACCCTGGAATCTCAGTGTTTCGAGGTGCCCTAAAGTTGCCTGCTACGGTTGCTCCTGCAGTCTCTTTCTGCAGTTACTCCCTGGGGATGATCGTTATGATTGACCACCAAAGTTGATTCATGCGCTTGATTCCTGTGATTGATTGCCAGGGTTGACCCCTGGGATTGATTCCTGCGCTGGATTCCAGTTGATCCCTTCGACTGGATCCCCACAGCTGATCCCTTCATGGCGCCTCGAAGAATCGCGCCTTCTCTTCCGTGAGCCTGCCTTGCTCCGGCCAGGCCAGGAGCTTGATTCAGCGCAACCGCTGGAAATCAGAGTTCTTCGGGACATCCTTTCCTGGGGCTAACACAGCAATCTCGTGCATCATGGCAGCTCGATGAATCACGCTCTCCCTATCCAGCGGACCTCCATCACCCCTCGCCCGGAGATGAGTCTCACTGACCTCAACCGGTGGACATCAAAATTCTTG
The DNA here is from genome assembly GCA_903935205.1 of uncultured cyanobacterium. Classification (GTDB taxonomy): domain Bacteria; phylum Cyanobacteriota; class Cyanobacteriia; order PCC-6307; family Cyanobiaceae; genus Cyanobium. Next base: position 35,089 of record CAIZQU010000147.1, on the reverse strand, counting down.
CAGGTCCGCTTCCGATGATTCCTGCGGTCCTCATGCCATCGCTGGTCGGATGATGGCCGCTCCAGCCAGGCGTCAACCCTGCCCGGTTCTTCCCGGTGGCTGCCAGCCAAGCCGGCCAGCCAAGCCAGGGCAGCAACAGTGGCTGAACCCGCCCTTCCCGTGGACCAGGCTGAACCCACTGGCCGGCGGCACCTCCCCTCGTTCGGCCAGAGCCGCAGGGTTGGGGGCCCAGGCCCGCTTCAGCCCGCCCTCAGCCCCCTCCATAGGATCGCCGCTCCCCTTCCCCCCAGCCCCCATGGCCGCCGCCGCCCCCGCCGCGCCCCTCGCCCCTGCCCGGCGGCGGCAGCCTGGCGGGCACCGTGCGGGTGCCGGGGGATAAGTCGATCTCACACCGGGCCCTGCTGTTCGGTGCCATCGCCACCGGCGAAACCCGGATCGAAGGCCTGCTGCCGGCGGAGGATCCGCTCAGCACCGCCGCCTGCCTGCGGGCCATGGGGGTGGCGGTGAGTCCGATCGAGGCCGGGCGGGAGGTGGTCGTGGCCGGCGTGGGCCTCGATGGCTTCCGCGAACCGGAGGACATCCTCGACTGCGGCAACTCCGGCACCACCATGCGCCTGATGCTCGGCCTGCTGGCCGGACGGGCCGGCCGCCATTTCGTGCTCACCGGCGACGCCTCCCTGCGGCGCCGGCCGATGCGGCGGGTCGGTGCACCGCTGGCCCAGATGGGCGCCGCCATCCACGGCCGCGACGGCGGCAACCTGGCCCCCCTGGCAATCGCCGGCCAGCACCTCAGCGGCACCACGATCCGCACCCCCGTGGCCTCGGCCCAGGTCAAGAGCGCCCTGCTCCTGGCCGCCCTCACCGCCCAGGGCCCCACCACCGTGATCGAACCCGCCCTCTCCCGCGACCACAGCGAACGGATGCTGCGGGCCTTCGGCGCCGATCTGGTGGTGGCCGGCCCCGACGGCACCGAGGTCACCGTGACCCCCGGCGCCGACCTGCGCGGCCAGCAGGTGGTGGTGCCCGGCGACATCAGTTCAGCGGCCTTCTGGTTGGTGGCCGGTGCCATCACCCCCGGCGCCGCCCTCACGGTCGAGAACGTGGGCCTCAACCCCAGCCGCACCGGCATCCTCGAGGTGCTGGAGCAGATGGGTGCCCGCATCACCGTGCTCCATCGCCGCGATGTGGCCGGCGAACCGGTGGGCGACCTGGCCGTGGAACACGGGCCCCTGCGGGCCTTCACCATCGGCGGTGACCTGATCCCGCGGCTGGTGGATGAGATCCCCGTGCTGGCGGTGGCGGCCTGCTGCGCCGAGGGGGTGAGCCGGATCAGCAGCGCCGAGGAGCTGCGGGTCAAGGAAACGGACCGGCTGGCGGTGATGGCCCGCCAGCTGGGCGCGATGGGGGCCCGGCTGGAGGAGCACCCCGATGGGCTGACCATCCAGGGCAGCACATCCCTCCAGGGTGCCGAGGTCGACAGCGAGACCGACCACCGGGTGGCGATGAGCCTGGCGGTGGCCTCCCTGGTGGCCCGTGGCGACACCCTGCTGCACGACAGCGCCGCCGCCGCCGTGTCGTACCCGGGCTTCTGGGATGACCTGGCCCGCCTGCGGCGCTGACGCCGACGACGCTGACGCCTGCGCGCCTGATGCCTGCGGCGCTGAGGGTGGCGGCGGGGGCGGAAGGGAAGCGGACGCCACGGAAACGGGCAGCGCAGACCCCTGCGGCGGGGCCGGTGGGGCGGCAGGCGGCACGGCGCCTGGGGAAGGAGGCGCGGCCCGATCGGCTGGAACGGACGGCCACGCCGGCCGCAGGGCCACCAGCGCTGCCGCCACCAACCGTGGAGCCACCGACGCTGGAGCCAGCGACGCCAAAGCCACCAGCAGCGAAGCAACGGCCGGCGACCTGGCGATCCGCCGCGGCGGCGATGGCAGCCTCAGCCTCTGGAGCGCCGCCTTCGGCGAGGGCTTCCACAGCGCCCGCGGCGCCCTGCGCGAAGGCCGCGAAACCTTTCTGCACCCCTCCGAGCTGGGGCGGTTCCAGCGCGGCCAGCCTCTGCGCGTGCTGGAGGTCTGCGCCGGCACGGGCAGCAACCTGGCCCTGCTGCTGGAGGCCTGCGCCGATCGGGGCCTCGCCCTGCAATGGTGGGGCCTGGAGCTCGATCCCCGGCCCCTGGCCCTCGCCCTGGCCCAGCCGGCCTTCCGCGACCCCTGGCCGCCCCGGACCCTGGCCTGCCTCGAATCCCTGCAGCACCACGGCCGCTGGCGCCAGGCCAGCTCAGCGGGCCGGATGCTCTGGGGCGACGCCCGCCAACGCCTGGAGGCCCTCGAAGCGGGCTGCGGCGGCGAGCCCGGCGGCGCCATCGACCTGATCTGGCATGACGCCTTCTCACCCCAACGCTGTCCCCAGCTCTGGAGCTGCGAGTTCCTGGCCCGGCTGGCCCGGCTGCTGGCGCCCCAGGGCCGCTGGATCAGCTACTGCTCCGCCGCGGCGGTGCGCCAGGCCCTGCGGCTGGCACACCTCCACCTGGCCGCTCTGCCGGCCCCCAGCGCACCCACCGGGCAGCTCCCCCATCGGCGCCAGGCGCACCACTGGAGCGGCGGCACCGTGGCCAGCCCCCGGCCGCTGGCCCCCTCCACCCTGTGGCGACCGCTGACCGCCATGGAATGGGACCACCTGGCCAGCGGTGCCGGAGAGCCATACCGGGATCCGGCGGGAACCGCCAGCGCCGCCGCGATCCTGGCCCGGCGCCACCAGGCCCAGGCCGCGGCCCAGGCCCGCGGCGAGCGCAGCTCCAGCAGCGCCTGGCGGCGCCGCTGGGGCCTGGAGCGGGGCAGCGAGGCGTCGGGGACGGGCGGCGGCTGAAGCTGAGGGCCGGTGGGATGGGAGGCCGGAGGACTCCAGGGCACGGGCCAGGCCAGGGCGCGATCGCCGATGCATGGTCCGCAGATCTGGAGACAGCCCCGGCCTCCCCCGCCTCGGCAGCGGTGATCCACACCCCGCTCCCCTGCGGCCCATCGCCCTCCGCGCCTCCAACCTCGGCCAGAATGGCCACGACCGGCCACCCCCCGCCCGATGCCCGCCCTCTCCCCTGAGCCCTGGCGGATCACCGGCGGATCGGCGGCGGGTTCAGAGGGCTACAACGATCTGGCCCTGACCAGCGCCGGCCAGCTGCTGGTGGCCGGCTACCGCACCAGCAGCGGCCCCAACCGCAGCGACAGCGACCAGCACCTGGCCCTGCGGGACCTGCGCGGCCGGGTGATCTGGCAATGGAATGGCGGCAGCAGCGGCGACGATGTCTTTTTCGCGGCCGTGCCCTGGGGCAGCAACGTGCTGGCGGCGGGCTTCCAGACGGCGGCCAGCGGCGGCCACCGCGACGCGATCATCGCCCTGTTCAACGCCTCCGGCGACTGGAGCGACAGCCTCACCCTGGCCAGCACCACCGCCACCGACGACCAGTTCAACGACATCGCCATCACCCCGAGCGGCCAGATCGTGCTGGTGGGGGTGACCCGGGGGAATGGCAGCATCGATGGGGCCACCAAGGCCAATGCCGCCCCCAGCGGCGGCGATCGCGGCCTCGGCGATGGCCTGCTGACGATCATCGCCAACACCACCATCACCCGCCTGATCGGCGGCGCCGGCGATGACGGCCTCGATGCCGTGGCCGTGGTGCCCAGTGGCAGCGCCGCCGGCACGATCCTGGTGGCGGGCTACCAGAGCGGCAGCAACGGTGAACAGCAGGCCTATCTGGCCGCCTACGACGCCAGCGGCAACCGCAGCTGGGAGCGCAGCTTCGGCAGCGCCAGCGCCGCCGATCGCCTCACCGCCCTGGTCTGCGATGCCTCCACCCTCTACGTGGCCGGCACCAGCCGCGGCCTGCTGCCCGGCGCCAACGCCACCCGCGATGCCGGCCGCCTCGACGCCGATGTGATGCTCGCCGCCTTCGATCTCAACGGTCAGCAGCTCTGGGCCCGCCAGCTCAGCGCCTCGCTGCGCGATGAGATCAACCCCAGGCTCTCCCTGGCCAACGGCCGGCTGGAGCTGCTCTACGGCGACGGCGCCGACCTGCAGCTGGCCAGCTACAGCACCGCCGGCCAGCTGCTCGCCAGCGCCAGCATCGCCAGCGGCAACGGCGGTGTCGAGCTGCCCGGTGCCGTTGTCAGCGACAGCCTGGGGCGGTTGGTGGTGGCGGGCAGCAGCTCCGGCATCTGGCCCGATCGACCCAGCGGCGATGGCCCCACCGGCCTGCTCCAGTTCTCCGGCACCGGCCTGAGCGCTTACCAGATCGCCATCCAGCCCCTCGACGCCCAGGGTCTGCCGACCAGCACCAGCTTCCAGCTCAATCCGGGCAGCAACCGCCGCTTCCAGGCCGGCACCTACGCCGCCCTCACCGGTCGGCTCAGCCTCGATGCCCTCGGCAATGCCGTCTACACCCCTTATGCCGAGCTGCCCGAGCTCTACGGCTGGAGCGCCACCCTCCCCGATACCCTCAGCCTCCCCCTCACCGATCTGGCCGGCGCTGCGGCCGGCAGCCAGGAGCTGGTGCTGCTGGTCGCCCCCGCTCCCTCCTCGCCCCAGCAGTCATTCAGCCTCAGCGCCAACCGGGTCGTCGCCCAGGTGCGACCGATCGGCCTGGCCCGACCCCAGCTCAACCTCAACCTCAGCGACACCACCTACACCACCAGCCTCGGCGCCAGCCGCAACCTCTCCGCCTTTCCCGGCAGCAGCGCCGCCGTGAGCCTGCGCCTGGCGGTCGACCGCGCGCCGCTCACCGCCCTCAACGCCCTCCGCTACGCCCGCGAAACCCTCTACGACCGCACCGTCTTCCATCGGGTGATCGATGGCTTCATGGTGCAGGGCGGCGGTTTCAGCGCCGACCAACGCAGCGGTAGCGGCTTCGGCGCCGCCACCACCTTCGGCCCGATCACCCTGGAGGGCACCCTCAGCAGCGGTCTGAGCAACCTGCGGGGCACCATCGCCATGGCCCGCACCAACCAACCCCACAGCGCCACCAACCAGTTCTTCGTGAACGTGGTCAGCAACGGCTTCCTCAACGACACCGCCCCCACCGCCAGCGACCAGAGCGGCAGCGCCGGCTATGCCGTGTTCGGGGCGGTGAGCAGCGGCCTGGAGGTGTTCGACGCGATCGCCAAGGCGCCGCTGCGCAATGGCGCCAGCGGCGGCAACGACAGCGGCTGGGGTGCCCAGAACAGCGGCGCCCTGTTCGAGGACATCACCGAACCGGTGGTGGTGATCGAGCAGGCCCGCCTCCAGGCCAGCCCCGACCAGCGCCAGTACGCCCTGGTGCGGCAGCCCTCCTTCGGCACGGTGAGCCTCGATCCCCTCAGCGGTGCCTTCACCTACCAACCCTCCGAGGCCTACGCCGGCAGCGACAGCTTTGAGGTCAGCGCCACCAGCCCCGCCCTGGCCGGCCTGCCGGAGCGCACGGTGGTCGAGCGGATCGCCGTGGTGGGAGACGCCGGGAGGGCCTCCCACACCCTCGCCAACCAACCCGGAGGCAGCCACCTGCTGCTCAACGATCCGGCCGTGGTCTACGCCGCGGTGACGAGCAACGGCTCCCCCGACCTGATCGAGGCCCGCACCCCCCTCGACCTCAGCCTCAACGCCCGCTCCAGCCAGACCTGGGACGCCGACCATGCCGCCTGGAACGCCGGCAGCCCCGGCTCGGTGGGCACCGGACAGCGCCTCAACCTGCAGGGCCTGGCCCGTTATGCCTTCGTGGCCCAGGCCCTTCCCGCCGCCACCACCACGATCAACCTCGAACCCGACAAGGACTCCGCCTTCTTCCTCCACGACGCCTACACCGCCTTCCACGCCGACCTGAGCCTCAGCCCCGACAGCAGCGGCCGCCTCTCCAGCCAGCGGCTGCTGCAGGTCGACACGATCCGGATGGGCAGCGGCGGCGGCACCTCGATCGTCGATCTCACCAGCCCCGATTACGCCGGCACCGCCATGACCGTCCAGGGCGCCGCCCGGGGCACCTCGGTGTTCTGGGGCTCCGCAGCGGACGACACCTTCCGCAGCGGCGGCGGCGACAGCCTGATCTTCGGTGGCGCCGGCTTCAATCGCTTCGAGCTGGGTGCCGGCATCGACACCCTCCAGTACCGCCTCGGCAGCGGCGCCAGGGATCAGCTCAGCGGCTTCGATCCCAGCCGCGACCGCCTCGAACTCTGGGCCGGCGCCGGCCAGACCAACCCCGAGCCCAGCTTCAGCTCCAGCGCCGGCTCCAGCGTGATCGAATGGGGGGGCAACCAGCTGGAATTCCTCGGCCTGCCAGGCCTGACCCGCTCAATGCTGCAGATCAGCACCGCCCTGGCCAGCGCCTGAACCGCCGGTGTGGGTTTCAGCGCCGCAGCGGATCCGGCCGCAACGCCGGCTCCATCGGCTGGTTGGATGGGCTTGTTCGCACGGGCCCTTGCCGCCGCAGCCCCGATGAGCACCCCAGACCTGCCGCCGATCGCCGGCCGCGACTCCGAGATCCAGACCCTGCTGCAGCACCGAACGCCGGTGTTCCTGCCGCGCACCGATCTGCGGCTGGAGGAGATCCGCTCGGCCTTCGCCTGCGCCCTGCACATGCACCAGCCGACGATTCCGGCCGGCCACCAGGGAGAACTGATCAGCCATCTCCAATACATGCTGGAGCACCCCGGAGAAGGTGATAACCACAACGCCGAACCATTCGCCCATTGCTATAAGCGTCTCGCCGAACTCCTGCCGCCGCTGATCGCGCAGGGCTGCCGGCCGCGGATCATGCTCGATTATTCCGGCAACCTCCTCTGGGGCTTCGAGCAGATGGGGCGCCACGACATCCTCGACGCCCTGCAACGTCTCAGCAATGATCCGCTGCTGCAACCCCATGTGGAATGGTTGGGCAGCTTCTGGAGCCACGCCGTGGCCCCCTCCACGCCGATCCCCGATCTGAAGCTGCAGATCCAGGCCTGGCAACAGCATTTCGCCACCCTGTTCGGCGCCGAAGCCCTGCAGCGGGTGACCGGGTTCTCGCTGCCGGAGATGGCCCTGCCCAATCACCCCGACACCCTCCACGCCCTGATCGAAGCCCTCAACGCCTGCGGCTACCGCTGGCTGCTGGTGCAGGAGCACAGCGTGGAGAATCCCGATGGCTCACCGCTGCGCCACGAACAGCGCTACATCCCCAATCGCCTGGTGGCCCGTAGCAGCAGCGGCGCCAGCGCCTCGATCGTGGCCCTGATCAAAACCCAGGGTTCCGATACCAAATTGGTGGGTCAGATGCAGCCCTGCTACGAGGCCCTGGGGCTCGAACCCCTGACCCTGGCCGGCCGGCGGCTGCCGCCGATCGTGGCCCAGATCGCCGATGGTGAGAACGGCGGCGTGATGATGAACGAATTTCCGCCCGCCTTCCTCCAGGCCCACCAGCGCCTCGCCGCCCAGGAGGGCAGCGGCCCCCGCACGGTGGCGATCAACGGCGGTGAATATCTGGAGCTGCTGGCGGCGGCCGGGTTCACAGCGGCCGACTACCCGGAGATCCAGGCGGTGCAGCAGCACAAGCTCTGGCGACAGCTCGGCCGATCCACGGGTGACCCCGATGGCGACCCAGCCGGCGACGCCGCTCCAACCGGCCCCGTCAGCACCGACGCCCTGCAGGCCGCGATCGCCGCGCTCCAGGCCAGCGATCCGTCGTTCTCGATGGCCGGCGCCTCCTGGACCAACAACCTCAGCTGGGTGGAGGGCTACGCCAACGTGCTCGGCCCGATGCAGCAGCTCAGCGCCCGCTTCCACCAGCTGTTCGATCCCTTGCTGGCCGAGGATCCGGCCCTCAGCGCCAGCCCCCTCTACCAGGAGGCGCTGCTCCAGCTGCTGCTGCTCGAAACCAGCTGCTTCCGCTACTGGGGCCAGGGCACCTGGACCGCCTATGCCAGCGAGATCGAGCGCCGCGGCCTGGCCGCCCTGGAGGCCGCCCGGGCTGAGCTGCTGCCCGCGGCGGTCCTAGCCTGAACACCCGACCGGCACCCCCTCCACCCCCTCCATGAGCACCTTCTCCTTCGACGTGGTCAGCGACTTCGATCGCCAGGAGCTGGTCAACACCCTCGATCAGGTGCGGCGCGATGTGAGCCAGCGCTACGACCTCAAGGACTCGGCCACCGAGATCAGCCTGGAGGAGACCAGCCTGACGATCACCACCGCCAGCGACATGACCCTCGAAGCGGTGGTCGATGTCCTGCGCCAGAAGGCCACCAAACGCAACCTCTCGCTCAAGATCTTCGACTTCCAGCCGCCGGAGGCGGTGGGCGGCAACAAGGTGAAGCAGGTGGTGACCCTGCGCAAGGGCCTCAGCCAGGAGCTGGCCAAGCAGCTCTCCAAGACCGTTCGCGATCAGCTCAAGAAGGTGACGGTGGCGATCCAGGGCGACAGCCTGCGGATCACCGGCAAAAGCAAGGACGACCTGCAGCAGGCGATCCAGCTGCTCAAGGCCCAGGACGTGGAGGTGCCGCTGCAGTTCGAGAACTACCGCTGATCCCGCCAGCCCCTCGGGGATCCGCCGCCATGGCCTGCGACGCTGATCCGGCCCCTGCTGCCAACGGCGGTGCCCGGGGCTGGCGCTTCTGGATCGATCGCGGCGGCACCTTCACCGATCTGGTCGGCCGCGCCCCCGATGGTTCGCTGGTGGTGCGCAAGGTACTCTCGGAACGGCCGCGCCCCGCGGAGCCGCGCCATGGCGGCGTCCCCGGCGGGGACGCGGTTGGCCAGCCCCGACCTGACACCGACCCGCCAGCAGCGGACCATCCACCGAGCCCTGCCGGCTCGGCAGCAGCCAGTGATCCCGCCGCCGCCACTCTCGGGGCTGAGCCACACCCCGGCGGCCCAGCCGACCCCACCGAGCCGGATCCGGCCGTCGCCGCCCTGCGCCAGGTGCTGGGCCTGGCCGAGCACCAGCCGCTCCCCGACGGTCTGGTGGAGGAGGTGCGCCTCGGCACCACCGTGGCCACCAACGCCCTGCTGGAGCGCCGCGTCGCGCCGGTGCTGCTGCTGCTCAACCGCGGCTTCGCCGATCTCCCCCGCATCGGCGACCAGCACCGCCCCGAGATCTTCGCCCTGAAGGTCGAACGGCCCCAGACCCTGCCCTACCGGGTGCTGGAGGTGCCCGGCCGCCTGGCCGCCGATGGCCGCGAGCTGGAGCCCTTCCAGCGCGATCCAGCCCTGGAAGCCAAGCTGCGCCAGGCCCTGGCGGAGGGCCAGCGCAGCTGCGCCGTCGCCCTGCTCCACGCCGTGACCAATCCGGCCCATGAACAGGCGCTGGGGGACTGGCTGAACGAGCTCGGCTTCGCGCCGGTGCTGCTCTCCCATCGGGTCGGCGCCATGCCCCGCTGGCTGCCGCGCCTGCAGACCACCCTGGCGGAGGCGGCGCTGCAACCGGTGCTCCAGGCCTACCTGGCCCGGGTGCGTCAGGCGCTCGGGCCCGCCACCCGCCTGCGGGTGATGACCTCCGCCGGGGTGCTGCAGGCCCCGGATCAGCTGCTGGCCAAGGACACGATCCTCTCGGGCCCCGCCGGTGGCCTGGTGGGGGCAGTGGCGGTGGCCCGGGCCGCCGGCCTCGCCGGCCGGCCGATCATCGGCTTCGACATGGGCGGCACCTCCACCGATGTGTTCCATCTGGAGCTCGTTCCGGTGGTACCCGTGGCGCCCGATCCCGGCGCTCCCCCCCCGCAGGCCCTCGATCCAGCCACGGCCGCTGCCGAGGCCCTGGAGCGCCAACCGGAAACCCTGATCGCCGGCCTGCGCCTGCAGGCCCTCTGCCTGCCCATCCACACCGTCGCCGCCGGGGGTGGGTCGGTGCTGCGCTTCGAGGGCGGCCGGCTGCAGGTGGGTCCGGCCTCCGCCGGGGCCGTGCCCGGACCGGCCTGCTACAGGCTCGGCGGCCCCCTGACGATCACCGACGCCAACCTGCTGCTCGGCCGCCTGCCGCCCGAAGCCCTGCCGGCGGTCTTCGGCCCCGACGGCGACCAACCCCCCGATGGGGCCGTGGTGCGCCGCCGCTTCCAGGCCCTGGCCGCCGAGCTGGCCGTGGTGATGGCCCAGGGCGCCCAGCGGGCCCAGGGTGCATCGGGGGGGGATTCGCTCGCCACCATTGCGGCGAACCCCACAGCGGGGAACCCCACAGCGGCGAGCCCCACAGCGGCGAGCCCCAGAGGGGCGTACCCCAGAGGGGCGAACCCCAGAGGGGCGAGCCCGGCCATGCCAGCCGGGGCTCCCCTCAGCCCCGAGGCCCTGGCCCAGGGGGCCCGCAGCATCGCCCTGGAGCGGATGGCCGAGGCGATCCGCAGCATCTCGATCCAGCGCGGCCACGACATCCGCTCGGCGGTGCTGGTCTGCTACGGCGGTGCCGGCGGCCAGCACGCCTGCGCCCTGGCGGAACGGCTCGGCGTGGCACGGGTGCTGCTCCATCCCCTGGCCGGGGTGCTCTCCGCCTACGGCATCGGCCTCTCCCGCCAGGAGTCCCTGCGCAGCCGCGCCCTGCAGCTGCCCCTCGATACCGCTGCCCTGCCCGAACTGGCGCGCCGGCGCGAGGCGCTGCTGGCCGAGGCCAGCGCCGCCCTGGAGGCAGCCGGCGATGGACCGGGCGATCGCAGGGCGGCCCGGCTGAGCCTCGATCTGCGGCTGGCGGGTGGGGAACGGGCGCTGGAGGTGTCCTGGAGCGGATCGGAAACGGTGGCGCAGCTCCGCGCTGCCTTCGGGCGCAACCACCAGCGGCGTTTCGGCTTTGCGGTGGAGGAGGACGCCGCGCTGGTGGTGGAACGGCTGCAGCTGGTGCTCCCCGCCGAAAACCCAGACCCCGCCACCCATGCAGCCGGCTCAGCCAAGAGCGCCCTGGGCCCAGACCCCGGCGCCGGTGCTTCCAGCCCAGACCCCGCCACCCATGCAGCCGGCTCAGCCAAGAGCACCCGTGGCCCAGACCCCGGCGCCGGTGCTTCCAGCCCAGACCCTGACGCCGAGGCGGCCGGCCATGGCCCCGCCAAGGCCCCCGGTCCCGGTCCCGCAGCTGGCCGGCCCGGTGGCGGCAGCGCCCGGAACCCCTTGAGCAGCGGCGCACCGGCACCGCACCCCACAGCCCTTCGCCCATCGCCATCGGCTCCGGCTCCAGCTCCAGCTCCAGCTCCAGAACAATCCGCTGCCGCCCCCCCGGCGCCCGACGGCTGGCGGCCCCTCTGCCTCCCCGCCGGGCAGGGCGACGCCGCGGCGAGCGCCATGGCCTGGCACCGGGTGCCCTGCTGGCGCCGCGACGGGCTGGTGCCGGGCCAGGAGCTGGAGGGTCCGGCCCTGGTGCTGGAGGCCACGGGCACCACCGTGCTCGAGCCGGGCTGGGGAGCCCTGGTGCTCGCCGACGGCTCACTGCTGCTGGAGCCGCGGCGGAACCAGAAGCCCCGCAATCCCCAGGAGCCGAAGATGACCTGGAACGATCGAGCCGCCGCCCCCGCGGACCCCGCTGAGCACCGCGGGGATGCCACTCCCGTGCCGGCGGCGGATCGAACCAGCACCCCACCCGAGCCGACGGCGTTCCAACGGGCGGCGGAGTACGCCGAGCCCGCACCTGAAGCGGCCGCGGGGCGCCGCACCGCCGACACCGGGCCGGCGGCCTTCGACCCGGTGCGCCTGGAGCTCTACAACCACCGCTTTGCGGCCATCGCCGAGCAGATGGGGGTGAGGCTGCAGCAGAGCAGCCGTTCGGTGAACATCCGCGAGCGGCTCGACTTCTCCTGCGCCCTGTTCGATGGACAGGGACGGCTGGTGGCCAATGCCCCCCACATCCCGGTGCATCTGGGCTCGATGGGCGAGAGCGTGGCGGCACTGCTGGATGCCATCGCCCGCGGCGAACGGCCGCCCCTGCTCCCCGGCGATGCGATCGCCAGCAACGATCCCTACGCCGGCGGCACACACCTGCCCGACATCACCGTGATCAGCCCGGTGTTCGCACCGGACCCTGCGCCGCAGGGGCTCCCGGCCCCCGGCGCCGCAGCGGCCAGCAGCGCGCCCCTGGCCCCCGCCGAACCCGGAACAACCGTGCATCAGCCCGGATCGGCGCCCGCCCGAGCGCCGAGCCAGGAGACGTCGCCCCAGGCCCCCCGGGAGCCATCGCCTGCCACGCCGCTCCTCTACGTCGCCTGCCGGGGCCACCACGCCGATGTGGGCGGGATCACGCCGGGCTCGATGCCGCCCTTCAGCCGCTCGATCGCCGAGGAGGGTCTGCGGCTCGACACCATCCCCCTGATCCGGGACGGCCGCTTCGAGGTCGGCGCCTGGCGGGAGCGGCTGGCCGCCGGCGACCATCCGGTGCGCGATCCGGAGCGGCTGCTGGCCGATCTGCAGGCCCAGGTGGCGGCCAACCGGCTGGGGGAAGCGGAACTGCAGCGCCTGGTCCGCCAGCGGGGGGTGGAGGAGGTGATCGGCGGCATGGCGGCGGTGCAGCGCAATGCCGCCGAAGCGGTGCGCTGCGTGATCGATCGGCTGCGGCCCGGTCGCCAGGCGGTGGAGCTCGACGACGGCGCCCGGATCGTGGTGGCGGTGGAACCCGACCGGCAACGGCGGCGGGTGCGGGTCGACTTCCAGGGCACCTCGCCCCAGCAGCCGGGCAATCTCAACGCCCCCCTGGCGATCACCAAGGCGGTGGTGCTCTATGTGTTCCGGGTGCTGGTGGCCCGGCCGATCCCGCTCAATGCCGGCTGTTTCGAGCCGATCGATCTGGTCGTGCCCCCGGGCTGCCTGCTCCACCCGCGGCCGCCGGCGGCGGTGGTGGGCGGCAATGTGGAGACCTCCCAGGCGATCGCCAATGCCCTGTTCGGCGCCCTGGGCGTGCTGGCGGCGGGCCAGGGCACGATGAACAACCTCAGCTTCGGCGATGCCAGCTGCCAGTACTACGAAACCGTGGCCGGCGGCAGCGGCGCCGGCCTGTTGCCCGACGGCCAGGGGTTTGGCGGCTGTGACGCCGTGCAGAGCCACATGACCAACTCCCGCCTCACCGATCCGGAGATCCTCGAAGCCCGCTTCCCGGTGCGGCTCGAACGCTTCGCCCTGCGCCGCGGCAGCGGTGGCGGCGGGCGCTGGCGGGGTGGGGACGGGGTGGTGCGGCTGCTGCGCTGTCTGGAGCCGCTCACCCTGGCGATCCTCTCGGGCTCCCGGCGGGTGCCGCCCTTCGGCATGGACGGCGGCAGCCCCGGCCGCTGTGGACGCAATGCCCTGCTCCGCGCCGATGGCCGGATCGAGGAGCTGGGCAGATCGGCCCAGGTGGCGATGGCCCCCGGCGACGCCTTCCTGCTGGAGACCCCGGGCGGCGGCGGTTGGGGGGCCGCCCCGGCCATCGAAGGCGCGCCGCAGCAGCCGGGCCCGGCCCACTCGCCCGCACCGGCGGCGGTCCACCTCCAGGAGAGGCAAGGGCCTGCGGCGGGAGCTGGCCAGGCCACCGCCGCGGCGACCGATCCCAGGGCGCAAGGCGAGAACAGCCAGGCTGCAGCCGTGGCGGTCGAGGCGCTGATGAATGGCGATCCCGCGGCCGCGGATCGGCCCAGGGCGACGGCGCAGGGCAAGGACAAGCAGGCCACAGCCGTGGCGGCGGTCCCGGTGGACGAGGATCCCGTCGCCGATGCCCGCCCCATGGGCGCAGCGCAAGGCGAGAACAGCCCGGCCGGTGCCGTGGCGGTCGAGGCGGCCACCACGCAGGATCTGGCGATGGCGGATCGTTCAGGCCCAGCCGCGCCTGACGATCCGAAGGCGACGGGGTCCGACCATGCCACGGCGGAATCCCACCATCCGGGTGCCAACCCTGGAGCGATCTGATGGAACCCCAGCCCCCACCTGCGCGCGTCCGTCGCCGTCGGCCGCCCCCGTTGGGGACGCCCATCTTTGGGAGCACCCTGTTGGGGAGCGTCCTGTTGGGGCTGGCCCCACTGGGGCTGGCCCCGCTGGGCGCCGCCGCGCTGCCGGCCGCTCCAACCCTGGGGGCCACCGCACCGCCTTCGGTCCCCGTCGCCCCCTCGGCACCACCAGGGGGCCGCAGCTCCCTGAATGTGCTGCAGGAGAGCAGCCAGCGCTTCCAGCCGCACTGGTCGCCGCGGGGGATGGTGGTGAGCCAGGAGCAGCACGCCTCTGCGGTCGGTGCCGACCTGCTGCGCCGGGGCGGCAATGCCGTGGATGCCGCCGTGGCCAGCGCCTTCGCCCTGGCCGTGACCCTGCCCCAGGCCGGCAACCTCGGCGGCGGCGGTTTCCTGCTGCTCTGGCTGCCGGGCGACTCCCCCGCCCGCGCCAGAGGCTGCCTGGACCCCAGCAGCCCCCGGGCGGCACGACCGCAGGCGCCAAGCCCGCAGTCGGCAGCGCCACAGCCGGCAGGACCGCAGGCCGGAACGGCCCTGCAGCCGTCGGCGGTGCCGCAGGCCGGGCCCGATCCGGCCAGCCCAGGACCGGAGCTGAGGCTCGGTGCGGGCTATGCCGTGGCCGTCAACTTCCGCGAGACCGCCCCCGCCGCCGCCCACCCGGACCTGTTCCGCCGGCCCGATGGCAGCGTCGATCGGGAGCGCCACAGCCGCAGCCTGAAGAGCACGGCGGTGCCGGGCAGCGTGGCCGGGCTGCTGCTGGCCCAGCGCTGCTACGGCCGCCTGCCCCTGCCGGTCGTGCTGGCCCCGGCGATCGCCCTGGCCGAACGGGGCGTGCCGGTGGACCGGGAATGGGCCGATTCCCTGGCGGCTGCCCTGCCGCTGCTCAGCGCCGACCCCACCTCCAGAACCCTGTTCCTGAGAGCCGACGCCGGGCCACCGGGGCGCCTCCGCCCCCTGCGCCCCGGGGAGGTGCTGCGCCAGCCCCAGCTGGCCGCCACCCTGCGTCGCATCGCCCGGCAGCGGGAGCGGGGCTTCTACCAGGGGCCGGTGGCCGAGGCGTTGGTGCGGTTGATGGAGGCCAGGGGCGGGCTGATCCGGGCCGGCGATCTGCGGGACTACCGGGCCGAACTGGTCAGGCCCCTGGCCGGCCGGTTCCGGGGCCATCCCCTGCTGTCGATGCCTCCCCCCGGCGGCGGGCTGACCTTGCTGCAGCTGCTGGCCCTGGTGGAGCGATTCGATCTGGCGGCCAGCGGACCCGGCAGCGCCGCCAGCACCCACCGGCTCGGTGAGGCGATGAATCTGGTCTACCGCGACCGCAACCGCTGGCTCGGCGATCCGCGATCGATGCAGCAGCCAGGGCCGAACCTGCTCGATCCGACGTACCTCGACCAGCTGCGCCAGTCCATCGACCTCCGCCGCCACCGCCCCGCCGCCAGCCTGGCCGATCCGCCACCGCCCCGCCGCGAGGGGGTCAACACCACCCATCTCTCGGTGGCGGATCGCCAGGGGGGCCTGGTGGCCCTCACCACCACGCTCAACTTCGCCTACGGCAATGGCGTCAGCGTGCCGGGGGCGGGGTTTCTGCTCAACAACGAGATGGACGACTTCACCGCCGCCCCGGGCGTGCCCAATGCCTACGGGCTGGTGCAGGGTGAGGCCAATGCCATCCTTCCCGGCCGCCGGCCCCTCAGCTCAATGGCCCCCACCCTGGTGTTCCGGCCCGATGGCAGCCCCTGGCTGGCCACCGGCAGCCCCGGAGGCAGTCGGATCATCACCACCGTGGCCCAGGTGCTGCTGCAGCGGATCGTCTGGGGGGCGAACCTGGCCACGGCGGTGGCCGCACCGCGCCTGCACAGCCAGCTCTGGCCCGACCAGCTCTCCCTGGAGGAGGGATTCTCCGCCGACACCCGGGCCCTGCTGGCGGCCATGGGCCACAGCCTCCAGACCAGCCCGGCCATGGGTGCCGCCAACAGCGTGGAGGTGCTCAGGCCGCTCGGAAGCGGCAGCCTGGGGGCGATGGATCCGCGCCGGGGCCAGGACGGGGCGGTGGCGGAGGGGTGGTAGGCGAGAGGCGGTGGTGGGGGTTCGTCGCAAGCCTGAGGCAATCCGGCTGGCGGGATGCAGGAACGGTGATGCAGGAACGGTGATGCAGGAACGGTTGTGCTGAATCAGTTGTGCAGGAAATGTGGTGCTGAAACGCTTGTGCGGGAACGGTTTTGCGGTAACGGTTTTGCGGTAACGGTTGTGTGAAACGGTGGTGCAGTACCGGTGGTGCAGGAACGGAGATGCAGCAAAGATGCAGCGAACGGTGATGGGAGCTCGTCCGCTGCTGCTGCCAGAGGCTGCGGGGGCGGCTACGGCCATTCCTCACACCATCCAGCGCGGCCCCCGACGATCTGGGAGCGCGGCCTGCGCCAGCCCCCGGCCCCTGGGGGCGGCAGCCGCCGGGCCCATTGCCCCCCACCACCCCAGGCGACAACGATCAGCCCTGGCGCATCGCCAGGCCGCCGCCGGCAACAGACTGGCCCTGCTGCCGCTGGCGGCGCCGCAACCGGCGGCTCCAGCCCAGGGCCGCCAGGCTGCCCAGCAGCGGCAAGGGGCCAGGGGTGGGTGCCGGCTGATAAACGGTGTTGTACATCTGCTGGGCGATCAGCCCATGGCCGACGGTGGTGGGGTGGAAAGAATCCCAGTACAGATACTGGGAGGGATCGCTGCACACCGTGGCTGGGATCACGCTGGTTAGACAAGCGTTGGTCACATTGCTGATGCCGTGGCTTGCTGGTGAATTGACCAGGTCATTCATCGCATCATCCAACTGAAAGAGCTCAATGTCGAGGAGTGGATTGGCAACTGTAAATGTGGCGAGCTCTGTCTCAAGCAGGCTGTTAAAATCTTGGCTGGCCTGGGTCATATCCGCGGCCTCTGCACCGGAAAGGAACGCTGGGATCCGACCGAGATCAGGAGAGTTGACCACCAGGAAATGGCGAGCCCCCTGACCTGCCAAGGCGTTGACAGTTCCGATCACATTGCTCACTGCCAGCTCATCGATCGCCTGCAGTGTGGTGGCTGTGCCATCAAAGCCGTTGTAGGTACCTGCACTGTCACCTCGACCGGAGCTGCGGTAATACAACACGTCATTGGGAAACAGCCAGACCACAAACAATGAGGTCTGCGGGTCAAAGCTGGGTGCCGCCGCAAGGAAACTCTGCAGCTGCAACGCATTGCCCTTGTTCACGAAGATACTGGACACCAGGGTGTTGTATTGGAGATTGTTCTCCTTGCCCGAGGTGGCGCCCAGGATCGCGTAATTCGTGCCGCCTTGCGAAGAGGGTTTGAAGTTGGTGTCGCCCGGATTGAACAGCTGCCATAGCTGCTCCACCGCCACCGGCCCATTGCTGGCCCGATTGCCGGCGTAGGGGGGAGAGGGGGTGAACAATCCACCCGTGAGCCCGCCCCCATTGCCGCTGTCGGAGAGGCTGTCACCGAAGACGAACAGCTTGCTCAGGCTGCTCACCCCCGCCAGCGCCGCATGGGGCAGCAGGCTGGCGGTCAGCACCGCCCCGACCGCCGCGGCCTCCAGCAGCCGCCTCGCCCTGGGAACCAACGCCCGCCACCGCCCGCTGCCAGCGGCTCTGTCGAGGCCAGCGTCGAGACCATCGCTGCAATCCTGGGAATCCGCATGACCCTGCTGGCTGCACAGATCGGCAGGGATTGGGGTTGATGAGCAGATCGGCATGGAGCTTAAGAATTAGATAATCAGGGCCAATATTGCACCATAACCAGATTCGCCAATCTGTCCACCCCGCCCCTGGAGCAGGCTCCTCCCGCCCCCCGGATCGCCCAGCATGGTGCCCTGCTCCAGCCGGAGCGCAGCTGCCGCCATGAGCCCAGACCACGACCCCAGCGCCATGGCGCCCCTCCAGTCCCTGGCTCCCGACGCCAAGCTCCGCCACTTGCTGGTCGGCCGCAGGCTGCTGGTGGGCAATCCCTCCCCCGCCTACGCCTCAATGCTGCGCAGCAGCCTGCTCCACAGCGATCACGGCGAACCGCCACCCCAGCTCCTGGCCATCTGCTCCACCCTGGCCGACCTCACCGCCGCCCTGGCCGATGCTGACCCTGAACTGCTGGTGGTCACCACCAGTCAGCTGCGCGATGGCTGCTGCGTGCCCCTGCTGCTGGAGTTGATCGCCCGGCCCCAGCCGCCGTTGCTGCTGGTGGTGCTCGGGGTGGAGGAGCCCCCCCTTCCCGTCGCTCCGCTGCTGGAGCAGCGAGCGGTGTCGCTCGTCTGGGAGGGCAACGTCGGCCAGGGGATCGTGCTGGAGGCCATCGGTCAGCTGCTCAATGGCGCTCGCTTCGTCGACCCCGAGGTGCGCCGCCTGGTGGAGGCCGACCTCGCCATCGCCGGCTCCCTCACCGCCCGGGAGCGGCAGGTGCTGGCCCTCCTCGCCGAAGGACTCACCAACCGGCAGATCGCCGAGCGGATCGTGGTGGCCGAGGTGACGGCCCGCGATCACGTGCAGCGCATCCTCCACAAGCTGGCGGTGCCAGACCGCACGGCCGCAGCGGTTCTGGCCCTGCGGCTGGGCCTGCTTGATTGAACCGGCCAGCGGGCACGGGGCCAAAGACACTGCATCTGCAGTGTTCCCTCCAACGTCAGGTGGGGAGACGATTGCATCAGTCACCCCACAGCGATGACAACCCAAAACTTCTGGCTCAACCAGCTTCTCAGCGGTTCCCTGCAAGCAGGCAGCAGCTTCTGGGGAGGTCTGAGCGCTACTTTCTCGATCACCAATCAAAGCGGTCAAAGCCTCAGCAACTGGAGCTTCAGCTTCGTTTCCAGCTACAGCAACTTTGATTTCTATAACGCCGATCAGACCGCCCAGGCCAACGGCGACGGCACCTACACCATCACCGTCAGCGCCGCCGCCGGCGCCCCGGCCCTTGCTGCCGGCGCCACCCTTGCCCTTGGGTTCACGGTCAACAGCGACAGCGATCCCACCGTCACCCTGCAGGAGGTGCTCCTGGCCGCCGGTGGCTCAACCGCCGGCAGCAGCGATGGCGGATCCAACTCCGGGGAAACAACCACCGGTGGCACCACCGGCGGAACCACCACCGGCGGGACCACCAGCGGCGGCACGACCTCTGGTGGAACCAGCTCCACCGAGAGCGGTGGGAACAGCGATGCCAGCGGAGGCTCCGGCGACTCCGGCACCAGCACCGCCACCGGCGGCGGCAGCAGCAGCGCCGGCCTGAGCGTCGAGATCAAGCTCGGCGCCAGCTGGAGCGGCACCTACGAAGGCACCCTCACGGTTCGCAACGGTGGCTCTGGGGAGGTCCCGGCCGGCTGGAGCGTCTCCCTGATCAGCGACCACGCCCTGCGCAACATCAGCGACTTCAACGTGCAGCAGGTTCTGCGCAGCGATGGCCGCTACGCGCTCACCCTCTCGGCACCCAGCTGGGCCACCGGCCAGGGCCTGGCGGCAGGGGCGAGCCTCAGCACGTACTTCCAGGCCAGCGGCAGCCCCGCCGGTCAGACCGTGGCCGAGCTGTTCGAGATCGTCGCCGCCAGCGGCGATGGCAGCGGGGGCACGGCAAACGGCACGGACACCACAAACTCAGGCTCAACCTCCGGCAACACCGACACCGACACCGACACAGGCACAGGCACAGGAACAGGAACAGGAACCGATACCGGCACCGGCACCAACACAGGCACGAACTCAGGCAGCGGCAGCTCGGATTCGGGTTCCGGCGGCTCAGCCACCGGCTCGGGTGGCGATGGCAGCGGCAGCGGGGACTCGGGATCCGGCACCGGCACAGGTTCCGGTTCTGGCAGTGGGGACTCGGGAACTGGCAGCTCCACCGGCAACACCACCGGCACCGAACCGGGTAGCGGCGGCACCGACACCAGCGGCAGCGGCGATGGCGGCAACGGGGTCGTCAACGGCGAGGCGATGCGGATCGTCGGCTACTTCGAGGAGTGGGGCATCTACGGACGCGACTTCCGCGTCGCCGATGTCAAAGCCGACAGCCTCACCCATCTGAATTACAGCTTCTTCGGCATCACCCCCACCCAGTCCGACCTGCCGTTCATGGCACCGGAGCTCAACGTGCTGCCCGGCGCCATGGTCCAGGCCGGTTACCTGGGCCTCAACAGCAACACCCCCGGCGGCCTCGGCATCCACGACACCTGGGCCGCCTACGAGAAGACCTTCACCCAGGCCGACCAGCTGGTCAGCCGCCGCTTTGATGCCAGCCAATGGCAGGGTCTGAGCGAAGAGCGGCGCCAGAGCTACATCAATGGCGGTGACTTTGACGTGAGCGTGGCCAGCGATGGCTCCCGACTGGTGCGCGCCAAGGCCGACACCTGGGCCGACTCCCAGGGCGGTATCCAAAGGACCTTCAGCAAGGCTGATTGGGATGGCCTCAGCGATGCCCGCCAGGCCTATCTGGTAAGCCACAGCCAGGACTACAGCTGGACCGACCAATGGCAGGGAAGCTTCAATCCCAGCGGCAGCACCACCGCCCAGAAGATCGCCGCCGTCGACGCCCACTTCACAGCCGGCGGTGGACGCACCCTCACCCTGAAGGCCGATGGCGACCTGGTGCGCAATGCCAACGCCTGGGTCGATGATGGTCCTGCCAATTGGCAGAAGCTCTACGCCGGCAACCTCAACCAGCTGCGGCTGCTCAAGCAACTCAATCCCGACCTGAACATCGGCTTCGCCATCGGTGGCTGGACCCTCTCGGGCAACTTCAGCACCAACCTCGACGACGCCAGCGGCCGGGAAATCTTCACCCAATCGATCATCGATCACCTGGAGTACTACGACTTCTTCAGCAGCGTCGATTTCGACTGGGAATATCCCGGTGGTGGCGGCCTGGCCACCAATGCAGTCAACAGCCAGGACGGCTCCAACCTGGCCCGCACCCTGCAGCTGCTCGATCAGAAACTGGAGGCCCTGGAGGCGCGTACGGGCCGCAGCATCGAGATCTCGATCGCCACGGCAGGCGGCGCTGAAAAACTGGCCAATCTCAACCTGCAGGGGATCGACGCTTATGTCGACTTCTACAACGTCATGACCTATGACTTCCATGGTGGCTGGGAGAGCCGGACCGGCCATCAGGCCGCCATGACCGGCGATGCCGGTGGCTACGACGTGGTCACGGCGATCGATCAGTTCCGCCAGGCCGGCATCGCCATGGACAAGGTGGTGCTGGGAGCCCCGGCCTACACCCGCGCCTGGGGAGGAGTGGCGGCGGGCAGCAGCTTTGGTTACGGCCAGAACGGCGACGCCAGCCTGGCACCAGGCTCCTACGAAAAGGGCAACTATGACCAGAAGGATCTGATCACAGGCATCGAGAATGGCAGCTATCAGCTGATCTGGGACGACAGCAACAAGGCGGCCTTCGCCTACAACCCCACCAGCCGCATCTGGAGCTCGGTGGAAACAACCGCCACCATCGCCGGCAAGGCCGCCTACGTCCAGGAAGCGGGATTGGGGGGAATGATGTTCTGGGCCCTCTCCAACGACAGCGAGGGGTCCCAGAGCCTGATCGGCGCCGCCCACGACGCCCTCGTCGATGGCACGGCCCTGGCCTCGATCGTCGGCCGTGCCCCCGGCTTCGATCACGTGCTCGGCGGCGACGGCCAGTTCAGCCTGGCCGATTTCACCACCCTGGCCTGACGCCGCCCAGCCACCGGGGCCGAGCCTGAATCCCTCGTCGACGCCCATGGGCGTCAACCCCACCCCCTGGCGGCCCCTGACGGGGCCGCCTTGGCGTTGTCCGTCTGCCAGTCCAGACCCCCGGATCAGCGCCAGGCCCGGCAGGCGGGGCTGAATATCCGGGGCGGGCGGCCTGCCCTGCCGACTGCATCCGCCCAACCAGGGGAGGAGCAGAGCAGGTCCACTGAAGCCTGCAACAGGCCTGCGGGCGAAACCCCTGGCTGTCCCTGGCCCAGCAAATCAGGCCAGGGGTAGGGGAGCCGCGGTGGAACAGGCCCGGACCCCAGCACAGGGTGCCACCCTGGCCCTGGCAGCCGCCGCAGGCCGGCCTCGAGGAAGGGAAGGCTCGGATTTCCGAACATCCCATGGCAGCCGCCGCTACCAACACCCCCTTCACGATGCTTTACAGTCACTTCAAGTTTCGAAACCTCGAACTCCCATGGCTGAACCCACCTCCCGCTTTGGCTTCGTCGCCTTCGCTGAAACCTGGAATGGCCGTCTGGCCATGCTGGGTTTTGTGATCGGCCTGGCCACTGAGCTGCTCACCGGCCAGGGCATCCTGGGCCAACTCGGTCTCGGCTGATCCCTGCCAGCGCCTCACCACTTAGGGGCAGGAGACAGCTGGCCCATCAGGTGGCTGATCCCATCTTCTGCCTTGAAAATTTCCTTGCCATGGCTGTAGCCAGCGGCAGGAAATAGTCCATCAGTACCAGGCCATCCACAGCCTGACCTGCCTCCCCGGTGCTCCTGCACCGGGGATTTTTATTGGCAGCTGCTCAGCCACGCCCGGGGAGACCCCTGAACGGGCCTGCTGCCAGCCGCACACCCCTCGCTCCCCCGCCCTCCCCTGGCCCAGGGGGCCAGGCCCCAGCGCCGGCATCGCCGCCGCTGCCGACCGATGGGCCCTAGATTCCGCCCAGATCCACAGCGTTGGCATTCCGTGGCCCTGCCTGGTCCCCTCGCCGGAATCGGCACCGAAACCCTGCTGGTCCTGGGCCTCTACGGCGCCCTGGCCGGCACCTACCTGGTGGCGGTTCCCCTGGCTCTCTATTGGTGGATGCAGCGGCGCTGGATGGTGATGGGCAAGATCGAGCGGACGGCCGTCTATGGCTTGGTGTTCCTTTTCTTTCCCGGCCTGATCCTGTTCGCCCCGTTCCTCAACTTCCGCCTTCAGGGTCAGGGCGGCAAGGCAGCGTGACCAGGGGTCAGGTTCTGTTGCTCGGCCTCGGCCTGCTCGTCCTCGGAGCCGGCGGCTATGGCCTGTTCCAGGCCAGTGGTTTTGAGGGCTTCTCGGCTGGCATCGCCGCCTCGGTGCTGCTGTTGCTCGTGGTGGTCGGCTGGACCGGCACGTACCTGGTGCGGGTGGTGAGCGGTCGCATGACCTTCTCCGAGCAACGCCGTCGCTATCGGGCCGGCTACGACGCCGCCACCGACGCCGCCCTCGAGGCCCGCTTCGCCGCCCTGCCAACCCAGGAGCAGGAGCGCTTGCTGGCCGAGCTCGGCCTGGAGGGCGACGCCTCCAAGCCAGCCTCCTCCGAGCCCGGCGCCCCGACCCCATAGGCTCGCCGCACCACCGCGCCATTCCGGCCGGTCGGGGATTCCGATCTCTGCTGCCTTTCCGTGACCGGCTCCACGCCCATCGCCCTCCGTTTCCAGACCTTGAAGCAGCAGGGTCGCTGCGCCCTGATGCCCTTCCTGATGGCCGGCGATCCCGATCTGGCCACCACCGCCGCCAGCCTGATCGCCCTCCAGGAGGCAGGCGCCGACCTGATCGAACTGGGCATTCCCTACAGCGATCCCCTGGCTGATGGCCCTGTGATCCAGGCGGCCGCCGGCCGGGCCCTGGCGGCGGGCAGCACACCGGGCCGCGTGCTGGCCATGCTGGCGGACCTCAAGGGCAGGCTCAGCACACCAGTGGTGCTGTTCACCTACAGCAACCCCCTGCTCAATCGGGGCATGGAGGCCTTCTGCCGCGAGGCCGCCTCCGCCGGCGCCGCCGGGCTGGTCGTGCCGGATCTGCCCCTGGAGGAAGCGGAGAAGCTCTCCCCGATCGCGGCGGCCGAGGGCCTTGATCTGGTGCTGCTGGTGGCACCCACAACCCCACCGGAGCGCATGGCCCGCATCCATCGGCGCAGCCGTGGCTTCACCTATCTGGTCAGCGTCACCGGCGTGACCGGCGTGCGCAGCAGCCTGGAGGCCCGGGTCGAACCCCTGGTGCAGCAGCTCCAGGCCCAGGGCGGCATCCCCGTGGCGGTGGGCTTCGGCATCTCCGGGCCGGAACAGGCCCGCCAGGTGCGGCTCTGGGGGGCCGATGGCGCCATCGTGGGCAGCGCCCTGGTGCGGACCATGGAGGCCGCCAGCGCCGCAGGTCAGCCGGTGCCGGACGCCGCCGCGGCCTTCTGCCGGGAGCTCAGATCCGGTCTCGATGCCTGAATGCCAACCCTCACCATCTGCGGTGGGGTGAAACACTGGGGCGGCAGCCTCGGCGCCCTGAGGCGCTATTGGAGCCATGAAATTCGTGCTGTGGGGCACCTATTGCCCCGACGCCCTGGAGCGCCGCACCCCCTTCCGCGAGGAGCACCTGGAGGGGCTGCGCCGTCAGAAGGAGAGCGGGGTGCTGATCACCCTCGGCCCCACCGAAACCAGCAGCCACGTCTTCGGCATCTACGAAGCGGAGGACCAGGCGCAGGTCGAGGAGCTGGTCAGGAACGACATCTACTGGCGCCAGGGCATCTGGACCGAGGTGGCGGTTTATCCCTGGATTCAGGCCTTCTGAGCAGCGGCTGCCCGCGGCCGCGCGTTCCAGCGAGAGAACCGGTCGAAAAAGAACCGTCAAAAAAAAGGACCGGCCAAAGCCGGTCCTCTTGAAACTGGGATGTCGATGACTCGTTCAGGCCATCGCAGGGCCAACCCAGATCACAACCAGATCACCAGAGGCCGCGGATCGGCTCGGGAGCAGGAGCCGGCTCGGGAGCAGGGATCGGGGCCGGTTCGGGGGCGGGGGCTGGAGCGGGCTCCGGAGCCACAACCACGACGACGGGCTGGGCGAAGCGATAGCGGAAGCCGAGCTTGGCGCCGAAGTCATCCCAGTTGCCGAACTTGACATCCTCAGCCCAGGAATCGGTCGCGCCGGAGTAGGTGCCTTCGGCGTAGATGTCCCAGTTGTAAGCCATGGCGTAAGCCACACCCAACTTGGCCTGCCAGCCGAACAGACCGATGTTGGAGCTGCCGGTGTTTTCACCAAAAACCTTGAAGTTGGGAGTTCCAAGGTTGGTGTAGCCAATGCCACCGCCGATGTAAGGGGTGAAGCGGCCGGCAGGAATGATGTCCCAGTAGAGGCTGGCGAACACATCATTCTTATTGATCTTGCCGCTAGCGCTATAAACCTTGTCGGGATTATAACGCATGAAGAAGCTATCCAGGCTCGGCGCCGAATAGCCATAGGTCAGCTCAGCACGCAGGGCACCGAAGTCATAACCAAGGCCACCATCAACGGAGAAGCCACCATTGAATTCCAGTTCACCGTGGGGATTGCGGCGCAGACCATCCCAGACGTTGGAATCGTGGATGCCGCGGAACTGTTGGTTGAGGGGCCAGGCGGCGCCGGCACCGACGGTCAAGTACCAGCCATTGACGGATTCAACCTCGACCACATCGACGACGGTGCTGCTGTCAGCCTGGGCCACCATCTGAGGAGTGGTGCTGGTCAGCCCAGGGGCGGCGAACACGGGAGTGCCAAGCAGGGCACTGCCAGCGGCTGCCGCAAGGCTGAGATTACGGACGAAGCACTTGCGAATGCTGATGGACATCAGTGAAAAGGTTCTCACACCATACAAGGTCTAAGGAGATACATCAGCAGATACTTCTCTGCATGGACACTGATTGGCGTGGCACATAAGCGCTGGCTGTTGTAGCGGCGCATTCGCCGTTGATTGTTGGCGGATCTGGACCTCCACTTGCCAGACGGTGCCTTGAAACCAGGCTGTTTGAAGCCATGGCCTAACGCCAGCAGCCCCCCTCCTTTCGGTCAGCTCGCGCTGACCGAATTAGGGACAGGTGACCGTCTCCTCCAAACAGCGCCCTGGCTCCAAAGGCTCCGGACTGGTCCGGTTGACCGGGCCCAGCATCCATCTGCTCCGTTCTGGGCACGGCAGGACTCGCAATCGCCCGATGGCCTGCCAAAAAAAGGACCGGCCTGAGCCGGTCCATCGGGTTGCGGTCAGAGCCAAGGGCCTGACAAGGGGGATCACCAGAGGCCGCGGATCGGCTCGGGAGCAGGAGCGGGAGCGGGCTCGGGAGAGGGCATCGGAGCCGGCTCGGGGGCAGGAGCGGGGGCAGGAGCGGGGGCGGGCTCAGGAACAACGACGACGGCGGCGGGCTGGGCGAAGCGATAGCGGAAGCCGAGCTTGGCGCCGAAGTCGTTGTAGGTCTGGGTGTCGATCAGATCAGTCGAATAACCCTCGGTGCCGGAGTAGGTGCCTTCGGCGTACACGTCCAGGTTGTAGGTGGCGGCGTAGCTCACACCAGCCTTGGCCTGCCAGCCGAACAGACCCATGTTGGAGCTGCCGAAGCGATAGCGAGTGCCATCAACATCATCAACAGTCCAGCTGGGGGTGCTGAGGTTGCTGTAGCCGACACCACCACCGATGTAGGGGGTGAAGCGGCCCCAGGGCATCACATCCCAGTAGAGGCTGGCCATCACATCATTCTTGTTGACCTTGCCGGAGGCATCGAAGGTGCCTTCGTCATGGACATGAATGTGATTCAGGCTCGGGGCGGAGTAGCCGTAGGTCAGTTCCGCACGCAGGGCACCGAAGTCGTAACCGAGGCCACCATCAACCGAAAAACCACCGCCATAGCGGAGGTTGCCGGTGTAATCGGTGCCGTTGAAATGGAAGTTCTGGTTGGAGGGCCAGGTAGCGCCGGCGCCAACGGTCAGGTACCAGCCATTAACGGACTCAACCTCAACCACTTCCACGGTGGTGGTGGTGCCGTAGCCCTGGGCAACGGTGGTGGCGTCAGGGGCAGCCAGAACGGGGGCGCCAGCGAGGGCGGTACCGGCGACGGCAGCGAGGCTCAGGCCGCGCTGCAGAGCCAGGCGAAAGCTGTTGGTCATGGAAAAGGGGTTCTCACACCAACACCTGTCTACGCAGAGGTTGTAGCGGATACAACGGTTTGGGGACACTGAAAGCCGTGGCACAGGTGCAGCCGAGGCGTAGATCAATCAGCGGCGCGGCCAGCCCTGCTCCGCCTGCTTCCAGACCCAAGCCCCGACAGCATCAGCCCCACCTTCACCGAGAACCTTGGCATAGCCTGACATCTGCCCCTTTCCAGCGGCCGCGATCCGGGCCACATCTGCGGGCCCATTGATGCCTTCACGCAACAGGTCCTGACGCCTCAGCGTCTTGTTGCGTCGCAGGACGTTGCCGCCATTGATGTGACAGCCAGCGCAGTGGTTATTGAAAAGTTTTGCGCCTCTCTGCAGAACCACCGGGTCGCTCACCGCCCCCCAGGCAGCCGGGCTCCACAACAGCAGAGACAAGGCCAGCATCAGTAGGGCCACCAGTCCGAGAATCCTCCCGCCTGGGCCGACGCCGGAGCGCACAAAAGAATCGGGGGCCTGCTGGGTGGCCATCGCCGCATGCTGCTGATCACTTTCAGGCTAAGAGCTGGAGACCAGCCCTGCCCGAACCATGCCATCCAGCCGCGCTGCCGAGCCCCCGGACATCACCCCAGGCCATCTTTGGCTCAGGCCGTTGCAGGCCACCGCCGATGCCGAGCAGGTCGCGGAGGTCTATCGCGATGCGGTGCTCAGCCAGGCCAGCGGTCTTTACAACGCCGAGCAGATACGGGCCTGGTCTGGTCACCCGCGCAACTCCGAGGAGCTGAGCCAGGCTCTGCAGCGGGGCCTGGGCCTGGTGAGCTGCGCCAGCTCCGGAGGCAGCATTGAGGCCTTCGGCCTGCTCGATCCCCTCGATCGCCTCTCGCTGCTCTATTGCCGCGGTCGCTCCTGCCGCCAGGGACGGGCCACGGCCCTGCTGCGGGCGCTGGAGGACCAGGCCAGGGCCTCGGGGGTGCCAGGTCTGCGCACGGAGGCCAGCCAGCTGTCGCGCCCCCTGCTGGAACGGCTGGGTTGGTCCACCGAGGCGGAGGAGACCGCCCTCTACGCCGGTGTGGCGTTCGTGCGCTGGCGGATGCGGCGATCCCTGATCTGATGCGGCCAGGAGCCAGGATGGCCATCCTCGCCGATTCGGTGATGGCCGAAGCCGATCTGCAGCAGTTTCTGGCCAAGGTGCAGGCCCTGAGCGCCTTCGCGACTCGGGTGGAGGCCGATCCCTCGTTGCGCCGGCGGCTCGCTGCCTGCAGCCACCATCAGGAGGTGGTGGATCTGGCGATGGCGGAAGGCTTCGCGATCGGCCGCCGCTGGGGCGAGGCAGCGCCCGGTGCCAGCGGCGATGGCAACCTGCTGGCCGGCTCCGCCCCGGCCCCCGGCCAGGAGCGCAGCGAACAGCTGCTGGCCGGAGCTGGCTGGCGCCTGGAGAGGATCCATTCGTGCCTGGCATCCAGCCCCGAGGGGTTCTGGTACGACCAGCGGGAGCACGAATGGGTCTGCCTGCTCCAGGGCAGCGCCCGGCTCCGCTTCGAAGATGAGGAGGCCGCCCGCATGCTCAACCGGGGCGACAGCCTTTATCTGCGACCCCATCGGCGCCACCGGCTGGAGGCCAGCGATGGGGACCCCGGCACGATCTGGCTGGCCCTGTTCTGGGGGGAGCCGACCGGGGCCGGATCGACAGCGGGTTGAACGGCCCGCCGAGGGTACCGATCAGTTCTTGAACGGTGAAAAGCTTGGTTTGGCGGGGGTATCGCCGACGGGGTTGACCAGCTTGGTGTTGCAGGTCACCGTCCCATCGGGCTGGGTCACGCAGTCGGTGGGCTTCACCTTGGTGGCGGGACCAACCTTGCTGCCCGGTTTGAGCATGTAGCTCTCGGACTGGGCGCTGGCTGCCTGGCCAGCGGCAAACACCACCAACGCCGCCAGCCAGATGGCAAGGCGCTGCGGCCTGGAGCCGAAGACAGGGGGGCTGGGGATCGGTCGCATGGCAGCCAAGGAAAAGGGATCGAGTGTGGTCGCAAGTTAATCAGGGGAGAGGCTTCTCACCCTGATGGAGGTCCGTCCTGGCGGATTTCCTCAAGCAGGAGATCGAGCTGACCAAAGCTGTCTGCCAGGGGATCGTCCTCGTCGCCCCCAACGCCCCCCCGGGATCCACCATCCTCGGCCTGCCAGAGGGCCTCGACCGAACACAGCCGGTCGGCCAGTCCGGCCAGACCCTGCTGGCTATGGACCCGCTGCAGTTCCTCCAGCAACACGGGCATGCGGATCGAAGGGACCCGCAGGGCCCGGCGCAGGTCTGCCTGGGTACGGCCGGCATGGCGGAGCCAGTCCCTCAGGAACGCCTGGAGATCGTCCAGCTGTTCGGGATTGAGGGAGGTGCCTGGGGAGGGCATCGCTGCGGGCGGCGCTCAGCGGCGCTGGGGAAACCACTGGTCCAGTCTGCGCTGGGCCCGCTGTTTGATCGCAGGGGTGAGATGACGCGTGCAGAGCCCGAGCAGGGCGGTGATCGCCACCAGGTCGTCGCTGAAACCAGCGGCGGGGATGAAATCGGGGATCAGATCCAGCGGCAGCAACAGATAGGTCAGGGCGGCCAGCACCGTCAGACGGGCCTGGTGCGGGGTGCCGCCATCGAGCAGCATCTCGAAGCATTCGAGGGCTGGACGGGCGATGGTGCGGCCAGCACGGCGCAGCAGGCGGACCAGCAGCGCCTCATCGACCACCGTGCCCGGAAGCACTTCGGGGTCGAGACTGGTCTGGCCGTTCGGGCCCGCGGCCTGGGTAGCGGCGGACATGGTGGACTCCTCGGATGGCGCGCCACTGGGGCGACAACGGATGCAGTCTCCAGGGGGTTGGCCGGTTCGGGACAGGGCGGTTGTCCCCCTGGCTGGTGCGGTTCCCGGGACTGGCGACCGCAGGCCTCAGCCGTCCACCAGCCCCGTCTCGATGCCGGTCTTGCGCAGCTTGCGCAAGGCCCGCTGCACCACCTGGCGGCAGTACTCACGGCTGCAGGAGAGCTGACGGGCCACCTCGGCGAGGGTGCGCCACTCGTTGCTGCCGTCGAGACCGAAGCGCAGCATCACCACCGTGCGCTCCTTGGGGGTGAGGTTGGCGCGCTCCAGCAGGGTCCAGACGGAATCGCTGCGCTCGGCCAGCTCCGCCCGCTCCATGGGGGGCAACTCGTCGCTGGGAAGCACATCGACCAGCTCGGAGGGATCGGCCTTGGAGCGCACGGCCCCTTGCAGACTCACGGTCACACTGCGCAGCTCACAGGCCAGCAGCTCCTCAACCTCCTCACGGGGAAGATCGAGGGCCAGGGCAAGCTCGCGGGTGGTGGGACCGATGCCATTGGCCTGAAGATGGCGGGCCTTCGCCGCCCGCAGCCGGGTGAGCTTCTCATTGACGTTGACCGGAATCCGGATCGTGCGGCTCTGGGTGGAGAGGGCCCGGTTCAACCCCTGGCGGATCCACCAGTAGGCATAAGTGCTGAAGCGATGGCCGCGGGTGGGGTCATATTTCTCGACGGCCCGGGTCAGGCCGATCGTTCCCTCCTGGATCAGATCGAGCAGATCAAGGCCCTTGCCCTGGTAACGCTTGGCCAGATTCACCACCAAGCGCAGGTTGGCCGTGATCATCTGCTGCTTGGCCCGTTCCCCGCTGCGCAGGGTGCGGCGCTCGAGATCGTCGTAATCGCAGGCCGGGCCGCTGCCGCCAGCCACGGAACAGCGCTCCTGCAGACTGATCATGGCCTGCACCTTGCGGCCAAGGGTCAGCTCCTGCTCGGGGGTGAGCAACTGGTGGCGACCGATCTCACCCAGGAAGGCGCTAAGGGAACTAGCCATGCGGCGGTGGTGGAAGTTTAATGAAACTAGTCTTGATTGGCCAAAAACAGCGAAGTAGCGGAAAGGCTTCCAAGTTTCGGATTGCATTCGGATTCCCTTTGCCTTCTCTTCCATATTGCTGATAAAATTCTGCGGGTTTACAGCAGAATAACTTTCGTTTTGCTTCGCTATTCAGCCCGGCCGCTGCCGATTTGTCCGGACCTGTCTCAGGCGCCGCCAGCCGACCTCCACGACCCGGTCATGGGGCCGACCCCCCTGGATCATTGCTGGCTGGAGCACGATCCCGGCCGCCCTGGCGCCGCCTCGGACGATGCCCCGATCCGGGATCAGCACGCTGCCGCTCGCTCAGCCAGGCCGCCGCCCGCTGGGAGACGGAGCCAGGGGACGACCACCGACCGCGGGAGGTTTCCCGCTACGTTCTGCCGTCAATGCTGCCCCCTCGACGCGATGGCTGGTTCCCTTGCCGCTTCCGGACCGGTATTCGCCAGTGCGGGCGTTGCCTACGTCCACTACCTCAGCTTCATGCTCTGCTTCGCGGCACTGGTGCTGGAGCGTCGGCTGATCCGCCCCGATCCCAACCGCCAGGACGCCATTCTGATGGTGATCACCGATGTGGTGTACGGCATTGCTGCCCTTGCCCTGCTGCTCAGCGGCATCGCCCGAGTGCTGCACTTCGGCCAGGGAGCGGCCTTCTACACCAGCAATCCCCTGTTCTGGTGGAAAGTGGGCACCTATCTGGCCGTGGGCGGCCTTTCCCTCTACCCAACGATCACCTACATCCTCTGGGCGATCCCACTGCGCAAAGGCGAACTGCCGAAGGTGAGCGAAGCCCTTGCCACACGCCTGCGCTGGATTCTCAACATCGAGATCGTTGGCTTTGCCCTGGTCCCCCTGCTCGCCTCCCTGATGGCCCGCGGTGTGGGACTTCCCGCAGCCTGACCCCCTGGCCACAGCCCCGCTGGACCCCTGGCCATCACCATCAGCCTGGCGGCTCCAACCCAGACCAGCCACCGGCGCAGCCATCGGCAGATTCACGGCGATCCGAGGTCCCAGGGCTCTCCAGGAGACTCCAACACTCTCGCCATGGTGTCCGGCGTGATCTCCCTGATCCGAGCGGATGGCCTCCGACGGATGGGTGTTGTGGCCTTGCCGTTGCTGGCCCTCGCCATCCCCAGCCAGGCCCTGGGCTCCCCTGGAACGGCCAGGCGGCAGGTCAGCCCCGAGCGGGCTCCCGCCTTGGAAAGCCCTATCCCCTCCCAGGCGGACGTCCCCACGCTCGCAGTCACTGCAGTTGCCCATCCCGTGGTCGATCTCCGCTGTCCGCCGGCACGGGCCAGCCAACCGCTCAGCGCCGAGCCCCCCCCAGCGATGGGTGCCAACCAGGGGCTGGTTCACCCCCCGGCATCCGCCGCCGCCCCCCCGCCGCCACCCCTTCCCGCCAGCGCTGCCGAGCCAGCCGAGGCAACGCCGGGCTACGCGGCGTCCCTGCGCAGCACCCCCTTCGGCTGGCCGCGCCTGAACCATTGGTGTGTGTGGATCGAGCCGCCCACCCAGGCCAACGATCCCTGGGAGCGGCGCTGGTATGGAGCTGTTCTGGGTGCCCTGGATGCCTGGAGGGAGTTGCTGCCCCTCTGGCGGGTCGAGGACCGGACGGCTGCCCAGCTGCGGGTCTGGCGCCGCAGACCCCCCCTGGCCAGGGATCCTGCAGGCCGGACCCGGGCCAGCCATGGCCGGGCCCTGCTGCAGGTGGTGGCGGTGGAGCGGCTGCCTGGCCAGTGGCGACTGGAGCCCTCGGTGGAAGTGCTGCTGAGTCCCGGCCAGCGATCAGAAGCCCTCCAGGCCACGGCCGTGCATGAACTGGGCCATGGCTTCGGCCTCTGGGGCCACAGCCCCGAAGCCGCCGATGCCCTGGCCACCAGCCCCGGCCCCGTGCCGGTGCTCAAACCCTCCGCCCGCGATCGGGCCACCCTGGAGTGGTTGCAGCGTCAACCCACTCCGTTTGGACACCCCCTGGTTGGACACCCCCTGGTTGGACGACCCCTGGCCCCGCCCCCGCCGAGGTGATGTCCGCGGCTATCGCCAGGGGTCAGCTTCGGCACGATCGGCCCGGCGGGGCGGGCGCCAGGGCATCCAGATCGATCGGCGACAGCAGGCAACCCAGCACGGGCCTTGATCTGCTCGCTCCAGCGGGGCTGAATCGCCCCCGGCAAGGCCGGCGGCCGATTGGCAACCCAAGCCACCCTCTCTACCTTGCCCAAGGCCAGTCCGCGAGATCCCGTGCCCAGGTTCCTACCCCTGGCCGCCTGCGCGGACGATGCGGACGATCAACCGCCCAGGGAGCTGGCAGCCCTGTTGGGCCAGGGCCGCGCCAGGCTGCGTTCGATCAGCCCAGCGATCGGCAGCGTCGGCCTCCTGCGCCACGAACAGGACAGCGACCGGTTGAGGCCCTCCCTGGCTCAGGACAGCCAGCACCCGGGCAGCGACCCCATCGCCCTGGCCTCCAGGCCCGACCTGATGGCCCTGGCCCAGAAGCGGCAGATGGCGATCGTCGATGACCGGAGCGCCGAAGCCGCTGGCGGGTGGGGCGATGACCCCTGGAGCGCCCAGATCGCCTGGCGATCCCGGCTCACCCTGCCGCTGCTGAGGGGCAGCCAGCTGCTCGGATTCCTGATCGTCCATGGCGACGGGCTGGCGGTGTTTCAGCCGGAGGTGCTCGAAGCGCTGCACCATCCCCTCAACCTGCTGCAACAGCGGCTGGCTGAGCGGCTGGGAGCCATCGCTGATCTGCACACCAGCCTCCACCTGCTCCGAGAGATCGTGGCCCTGCGGGATGCGGGCACAGGGGGCCACCTGGAGCGGGTGGCGCGCTATTGCCTGCTGATCGGCCGGGAACTGGAGCGCCAGCGCCCCCTGCCCAGCGGTTTCGCCGACGAGGTGGCCCGCTTTGCTCCCCTGCACGATCTGGGCAAGCTGGCCATCCCGGATCGGGTGTTGCTCAAGCCCGGCATGCTCGACCCCGTGGAGCTGGCGCTGATGCGCACCCATGTGACCATCGGCCAGGCGCTGATCGAGCAGCTGCTGCAGGGGTTCCAACTGGAGCACGAACCCTGCCTGCAATGGCTGCGGGAGGTGGTGGGACAACACCACGAATGCCTGGATGGCAGCGGTTATCCCCTGGGGCTGCGGGGGGAGGCGATAGGCCTGGCGGGACGGATCGTGGCCGTGGCCGACATCTACGACTCCCTGACCCAGGAACGTCCCTACAAACAGGCCCTGGCCGATGGCCTGGCGATGGAGATCCTGCAGGGGATGGTTCGGGGCGGCAAGCTGGACGGACGTTGTGTCGAGGCGCTGCTGGGACGGGACGAACAGCGACGCCTGATCCGCGAGGGCGTCAGGCTCGCGGGTTGAAGCAGCAGGGAGCGCCGGCCGACGAAGCCGCCGCCGTTCCCGATCCATGGCAAGGGCAGGCCGGCTGCCCCGAGGCAGCTGGCACCGCCAGCGCCTGGCTGGACGTTGCACTGCATACGATCGCCCGATCAGCCCGGACGCCATGACCTCCACGCCGCCCGATCCCGCCGCCAGCGCTGCGGAGCTCACCCCTGGCAACGCGGTGGTTCCAGGGGCCGGCAGCCCGGGTCCGATCCGCACCATCGCCGTCAGTGGCGCCTCCGGCAAGACGGGCTGGCGGGTGGTGCAGGAGGCGATCGGGCGGGGCCTGACGGTGCGAGCCCTGCTGCGGCCGGGCTCGGCGGTGCCTGAGGGGCTGGCCGGAGCTGAGATCCTGCGGTTGGAACTCAGCGATGCCGCGGCCCTGCGGCAGGCCTTGCAGGGCTGTCAGGCCCTGGTGATCGCCACCGGAGCGAGGCCTTCCATCGATCTGCTGGGCCCGCTCAAGGTGGACGCCCTGGCGGTGCGCGATCAGGTGGCGGCCTGCCAGGCGGTGGAGCTGCGGCGGGTGGTGCTGGTCAGCGCCCTGTGCAGTGGTCGCTGGCTGCATCCCCTCAACCTGTTCGAGATGATTCTGGTCTGGAAAGGGCTGGGCGAGCGCTGGCTGGCCGAAAGCAACCTCGACTGGACCGTGGTCCGGCCCGGTGGCCTCAAGGAAACGGAGGCGGACCTGGATCGGGAGGGGATCCGCTTCAGCGGTGCCGGCGGCCAGGAGAGCGGCAGCCTGTCGCGGAGGCTGGTGGCCAGGGTCTGCCTGGATGCCCTGGCCACACCTGCCTCGATCAGGCGCATCGTGGAGATCACCAGCTCCCCGGAGCAACCGCAACAGGGGCTTCAAGCCTGGTCTTGATTACGCATGAAGCTCCGCAGACCTCAGGTCCCTCTCCGGGTAAGGCCTACACACGCAGACTGCATTGGCGATCCGTTCCGTCATTGCCGCCATCTTAAAGCGCCTGTTGAACAAGAAGCAGAAAGCACCCAAATAGCGTTTCGCATATTTATTATAATCACAGGCATGAAAAGTGCCGCTGAAGCTGGTTTTCAGATTGCCCTGTAGGATGTTGATCCAGCGAAACTCGGGAAGATCATTGGGAT